>CAIYOZ010000071.1 GCA_903927945.1 uncultured Bacteroidales bacterium | reverse complement strand
TGCGATGGTGGCTTTGGCCACCTGCATGGGCTTACGTGGACCACTCTGTGACTGTCTATTTGACTGGTCCACATGCTGGCTCCAATTATATTTGGCTGCTACACAGGGCGGCTCTCTCTCTTTCTCTCTGCGACTATTAATGTGACTGTTGATGCATTTTGGATGGACGAAACTGAAATAACTAATGATAAATACAAGCAATTTGTATACTGGGTTCGTGACTCAATAGCTTTACGTATGCTGGTAATTGCCGGTAAAGATGAGTTTCGTCTAAAAATTAGAAACCAACAGGATGATGCTACTCCTGAACTTGCTCGTTTGAACTGGAGAACAAAAATTCCATGGGGATCGAAAGATGAGGAAGTGCGTAATCTTCTTGAAACGCTTTATTATACCGATAATAATGCACTGGGATTGAAAAAACAGATTAATCCGGGTAAACTTCAGTACAAGTATGAATGGTTGAATTATGACCAGGCTGCTTTACCTCAAAACAAATACAATGTAAACACCGGTGCATATCCTAAAAATGCTGAGGTGAGAATTGATACATCCTATGTTGAAAATGGAGTAATTAAGAATACTACCAAAAAGAGACCGTTACGTTCGCGCAGAGATTTGATATCTACCCGAATTGTAAATGTATATCCTGATACTATCATGTGGTTACGCGATTTTCAGTTTGCCTATAACGACCCGAAAATGCGTATGTATTTCTCGCATCCCGGATTCTCAAACTATCCTGTTGTGGGTGTTACCTGGGAACAGGCACAGGCATTTTGTCAATGGAGAACAAAGTTGTATAACAGTATTAATACAGTTGCCGCTCAGGACTACCGCCTGCCTACCGAAGCCGAATGGGAATATGCCGCACGTGGTGGGCGTAAGTTAGCTTTATATCCATGGGGTGGAAATTATATACGCGATAATAAAGGATGCTATATGGCAAACTTTAAACCAATGCGTGGTAGTTATACCGACGATATGGGAGCTACTACCATGAAAGTTGCTTCATTTCCACCGAATGATTTTGGATTATACGATATGGCCGGTAACGTTGCGGAATGGACTTCGACAGCATATAATGACGGAAGCACTACCCTTGTTTCGGATATGAACCCAAGCTTTCAGTATAATGCTAAAACTGAAGACTCAGATTTGTTGAAACGCAAGGTGGTAAAAGGTGGTTCGTGGAAAGACATAGCCTACTATTTACAATGTGGCGTGAAAACATACGAGTATCAGAACGAAAGCCGTCCGTATATCGGATTCCGTTGTGTTCGTTCGTATAATGGTGAATAATAAGAACTTAAAAGCAAAAAGATAATGTCAACAAAAGAATCTAAGTTTGATCTCTGGTGGAATTCACCTGAAGTACAGTCGTTTGTAGCAAAAGCATATAGTTTGGGTGCCTCTGTGGTAATTATTGGTGCCATGTTTAAGATATTACACCTTCAGTTTGCCGGTCTTATGTTAGGAATCGGTATGTCGGTTGAAGCGTTTTTGTTTGCGCTGGGTATACTTGACAAGCCTCATAAAAATTACGATTGGGATAAGATTTATGATTTCGAAGGAGGTGCTACAAAAGAGGCTCCACAGGCCAAAGCTGATCAACAAAACAGCGGAGTTGTATCGCGTGCCGTGGGTTTGAATTACACCGAAACAATCAATGATGACGATGTAAAAAAACTTTCGGAAGGAATTAAAAATCTGACTACAACAGCTCAGCAGTTTGCCGGATTGTCGAATGTGGTGGGAGCAACCGATCAGTTTGTGAAGAATATTGACAATGCAACTCAGGCTACCGGTAAGTTTGTAAAAACGCAGGAAGAACTCAACGGTTCAACAGCTCAGTTATCTACTTCGTACAAAGGTATTTCTGACGGAATGGAAGCGGTTGAGAAAAATACAAAAGTGTATGCCGGAAAAGTGGAAGAAATCAATAAGAATCTGGCCTCTATTAATTCGATTTATGAAATTCAGCTAAAAAACATACAAGCTCAAACAGAGGGTCTGACACAACAAAACGAACGCTTACGCTCAGTTAATGACGAGTTGACAGTTATTGTGGGTGACGTACAGAAAATGAAAACAGCTACTACGGTTGCAGCTGCTGAAGCTGACAAGTTCAAGGCAGGTACCACCAAATTAGCTCAACAGGTTGCAGATTTGAATCAGGTTTACGGAAATATGTTGAATTCATTAGGCTAACAAACAGGAATTGTATTCCTAACGAAAAATTAAAAGAGAATTCCAATGAGTGGAGCCAAAAATTGTCCCGAAACGCCCAGACAACGAATGATAGGTATGATGTATTTAGTGCTGACAGCGATGCTGGCATTGAATGT
>CAIYOZ010000070.1 GCA_903927945.1 uncultured Bacteroidales bacterium | reverse complement strand
CCGGAATGACAGTTTTTAGACTAATCGATTAACCCTTAAAAAAACATTAAATATCAACTTTAACAAGTGGTGCACTTTGCCGAAATGAGTGGCTCAGTTTCATCCGGAATAAGTGGCTCAGTTTGCACCGGAATATTCAATCTGACAATTACGAAACAATAGCAGAATTAATATCTAACCTTTTTTCTCCAAGACAAGCCAACTTAAAAGATATTATTCAAAATCATTTGTTTTCTAATTTATCAGTCACCGAGCTAGCAAAGTTAGCAAACCTTAGCCTATCCTCGTTTAAAAGAGAGTTTCAAGACATTTACAATGACACCCCTGCAAATTACTTGCGAACAAAAAAAATTGAAAAAGCAATGGACTTGCTTACACAATCAGACTATTCAGTAAGTGAAATCTGTTTTCAAATTGGATTTAATGAACCTTCTCATTTTACAAAAGTTTTCAAAAAACATACCAAACTATCACCACTATTTTTTAGAACTGCTAATAAACATGAGTAGTTCTTTTTTAACCTAATTTACCATTTATTGAACTTCATAGACAAGGTAATGCATTTTTTCAATTGTAATTTTGCTGTATAAAAATAAAAATTAAAAAACAGAAAAAATGAACGAAAGCATATTAATAACCGGAGCAAATAATGGGATTGGGAAAGAGGCTGCCCGACAGTTAGCATTGAAAAAAGAAACCAAAAAGGTAATTCTTTTCTGCAGAAATCAAGCGAAAGCCGAGGCAGCAAAAAAAGACCTTGAGGAGAAAACGGGAAAAAAGATTTTTGAAATTATTATTGGGGATGTTTCCGATGCAAATTCTGTCAGAAAAGCAGTAGAAAAAATAAAGGAACCTATTGATGCCATCATTTTAAATGCAGGTGGAGTACTTGCGAAAACGGCAGCGAAAATTACGCCTTCCGGTATGAATGACTTAGCTGCTACGAATATTTTAGGTCATGTGATCTTAGTGGAGGAATTAATCAACCATGATAAGCTAAAAAAAGCAGTACTATATCCCAGTGCGGAAGCTGTACCGGGAGTAAAGATGCTTGGCATGAAACCGGTTGCCATGAAGACTTCTTCTGTAGATGAGTTTGCTGCTGTTCTTGATGGATCCTATTTTGGTGATAAATTCGATGCATTCGCAGCCTACGGATACGTTAAATATGCAGCAACCATGTGGATGTTATCTATGGCAAGAAAATATCCAACCATCAAATTTGTTGTTATGAGTCCCGGGAACACGAAGGGAACCGGGGCACCGGCTAATGTTCCCCAACCAATGAAGTTTATGTTGACGTATATTATGTTTCCGATTGTAATGCCATTGCTAGGAGTGGTGCATACGTTAGAAGTAGGTGCAAAACGCTTTGTTGATGGAATTTCGGATGAGCGATATAAAAGTGGCATTTTTTATGCAAGTAAAGAGGGAAAGTTAACCGGGGACGTTGTTGACCAGAGCACGTTTTACACTGATCTGAAAAATACTGCATTCCAAGACAATGCTGATAAAGCAATTCACCGTTTTATAAAACAGGCTTGAAAAGTAGTAGTACTTCAACGTTATATCACTCCCCCAAACAAACAATGACACATTTTTGAATCCAACACTTAAAAAAAAAATGTATCTTTGTGCCTTGAAAAAACAAACTTTTTAGTTATGAATATATCGTATAACTGGCTGAAAGAATACATTAATATTGATGTGTCGCCTGATGAATTATCGAAAGCGTTAACCTCCATCGGGTTGGAAGTGGGCGGAGTGGAAGAAGTGCAGACCGTCAAAGGTGGGTTGGAAGGATTGGTGATCGGGGAAGTGCTGACTTGCACCGGACATGAAAACTCGGACCATTTGCATGTGACCACCGTGAATGTGGGAGCAGGAGAACCTCTTCAGATAGTATGCGGAGCACCCAATGTGGCAGCAGGTCAGAAAGTGGTAGTGGCTACCGTGGGTACTAAATTATATTCGGGAGAAGAAAGTTTCACGATAAAACGCTCGAAGATACGGGGTGTGGAATCCATGGGGATGCTCTGTGCCCAGGATGAAATCGGTATCGGAACCAGTCATGATGGCATTATTGTGCTGCCTGCTGAGGCTCAGGTGGGGACGCCTGCAAAGGATTATTACGGCATTAAGAGCGATACCCTGCTGGAAGTGGATATTACGCCTAACCGCGTAGATGCTGCCTCGCACTATGGAGTGGCACGTGACCTGAAGGCCTTTTACGCATTAAAAGATAAATCGGTAAAGCTTCTCCAACCTTCGGTAGAAGCTTTTGCTGTTCAACATACAAATCTGACTATTCCGGTCAGGGTTGAAAATACGGATGCCTGCCCCCGGTATTCGGCAGTGACCATTTCGGGGGTGAAAGTCACCGAATCACCCGACTGGTTGAAGAACAGGTTGCAAATTATCGGACTACGTCCTATAAACAATATCGTGGATGTGACCAACTTCGTATTGCACGAACTGGGCCAACCGCTACATGCTTTCGATGCTGATAAGATCAGCGGGGGAGTGGTTCTGGTAAAGAACTTACCCGAGGGAACTGCTTTTACGACATTGGACGGGGTGGAACGTAAATTAAACGAGGCTGATCTGATGATCTGCAATGCCGACAAGCCCATGTGTATCGGCGGTGTGTTTGGCGGGTTGGATTCAGGAGTATCGGAGTCGACTCAGAACATATTCCTGGAGAGTGCGTATTTCAATCCGATTACCATTCGGAAGACGGCACGCCGCCATGGGTTGAACACGGATGCTTCCTTTCGTTTTGAGAGGGGCTGTGATCCTACCAATACGATCTATTCGCTGAAACGTTGTGCCCTGCTGATTCAGCAAGTGGCAGGCGGTGAGATAGCCAGTGAGATTGCGGATAATTATCCTGTTGAAGTAAAACCGTTGGAAGTAGCGGTGACTTTTCATAAAATCAATACCCTGATTGGAAAAGAGATCGGGAAAGAGAATATCGAAACAATCCTGACGGCTCTTGAAATGAACATCGTGAGCCGGAGTGAAGAGGGCCTGACCGTAGAGATCCCCGTGTACCGGGTGGATGTGCAACGTGATGTGGACATCATCGAAGACATTCTGCGTATCTACGGGTACAACAACGTGGAGACAGGACTTTCGCTGAAATCAAACCTGAGCTTCGTGTCAAAGCCCGACAGCTACAAACTACAGAACCTGATATCCGAACAGCTCACGGCACAAGGATTCAACGAAGTGCTGAATAACTCGCTGACAAAAGGAAGCTATTATCAGAATCTGACTTCATTTCCTGCCATTAATTGCGTGAAGATGCTCAATCCGTTGAGTTCTGATTTGAATGTGATGCGTCAGACCTTGCTATTCGGCGGGCTGGAAAATATAGCCTATAACATTAATCGGCGGAATGCTGACCTGAAATTGTATGAATTTGGGAATAGCTATTACTACCATGCCGAAAATAAAAAGGAGGGCGAAACGCTGGCTGCCTATTCGGAGGATTTCCACCTGGGAATTTGGCTGACGGGAAACAAACAAGGGGCATCGTGGACAGCCGCTGAAGCGAAAACAAGCATCTATGAATTGAAGGCTTATGTCGAAAATATTTTCAAGAGGCTGGGATTTAATGTCCGGAAGCTGGTAACAGGGGATTATTCGGATGACCTGCTGAACGAGGCATTGACTATTTACACACAGTCGGGTAAAAAGCTGGCGGTATTCGGAATTGTACAGGCTGCTATCCGGAAAATGGAAGATATCGATGCCGAGGTGTACTATGCCGACATTAATTGGAATACATTATTGGCAGAATTGGGCGAACACAAGGTACAATATGCGGAGATTTCGAAATTTCCGGAAGTAAAGAGGGACCTTGCCCTGTTGATCGATAAAAACATACTCTTTTCAGAGATAGAAAAAATAGCCTTCGAAACAGAGCACAAACTCCTGAAACGTGTAAACTTGTTTGACGTATACGAAGGCAAGAACCTGGAACCGGGGAAGAAATCGTATGCCGTGAGCTTTGTGTTGCAGGATGACACCAAAACACTGACTGACAATCAAATTGAGGGTATCATGAAGAAACTCCAGACGAACTATGAGGGGAAACTGGGAGCGAAACTGAGATAGGAAGAACCCCAAGCCCCTAAAGGGGATGTTAAGAATGGAGGTAAGAGGTGAGAGGTAAGAGGTAAGAGGTAAGGAAAGAGTGCGCTATGTTGAGATTCTACAGATTTTGATTGTTGAAAATATAGGAGACGGTGGTAATCACACATCCCCCATTTAGGAGTGAGGAGCGAGAGGCAAGAGGTAAGAGGTAAGGAAAAGAATACACCTGGAATTACGATTTTGTGGTTTTTGAAGAAGATTAAAATACGGTTTTTGAATAACATTATTTTTGTTTGTCAACCTCAGTAGAAATAAGGACAAAAATGTCT
>CAIYOZ010000069.1 GCA_903927945.1 uncultured Bacteroidales bacterium | reverse complement strand
GGGCGTTGAGGGATTCGAACCCCCGACCCTCTGCTTGTAAGGCAGATGCTCTGAACCAGCTGAGCTAAACGCCCGAATTTGCATTCGGATTGTACTGCTTTTCTCCTAAAGCGTTGCAAAGATACATCCTTTTTTGATATCTCAAAAGTTTAAATTCTGTTTTTTGTAAATTGTATTGTGAAAATGACTGCAAGTGCTTCAAAAACAGAATTATTTATTTTCAATATTTATTTGAATTTAATTAATTCAGGCTGTGGAATGGTTAATTAGTTAATTATTTAATTAGGTTGATTGATCGTAAAAGTAGAACACCCAAACTCCAAACTATACAAACTTTTCAAACTTCTCAAACTTTTCAAACTCTTCAACTCAGAACACAGAACACAGAACACAGAACACAGAACACGGAACACGGAACACGGAACACAGAACTCTTTTCAAGCTCCTCAACATAATTCCTCGTACAGCCTCTCCACTTCCTGTTCCAGATTGTCAGCAAATCCCGGGTGCGGACGGGATGTCTGAATGCAGGAACTACGTACGGCAGTGAGCCACCTGAAGCGTTCAGGCACATCCATCTCTGCAATAATACCGCCATCCTTGTGACCCAGGCAGATTTTCTCGAATGATTTAAGCGTTTCATCCAGTAAATCAATGTCGAGTTCAGTAGAAAATAGTTTTAACCTTTCAGCATCCAGGTTATATTTCATGCCAATATATTTTGCCCTTTTCGAGAACAAAATGATGCCCACGTTGATAAATTCTTCGCGCTCCACCTTTGGCAATACACGAATTACGGCATATTCAAATAAGTGCTTTCCTTGCATGGATGGCTTCAGTTAAAAAGTTTTCGGAATGTTTTAGTCTCTCACTCAGGAATTGGAAGTAGATATCTTTAATCTTAGCAGGTGTTTCACCATTCTCTTTCCAATTCGCCCAGGTGTCAGGAATCAGGTTGGCAATATCGCGGATGATATCTGTTGTCAGCAAAAGCTTACATTCAATATCCACTTCTTCCAGTTTGTCGGCAAAGGGAAGTAACACATGTTCTTTTATGTAAGGGAACGAATTTAAGGCTTGCTGTTCCCAGTTTGTCCAGGAATGATGGAAGTATAGGGTAGCGCCGTGATCGATCAACCAGAGCTCTCTGTGCCACATGAGCATGTTCGTGTTGCGTACGGTTCTATCCACGTTGGTCAGGAAGGCATCCATCCACACGATCATGGAGGCTAAGTGACCGTCGACTTTCGTGGTTACAGGGTCGAAAGTCAATGCCCCGGACAGGAAGTGCAAGCCAAGATTCAATCCCCGGCTGCCCTGCAGTAAATCCTGTATTTCCTCATCGCCCTCTGTCTGGCCGAAGGCTTCATCGAGTTGGATAAATACCAGTTCGGGAACCCGTAGCTTCAGGAGTTTTGCCACTACGCCGCCAATGAGTTCGGCAATGAGCATTTTAGTGCCGTGACCCGAACCCCGGAACTTGACCACATAGTTGAAATCGTCATCGGCTTCCGCCAATGCTGGCAGAGAGCCTCCCTCGCGCAGAGGTGTGATATAGCGGGTGACATTTACAGTGCGTAAATCCATTGAATCTATTACTTTATATTATTTTACTTTGAAAGTGTATTTTAGGGATTTACCTTTTAAATAATACCCTAAAAGCCTCTTCCACTTTCTTTACCTGGATTAATTGTATATTCAGCTTGCTGATATTCAGACTTTTTAAATTGAAATCAGGGATAATCATTTTCTCGAAGCCAAGTTTTTCTGCCTCCAGTATCCGTTGTTCAATACGGTTAATAGGGCGTATTTCACCTGAAAGACCCACTTCGCCGGCTACACATACATGTTTCTCAATCGCAATATCGACGTTGGAGGAAAGGATAGCTGAGATCACTGCCAGGTCGATAGCCGGATCGTTCACCTTAATACCACCGGCTATGTTCAGGAACACATCCTTCTGGGCAATCTTGAATCCCGCCCGTTTTTCGAGTACTGCCAGCAACATGTTCAACCTCCGCAGGTCAAAGCCTGTGCTGGAACGCATAGGAGTCCCATAAGCGGCCGAACTTACCAAACCCTGTACTTCGATCAGGAAAGGTCGTACCCCTTCAATAGCGGAAGCGATAGCTACTCCACTTAAGCCTTCATGGTTTTGTGAAAGCAACAGTTCCGACGGATTACTCACCTCACGGAGTCCGTTTTGCTGCATCTCGAAGATACCCAGTTCGGAAGTGCTCCCGAAACGGTTCTTAATAGACCGAAGGATACGATACATGTAATTCTGGTCGCCTTCAAATTGTAACACGGTATCTACAATATGTTCGAGCACCTTAGGTCCGGCAATGCTGCCTTCCTTGTTGATATGACCAATAAGCAGGACAGGTATCGAGGTCGTCTTGCAGAACTTCAGCAGGCTGGCGGCACATTCACGTACCTGGGAAACACTTCCCGGAGAAGATTCAATCAGCTCGGTGGAAACCGTCTGTATGGAGTCGACAATCACCACGTCGGGTTGTATATTTTGGATATGTACGTAGATTTGTTCCAGGGATGTCTCGCTGACAATGTAGCAATCGGGATTCTCGAATTTCAGGCGTTCTGCACGAAGCTTGAGTTGCTTTACGCTTTCTTCTCCGGAAATATAGAGTGTGCGCTTTCCTTTGAGATTTAGCACGACCTGAAGCACCAGGGTTGACTTTCCAATACCCGGTTCACCACCTATCAACACCAAAGAGCCCGGAACCAATCCACCGCCCAGCACCCTGTTCAGTTCGTTGCAACTGGTATCGAAACGGCTTTCCTCGTCTGTTTCAACTTCTGTGATCAGAATAGGCTTTTGCTTGATAAGTTCTACCCCTGCCATCTGAAACCGTGGAGTTACATCCTTGCTGATGATTTCTTCCACATAACTGTTCCATTCGCCACAGGATGGGCACTTACCGATCCATTTGGGGGAATCGACTCCGCAGTTTTGACAGATGTAAACTGATTTGGTTTTGGCCATGGGTGTTTGATGATTGGTTAATTGGTTATTGGTTAATTAGTTAATTGGGTGATTGGTTGATTCAGTTAATTGGTTAATTGAGTAAATGGTTGGGAATGGATTTACAAAAATAAGGATTTTAATTGATTAATTTTTAAGTTTCTTGATTTCAACCTGTATTATGGTCTTACAAAGAAGTCATCAAAATATGACGAAATTAAATAAAAGTGTGATGCTGTACATTCCAACTTAATCAACCAATCAACCAATTAACTAATTAACCAATCAACCATACCACCACCTCAAATTTCCCTCTTCCTCCAGTTGCCTTTCATTAGGTATAAATACCCTAAGCCTCCGATTAATAACCAGTATACGAATTCCGACATCCAAACTACTGCAATATGACTTGGATGTATCTGGGTGGTATAATAAACATAACTCAGGTAAAAAAATAACGTCACAAACTCAATAAAGAAGGCTGTGCGTGTGTTTCCTGTTCCGGATACTCCGTTGAAAATAATGCTTCCTATGGCACAAAACAGAATAGCCACCGAGATAACCCGTAACACAGGGATAGAAGCAGCAATCATGACTGCATCGTCGGTATAGATCCGTGCAATGAACTGCGGCAACGCCAATGTCAATAAGATCAGGGGTACTACTATGACTAATGCGATGACGATAATTCGTTTTATGAAAGGTATTACTTCTTCTTTCCGCCCGGCACCAATAAGGTTACTCACCAATGTACTGACTGTGGTGGATAGCGCCGAACCGGGAATCATCAATAGAATATAGGTGCTTCGCCCTATATTACTTATTGCCAGGGGCAGTTCACCCATTCGTTCGATAAAAATAAAAAACATGAACCAGGTGGATATCGATATGAAATACTGGAACATGATAAAAATGGACAAGTTCAGGATATTCATGATGGTTTTCATATCCACCTTTTTGATCTCGAAGAGTCCGTATTTCTTCATATCGGTCCGGTAGAGCGTATGCCAAACCAGGTATAAAAGAGTTACTGCTTCGGCAATGACCGATGAAATACCGGCACCTGTTATTCCCATGGCAGGAAATCCAAAATGACCGAATATCAGGGTGTAATCGAAAATTATATTGGTGATAGCCATTAATATAGCCGAAGTGGTGAGGATTCGTGTCTGGGTAATACCCACATATAGACCACGGAAAATCACACTTACAAACGAGAAGAAGAATCCATAAATGCGCCAGTCGAGGTAATCGATTGATGCTTTATAGACATGCTCAGAACTAACCAGAAGTTTCATGATATGGGGCACCCCTTTAATGCACAATCCAACAATGACCGCACTGATCAGAAAATTAAAGATAAGGCTGTTATTGAATATCGGTCCAATCAGTTTGTATTTCCGCTCTCCATTCCGTCTGCCAATCAGTATTTGTGCTCCCTGACTAAACCCGAAACCAATCATATAGATGGCAAAATAAAATACTCCTCCAATGGCTGAAGCACCCAGCTCAACTTCACCTACACGTCCTAAAAAGGCAGTATTGGTGACGTTGATTATATTCTGTGCCAGCAAGGTCAGGAATATCGGATAGGTTACTCTTAAAATGTTTTTATTGGAAGTCATGGAGTTGAATTCGTATGGAATTGAAATGTGAAATGCTTGCTTCTTAGTGATCCATTTATTATTGGAAAAAGCTGAAATTCACATTCCCGTAATTACGGTGGTCCACAAAGTGTGGGTGTTGGTCAAACTTGTTTTTGGAGGAATGTTCCAGCACGAAGAGGCCGTCTTCTTTTAAGAGCTTCTTTTCGAATATAAGATCGGGTATCTGGGCAAGTTGTTCCAACTCATAGGGTGGATCAGCAAAAATCATGTCAAATTGTGTGTGACAGCTTGCAATGAACTTGAAAACATCGGTTTTAATCAGGGAAAGATTGGTTATTTTCAGATCGGTACAAACTTTACGGATAAAGGTACTATGCCGGTCGTTTTGCTCAATGCTTATGACGCTCTTGCAATCACGGGATACAAATTCTATGCTGATACTTCCGGTCCCTGCAAAAAGATCGAGTACATCAATTCCTTCAAAATCAATCCGGTTATTCAACAGGTTAAATAATCCCTCTTTCGCAAAATCAGTTGTAGGCCTGGCTGTTATATTGGTGGGGACCTGTATTCGTCGTCCCTTGAATTGTCCGCTAATTATTCGCATGTCTTTAGTTTAGAGTTAATAGTTTATGGTCGGTAGTTAATAGTTTATAGTCGGTAGTCAGTATTACTCGCTGGTAATCATTTATCGTTAATCGTTTATCACTTATCATTAATCGTTAATCCCGTTTTTCACTTCCAGGTAAAGTTCCAGGGTTTTTTGAAGTTCAGGCTTTTTGGAACCGTTGAACAATATGACATTGCAGTTCTCGGTATCGAGCGGTAATTTGTCAAAAAGATTAAGCGTGTAATAGGTGAAATCTTCAGGTGAATTGAAAGTATAACTATTTATTAACTGAAGGCCTCCCTCTTTTATGACTACTACGTCCATGATCGCGGTCCTAACTGAAATATAAACACTGTTCCCGTTTTGAAGTTTTATTTTCTCTTTTAAAAAAACACTCAAATGATGTTCGGGTTCCACATTCGGAAAAAACTGATTCAAAGCCTCATATAATGTTTTGGGTATCGAAAATACATTCACCGTATCCCATTTTGGAATGTGGTTGATAACGATCAGATCGCTTTTTGCCGGTTTGAATTGCACATTCAGGAAGTCTGCCGCTGCCTCTTCCTTGAAAAGGCTTGCAGGAATAAATGTATACTGATCGGACTCGCAAATCAATTGAACGCTCTGATAATTAAGGAGTAACTCCTGGGTTAACAATTTCACAATATCACTGGAAGATAAAGAATATAAAGAAACAGAAACCTTTTTTGATGAAAGGACTGTCTTAAATTCATTAAGTACCAATAAATCAAATCCATCCGAACTGAAACGAATGGATAAATGATATTGATTTGTTTTGTTTAATTCACCGGGTTGCTCCTCGTTGAGTTTTTCCATGAAAAGTTTAGGATAGAAAAAGATGACACCTACTCGTTTTAATTACAATTTTGCAAATTTAGAAAAGAAAATTCAATACTTACATATCAGAGTTCATTTATATTGAATTTCTTTTAGATCAGAAGGCTCTTAGTTCTTTTTTTTAAATAAGGATTTATAACTATTGGATTTTGTGTCGTATCTTTGCATCACAAACACAGGAAATTGATAATCGATAGTTTTGGTCAATTTAAACACTTGCTTTTTTTTGCTTTGTCTGTGATTCCCTAAACACTGTTTACAGTTTCATTGTTAACTACATTATGAGCCCGACTACTAAATTATCGTTTCGAATACAATATAATAACCTGTTGCATTTGTATCCGGCTTTGTTCACCTACGAAGAGAGGAAAGAACTAAGATCAATTATCAAACGTTATTATGCACTTTATCCCCCTGAAGGAGAAGCTCCGGGTAGGTCTATCTCCGATAAAATGCAAATTGTTCAAATCATTCTGGAAGAAATAGGACTCGGTAAGTCAGCAGTGTTAAGTGTCCTTTTTCACGAACTGGTTAAAAATAAACAACTCAGTATTTCCGAGATAGAATCTAAGTTCAATACCCAGGTTTCATCCATTATCTTGGGAATGATACGGGTGGAAGAACTCTATGAACGAAATGCATCCCTCGAAACCGAGAATTTCAGAAAGTTGTTCCTGACCTTTGCTGAGGATGTCCGCGTTATTTTGATCATTATTGCCGAACACCTGCAGATCATGCGTACCCTGGACTTGTTTCCCGAAGAGAGCCGTCAGAATATAGCCCGTGAAACCTCTTTCCTGTATGCCCCCCTGGCCCATCGTATGGGATTGTATGCTGTGAAAACTGAACTGGAAGATCTATCCCTGAAACACACCAACCGGGATATCTACAAAGAGATTGCACTTAAATTAAATGAAACTAAACGTTCACGCGATCAGTTTATTTCTGAATTCATCAATCCATTAAAGGAAAAGCTCAGTGAACTTGGATTCGATTTCGAAATAAAAGGGCGAACCAAGTCCATACATTCTATCTATACCAAAATAAAAAAACAAAATTTGTCATTCGAGAATATCTATGACTTGTTTGCCATCCGTATTATTTTTGACGTACCGCTCGATAGGGAAAAGGCAGCCTGCTGGCAGGCTTATTCCATTGTGGCGGATATGTACCAGCCTAATCCAAAACGGCTTCGTGACTGGCTGTCCATTCCTAAGACCAATGGTTACGAAAGTCTGCATACAACAGTGTTGGGACCTGAAGGACGTTGGGTGGAGGTGCAGATCCGTACCGTTCGTATGGATGAAGTGGCTGAAAAAGGATTGGCTGCCCACTGGAAATATAAGGGAATCAAGAGTGAATCGGGAATGGATGAATGGTTGAAAAGCATTCGTGAAATACTGGAAAACCCTGAATTGAATGCTGTTGACTTTATGGATGAATTCAAGTTGAATTTATACGATAAAGAAGTGTTTGTGTTCACGCCAAACGGTGATCTTCATAAATTGCCTAAAGGAGCAACTGCCCTTGATTTTGCCTTTTCCATTCACTCTGCTCTGGGATGTAAGTGTGTAGGAGCTAAGGTGAATGGTAAGAATATGACCTTGAAGTATGTGCTGAATAACGGAGATCAGGTGGAAGTGTTGACTTCTCCCACCCAAAAGCCAAGTCCTGCCTGGTTGCATATTGTGACTACTTCGAGGGCTAAGACTAAAATCCGTCAGGCATTAAAGGAAGTAGAGTTTAAGGATGCTGAAATAGGACGTGAAACCTTAATCCGTCGTTTTAAGAATTGGAAGATAGAACTGGATGACGGGAAAATATCCCGCCTTGCGAAGAAAAAGGGCTATACCACCGTAAGTGACTTTTATCAGGAGATCGCACACGAGAAGCTGGATATGCACGTGGTAAGGGATTCCTATTTAGACCTGGATAAACCTACCCTCGTTGAATCCTCTGAGTTAAGGAAAGCTGAATCTTTTTCTAAAGATATGACTCCCATCGACACCACCGGAAAAGAGGATGTGCTGGTAATAGGTGAAGACCTGAAGGGAGTTGATTTCAGGCTGGCCAAATGCTGTAATCCTATTTTTGGAGATGATGTTTTTGGCTTTGTATCGGTCATCGGGGGTATTAAAATACATAAGTCCGATTGTCCCAATGCACCTCAGATGATTGCCCGTTTCGGTTACCGCATTGTGAAGGCCCGCTGGTCGGGAAAATCTGTTGGTTCACAATATCCAATCACCTTACGCATAGTGGGTCACGACGACATTGGTATTGTCACAAATATCACTTCGTTGATATCCAAAGAGAAAAATATATCTTTGCGCTCTATTTCCATTGATTCGAATGCCGGGCTATTTACCGGTAACCTGACTATTATGGTAGGTGATACTAAAGAATTGGATGCTATAATTAAAAAGATAAGGATCGTAAAAGGGGTAAAGAGTATTTCCAGATCCTAAGATTTATTTTGTAAATTGTTAATGATAAAAT
>CAIYOZ010000068.1 GCA_903927945.1 uncultured Bacteroidales bacterium | reverse complement strand
GCCTGAACGGCTTCAGGCAGGTGCCTAAAGTTATAGTTACGGTTCAAGTCTATTTATTTCTTTTTTCAGGCTTAGCTTGTATAATTGCCAAAACCAGTTGTTAAAATGTTTTAAAACCAGTTATTAAAATTACTACTATTATTTTAAAACCAGATGTTAAAATAAAACAATAAAGGTGGTATAATTTATACCTATTATAATTTCAGACCGTTATTTTATAATTATACGTCAAAACTTCAATCTTTTTCTTTCCAGGAGTCGACTTGCGGGAATGTGACACAGATACGGTTCCTGAGTAAGAGTCCGAATGCCACTTGTTGTCTTTTACATATTTTGCCAAAATATCAGAAGGATAACTGCTTAGTAAAAATTTACCTTCTATTTTCGACAACGTTTTTAATAAAGCTTCAAAGTCATCAATCGAATAGCCATCATAATGGCCACAATCACTATTGAAGTATGGAGGATCACAATAATGAAACGTTGTATTTGTGTCCCGGCTGTTTATGATCCGAAGCGCGTCGGTACATTCTACCTGTACATCCTGAAGGCGAATTGCGATATCTTCAGTAAACGATTCACGTTTGTTTTTTATCTTTTTACTTGTTGTATTTTTTGATATGTCATATCCCCAGGATCCATCAATTATCGATGCAAAACTTTGTGTGGCCAAGGTCCAAAATGCCCAGGCGCGTTTTATTTCGGAAAACATGTCCGGGTTATTATATATCACTGATGCTTTACGGTGTAGATCTCGTGAATGGAGCGTTATATTGATTTCCTTTTCTAAACTTACAAAATCGTTTTGTACAACTTTATAAAAATTGATCACTTCCTTGTTAGTATCGTTGATCACTTCGATCGCGCTTTTGTCTTTGGCAAAAAAAACAGCGCCACCGCCAATAAATGGTTCAGTGTATAATTTGTGATCCGGAATTTTTGGTAAAATATTGTTCAGCATTCCCTGTTTTCCGCCGTAGTAAGTAATAGGAGTTTTCATAGTTAAATTTTAAAAGTTATGGTCGATAGATCGACGTTGGTTTGTTGTTCTGCCAAAGATGTGATGTATACCCTGCCATCGGCATAAACACAAATAATAGATGAATCTTGTCCAAATGCGCAATTAAAAGAAATATCATTATTTGGTCTAAACCCTATAGGTAATGTAAATATTACCGGAAACGAATCGGTTTGAGTTGCAACACCTTTTAATCGTACAACACCAAAGGCATCTATTGAATATGCAACCGGCGCATAAGGAGTTCCGGCATTTATCCAACCTGTTTTGAATTGCGCATTTCCCGGATCACCCAAAGCAAGCCATCCAGTTCCCATACTATTGATTTTATTAAGTATTACAGTCATGAAATTCGGAGCATTGTATGGCATATAATTCCAGGGTGTTCCGAGCATAACAAGCAATGGAGCAGCTAACAGTTTTGCTTCTCTTATCTGATAACACTGCCTGACTATTGAATCTAAATAAAACATTTTATTCCCGGCAGGAGACGGATCATAACTAATTGAAACTTGAAAAGCGGCTGCCGTGTGTAATGGATCTGATATCGTCATCGTATGTGCCGGCACATGATAAATTTCACCTGCGAGGGCAATATATCCTTCACTACAAGTATATGTATTTCCAGCTTTAATTACGTCGCATCCGGAGAGTTTAAATGATGTTGGTGGCGTTATGCCCAAACCCGACAATAATCCTTTTAAAGCTTCTCTGTAAGCGTTATCGACAAATACGATATCATCGAGTACGACAAACTGTCCATTATTGAAACATAATAATTTGTTCATATTGAGTAGGGGTTTATTTGGTATGATTTACCGGCCATTTTATACGTATTGATCAGTTTTTTCATTAAGTTAATAGAACCATCAGCAACCATGTCAGTATAGATCGGATCCGGCACATAAACTATAAAATCAGGTTGAGACGTAAATTCAGAATTAAAAAAAAGGTATGTTTTTGGTTGGTTTTCAGAATCAAAATAAAGATAAACTTTGTCCTGAGCCTCAGCATCAAAAAATAAGAACGTAGGTTGTATAATATCACCCACATCCTTAATGAAGATCATTTGAACCGGATTCGTCGTATTGAATCTGTCGTTCAATATTTTTTCAATACTGATAACCTGAAAAGTTGTATTGGCGCGAACATCTACATCTTCTTTCCAGGATAAAAACACGTTTTTTAGCTCTTCTAAAGGCGTAATTACTGCCTGCAGCCATGCATTGTGAAACGCATTTCGTACTGCAGGCAGTAAATAGCTTAAAACTATCGTAAAGAAGCTAAATTGATACATTTGGAATATAGTTAACGTTTAATGCATTGATAGTATAATATCCACTGATAGCCGTATATAAATGCGACACATCGCTAAATGCCGGTGCCGAAGATGCTTTAGCCTGAAGTGTATTAATAACAGCGTCAGTAATACCTTGAGCGGACGTTATGCTGTCAAGAACATTATTGATATTTAACTCGCCTCCAAAGACAATACCTGCGATATATGAGTTTATGGATGCTTCGACAGGTTTTGTAATGCCGTCTGATATTAATGTGCCGTCGGCCAGCAGAACCATTGGATCATAATATACATCGGCAATAATAATAATCTCATCAGCACTATAATTATAGATCACTATCTTTTGTCCTGGTGCTTTTATTTTGGTAACATAAGCAGAAAAGGCATTTAATTGAGCAGCGCTTAAAGGAACCGGCAAACCACTATCCTCAGTAGCTATTTTTACAAAAACAAAATTGCCATATTCATTAACAGCGCACCTTTTAACTACTTTTTTTGTATCATCTAAAATTTCATATTGAAACCGTTTATTGATATAAACGAGTTCATCGCCATATTGAAAAGCCATACACTGGTCATGTATCCACGGAACGGTATTCGGAAACGAATTCGCAATATAATTTTCTACGTCAGACTTATGCGTATCAAAAACCTGCTCCATAAACCAATGACAGAAAATAACGACTTCCGACCATATCTCCCATGTAGCGGTTCCATCCGGAGTCGACTCCAAAATATCAAGATCGGAATTTGCATTTTTAGCCGCATAATATGCAGCACGCACTTCTTCTAATGTTCTGGCCATTATTTTGAAAATTTAAACAAAAAACTACAGGGAACATCCTTACTTGCCGGGGTGTCTAATGATAAATAAATTGGCTCGACATCATCGATCATTGATAGCGACATGTCCGAAAGTTGTTTTAATAGTTTTGTGTTTTTTATACCGGTACTATTACCTGTCAAAACACCATCAGGCGTATCATCTGTTCCGAGGTCTATAACAACGTCGTCGTCGAGATCTCCAAAAGAAATCACGGCTTCATAAACAAAACAATCAGCCGGTATAAATCCCACAATCAAACCATCGCTACCGGAAAGTATCTTTGACTTACAGTATACACTTCCCGTTAATAAACGCGTATCCATAGAAAAATTCAAACCGATGAAATCAACCTGTTCTAAGTCAATATCAATGTATGATTGATCAAGAGAACCTTGTGATAATAAACAATTAGACCACGATATATTGTTGACTTTGGTGTTTGAAATTACGAATGAATCAAACAACAGATATTCATAATTGACACCGTCAAACACCGCTTTATCAATTGTACTTTTATAAAGAATCATTTGTGTTGTTTCATCATCATTATAGCAGTTTTTGAATCTGCTGTTTGTGATTGAATCATTCATGAAATCAAATTCAAGTATAGGATTTCGTCCCAGATCATCGCACGTCGGTTCATCAACTTTAACCCTGACATTTCTTTTACAATCGTAGATTTCACTTAAAAATCCCACACCTGATTTAGGCAAACCCGCAATGTCATAGATACACTCCATTATTTCAGTGTTAACGCCACTACCTCCCTGCAATGGAGCATAAACAGAAATGCCGACATTTACTGCATTAACGAAATTTATAGTCAATCCATTATTTCCGTCACCGACAGCATTACAAACAATACAAACAAACGAGCTACAACTAAATGCTGAATACCCACTTTTATCACTATTATCATTGATAATGTCAGAAATTCGTGCCGCCATTTCCGATACAATTGGGTTTTCGCGACCTATTCCAACGATCTCTATTCTGTCAAGATCATCACCTATACCGGTACCATTGAATAAGCTGATGCCATTAATGGTAATATCGTCAAGGCCGCATGGACTACCAACACTATCTACGCTTAATATGCAATAGGCTTT
>CAIYOZ010000067.1 GCA_903927945.1 uncultured Bacteroidales bacterium | reverse complement strand
GTGGTATGGATTGACGGTGGATTACATGCTACAGAATGTATAAATGCTCAAGCACTGTTCATTACAGCCTACGACCTGCTTAGCAAAAATGATGAGGAAACCCTGCGTATTCTCGACAATGTCATTCTGCTGTTGGTTCCGGCAAATCCTGACGGTATGGACCTTGTTTCAAACTGGTACATGAAAGAGAGTGATCCCAAAAAACGTAACATGGCTATTCCACGGCTTTATCAGAAATATGTAGGACACGATAATAACCGCGATTCATACATTGCGAATCAAGTAGAAACAGAAAACATCAATCGTCAGATGTATGTAGAATGGATTCCGCAGATCATGTATAATCAACATCAGAGTGGTCCCGCAGGATCAGTCTTGTTTTTTCCCCCTTTCCGTGATCCGTTTAACTACAATCAGGATCCATTGGTGCCAATAGGCATTGACCTTGTTTCCTCTGCCGTGCAAAACAGGTTTTTAACAGAAGGTAAGGGTGGTGCAGTTACCCGTGACGCAGCTCCTTATTCCACTTGGTTTAACGGAGGTGACCGTACAACAGTGGGATTCCATAACCAAATCGGAGTAATGTCCGAAATCATTGGAAACCCAACACCAATGAGCATTCCGTTGGTGATTTCCAAGCTGCTTCCTAACGGTGAACAGCCTTTGCCGATCGGACCACAAAAGGTATGGCATCAACGTCAGAGTATTGATTATGTTAATTCTGCCGACCGTGCCATCCTGGATATCGCAGCAAAGTTCCGGGAAGATTTCTTATACCGTATCTATGTCATGGGTAAGAATTCCATCGATCGGGGAAGCAAGGATTATTGGACGTTAACACCCAAAAATATAACTGCCCTGGAAGCAGACAATACAAAGTATCAGGATGAACAAAAGAAGAAGAATCCCAATAATCAATCCTCAGGAGAAAACCGTGGTCGAAGAGGTCAGGTTATTCCGATTGAATTTTGGGATAAGCTGCACGTAGCGGATACCCGCGATCCAAGAGGCTATATTATACCTTCTGATCAGGCTGATTTCCTGACGGCCACTAAATTTGTCAATGCACTTCTGAAAGCCGGGGTTGATGTACATCAAGCCAAAAAAGAATTTCAGGTAGCAGGGAAAATCTATCCTGCAGGTTCGTATGTAGTCAAAGCTGCTCAGGCATTCCGTCCGCATTTACGGGATATGTTTGAACCGCAGGATCATCCAACCGATTTAGAATATCCCGGAGGACCTCCAAAACGACCATATGATCTCACGGGTTATACCCTGGCGTTCCAAATGGATGTAAAGTTCGACCGCATATTGGACGGTTTTGACGGACCCTTTGAAAAAATAAAAGGCTTAATTAAAACTCAAACCGGTAAAATCATGGGCGCATCGAAACCAAAAGGGTATCTGCTCTCTCATCAGGTGAACGATGCCTTTACAGGAACTACCCGGTTACTTGCCTCCGGACAAGATGTTTATTGGCTTACTTCACCACTGACAGTGAAAGGTAAAAAATACCCTGTTGGAACCATCTATATTCCTGCCAAAACAACAACCGGAGCAGTTTTAAAACAGTTAGCAAGTGAGATTGGACTTAACTTCGACGCTATTTCGTCTAAACCACACGGTGAAGCATTGAAAATTCGTCCTGTTAAAGTGGCATTGTGGGACAAATTCGGTGGCTCGATGGATTCCGGCTGGATTCGTTGGCTGTTCGAACAACAATTTCCATTCCCGTTCGAAGTGATTTATGCATCCGCTCTGGACTCCGGAAAGCTGCATGATAAATACGATGTACTGATTCTGCCTGATGGAGCATTTCCACAAAGCAATGCCGGAGGACGTGGTTCACTATCCGAAGGTGGCGAAAGTGAACGGGGTTCCCGATCAGAGAATATCCCTGCCGAGTTCAAAAGCCGGCTGGGTAACATAACGCTTGATAAAACGGCACCACTGTTGCGTCAGTTTGTCGAAGAAGGTGGTGTTGTGCTGACAGTTGGAAAATCTACTGAATTTGGAAAGTATCTGGGTTTACCATTCACTGATGCACTTGTTGAAACTAAAGCAGACGGTTCCGAAAAGAAACTATCTTCGGATAAGTTCTACGTACCCGGTTCACTTCTTCGAGTGAAAGTGGATAATACCCTTCCGATTGCTTATGGTGTTTCAGAGGATATCGATGTACTCTATCAGAGCGATCCAGTATTCCGGTTGTTACCTGATGCGAAACAAAAAGGAGTTAATCCGGTAGCTTGGTTCTCCAGTTCTGAACCTCTGCGTAGTGGATGGGCTCTAGGTCAGAATTACCTCAATGGTGCTGATGCAATAGTTGAAGCATCGTTGGGTAAAGGAAAAGTTTATCTATTCGGTCCTGATATTACATTCCGTGGTCAGTCGCATGGTTCTTTCAAATTTCTGTTCAATGGTGTTTACAATGCAGGAGCCACTCAAGTGAAATTACCGTAAATGATAGTGAAGTCATAAAACTTCAGGTACTTTTACCAACAACCATTCAGGGATAAAACTATTCCACGGAATGTTGATGAGCATTACACCTGATATTCAATCAACATGCTGCCCTGATATTCATATAGAATGAAAAACTCTTCATTGAGTATATTCATTGTAACTCTGAATATCAGGGTATAGTTGGTTCTGTTTTTTAATCAGCAATTTAACTTATAAGGTCCGCTAAATACGCAGTTTGTTTTCACAGTCGGTATGTGTTGAATGCGGATTAACTCTGGTTTTGTTGAACAAGAATTAATAACCACAAAGGTTTTATATTAACGATTAAAATCAAGAAAACCACAAAGGTTATGGGTTCGATATGGGTTCGATATGGATACGATATGGAAAGGGTCTGGAAAGGGCATGTATTGTAAAATAGTCTACTTTTAGTTTTTATATAGATATTATATACATATAATAACCTTATAATGATATAAGACATCTAAGTTATATCTATAAGTGAACTAAGAGTGAACTAAGTTATACCTAATACCCTTTCCATGCCTTTTCCATGCCCATTACATAAGGTAGGAAGGAGATACACTATTCGAAAACAGGCAAAATGGTTTGACTTATTAGCTGTTGGTACGAAGAAACAGGCTTTTCACTCATGCTTATCAGTGTTTATTTAAAAATGGGTAGCTCAGTAATGCAGAAACAGGATCATTGAGGAATACTGGTGACAGTTATAAATATTTAGAAAAATACAAAATTTAAAACAGAATGAAATTACACTGGCAGATTCTTATCGCACTCCTTGCAGGTGGTGCATTTGGCATATTCTTACCTGATCAGGTAGGGTTGGTAAAATGGATTGGTGATCTATTTCTACGCGGACTTAATATGGTGGTCATTCCTATCGTCATAAGTTCTATCGTGGTAGGTATCGTAAGCGTGGGGGCAGGCTCCAACCTGAGCAGGCTGGGCCTGAAATCCATCCTGTTCTTTCTTTCCACGACATTGGTGGCTATCGTTACCGGACTCTTATTTGTCAATATATTCAGGCCTGGAAACCATGTGAATCTTGTCAAAACAATTGTTGCCGACGCTGTCGTTACACCTAAAAGTTCGTTTGTTGATATGTTGGTCAATATTGTTCCATCGAATATTTTTTCCGATTTGGCAGCCGGCAGTGACCGTTTACTCGGCATCATCTTTTTTACTATACTCTTTGCTATTTTCTTGTCGAAACAAGAAGCCCGATACCGGGATCATCTGGTGAATCTTTTTGAATCGATTTTTCAGATTGTAATGAAAATTACCGGATTGGTTATCAGATTCAGTCCGTTCGGGGTATTTGCGCTTATTGCAGTTCAGTTTTCGCATTACACGGGCAATCCTCAACAACTGGCGAATGTGATCGGCAGTCTGGGATCTTATTTACTCACAATCATCGGAGCATTGTTATTCCATAACTTTGTTACACTTTCACTGATACTTTTCTTCTTTATCAGGGTCAATCCGTTCAAACATATTGTGAATATGATATCACCGCTATTGATGTCATTCTCTTCCTCTTCGTCGAGTGCAACCTTACCGCTGACGCTTCGTGAAGTAGAAGAAAAGAGTGGGGTAAGCAATCGGGTGACCAGTTTTGTGATTCCCCTGGGTACTGCTGTGAATCGAAATGGCACTGCCCTGTTCGAATGTGGGGCGGCTATTTTTGTCGCTCAAAGCTATGGTATTGAATTATCTGTAACCCAACAGTTCTTGTTGGTAATCACTACATTGGTTGCATCGGTTGGTGCTGCCGGCATCCCTATGGCTGCCTTTGTGATGATGAGTGTTATCCTCGATTCTGCCGGAATTCCCAAAGAAGGGCTGGGTCTCTTGTTGGTGGTTGATCGAATTCTGGATATGTTCCGCACTGCCACGAATGTTTATGGTAATACCTGTGCAGCCGTATATGTTGCAAAATCGGAGAAGGAGAAATTGAAAGTATAAAACAAACCTGTAAATGAATGGTATAACCAATTATTATTGTTTCATGTGATTTGTAAAATAAGAGAGCTAACTTTTTTGGATAATCCCTTAATTTATCATCGGAAATGAATAAACATACACTAATCAACCTAAAGAATAACAATAAGTTCTGTTAATCTTAAAATATCTTTAAATTCTCTACCCTAAACGCGGTATATAAATACCTTCTGAATGGGATTGCAGGGTTAGGTGAATTGGGGGAACTTTGCAATATCAAATTTTAAGCGAAATAAATCAATATAACAGAAACAACTGGCTGAATTAAGTCAATTGGTTTATACCGTTTAAAGAAAAAAAAGTATATGAATAAAAGTAATGATGATCAGAAACCGTCCCACCGGAGATTTTCTTTCGTAATGTCGAAAGAAACAGTTTTAATGAGTTTAAGTCAATTTGATCGAATGTGTCGATGTTGTTGAATACAATCTTTTTCAATAAACTCTCACATAAAACATTCAATTTAAATTCATTAAAACAATTCCATCATGATTTCAAAAAATACAATCTTAATTTCATTTTTCATCCTTAGTTTTTCTCAAATCATTGCTGCACAAGATAGCATTCAATCCAAAATTCAAACAATCCAGAGAGAAACATTTAAACCGAATGGTAAACCTATTGTAACGATTTTCAGTGATTTCACTAATGTAAATTACAACGGCAGGAGTAATAATGCATTTGAAGTTACCCGTGCTTATTTTGGTTATGGGTATAATTTTAATAGCGATTTTTCGGGGAAAATAATATTTGATGTTGCGAACCTTGGAGTTGCTGGCACTACCAGTCCCGGTGTTTCAGCCTTTACAGTCTACCTGAAAAATGCATACGCTGAGTATAATCATGGGATTTTAAAAGCTGATGTCGGTATGATCGGTGAAAGCATGTTTGATCTGCAGGAATCAGTTTGGGGGAAACGTTATTTGTATAAATCATTTCAGGATTTTTACTCATTTGGAAACACCACTGACCTGGGAGCTAAGGTTAAACTTCAGTTTATACCGGAAGTTGCTTTGGACTTAGCCGTATATAATGGAGAAGGTTTTAAAAAAGTTCAGGCAGACAGTACCGTGCAATTGGCAGTTGGTTTAACTGTTCAACCTGTAAAGAATCTTTTTGCAAGGGTTTATGTTGACTATTTGAATTATACAAAAATACCAGCTTCCAGTGCCATTGCAGCCCAAACTTCGTTCAATGCGTTTGTCGGATATAAGAGTGAAAAAGGATCTCTTGGTGCTGAATATAACCGTCAAAGTGGACACGCATCTAAGAAATACAATGATTGGTCAGGTATCTCCATCTATGGTACATTGCCTGTTCTTGAAAAGCTTTCCGTTTTTGCCCGTTTTGATGATTTAATGTCAAAAAAAATCGGCATTGCCACGCAAGGTTGGAATACAACAACAGATGGCCAGGTTTACATTGCTGGTGTTGAATTTGTACCGGTAAAAGGAATTCAGATTTCACCCAACATTCGTTATTCCGATCTTTCTGCAACCGGTGCCAAAGCTACAACTACCATTAATTTGAACTTAGGCATAAATTTCTGATCGCTCATAAAAAAATAAAAATGATATGAAAAAAATTATAACATTAACACTCATACTTGCATTTATAATTGGGCTGTCGAATCAGACTCAAGCTGCGACCAAAGAACTTAAGGGACAAATTTCGCTATCGGGGGCTTTTGCACTCTATCCGTTGGCAGTGAAATGGGCTGAGGAATTTAAGAAACTTCATCCGAATGTCAAGATTGATGTCTCTGGTGGTGGAGCCGGAAAGGGGATTACTGATGCGTTGGCAAAAGTAGTTGATCTGGGGATGGTGTCCAGGGAGGTAAAGCCTGAGGAAGTAGCTAAAGGAGCCTGGTTTGTAGCCGTTGCTAAAGATGCGGTTGTTCCGACCATTAATGCTAAGAACCCCAAGATTAAAGAACTGTTGGCGAAAGGGATTACACAGTCAGCTGCCACTAAGGTTTTTGTAAGCGGAGAGTTTAAATCATGGGGGAATGTGCTTGGTAATGCATCTACGCTCCCGATTCATGTGTATAATCGCTCTGATGCTTGTGGAGCCGGTGAAACATGGGCAAAATACCTGGGAAATAAGAAACAGGAAGATCTGCTGGGAACAGCCGTATTTGGAGATCCCGGAGTAGCTTCTGCTATTCAGAAAGATCCGTTGGGATTGGGCTACAACAACATTGCATATGCCTACGACCTGAAAACAAAGAGACCGAATCCGGGGATTCTGGTGTTGCCCATTGATGTGAACAATAATGGGAAAATAGATGCCAATGAAAACTTTTATGCTACCTCAACCCAGTTGATTCAAGCTATTGCATTGGGTAAATATCCCTCACCCCCGGCACGTGATTTATATTTAGTTTCGAATGGTAAGCCTACAAATCCTGTAGTAATAGCCTTCTTGAAATTTATCCTGACAGAAGGACAAAAATATAATGTGCCAAACGGGTATATCAGTTTGCCGAAAGACAAGCTGAATAAAGGAATTGCAAAAATAAAATAGACCCCAAACCCCTGAAGGGGCTTTAAGAGGTATTTGCGAATGTTAGAGTCATTTCGATAAATTTCAAGTGACTTTAGAAATAAATTTAAACAAAAGACAAGTTTAGAAACTGTGTCTTAATGCCCCTTCAGGGGTTGGGGGTTGTTATGGGAAATAGAATTATTAAAAATAAAATTGCCGGAGGGATCATGTTCACCATGACGGTGGCATCTATCCTGTTGGTAATTTTAATTGGATTGGGACTGTACCTGAAGTCGGTACCGATTTTTCAGCACTATAGCTTCTGGCATCTGATTTCTTCCACCGAATGGAAACCAGGAAGTGGAAAGTTTGGATTTTTGCCATTTATAGCCGGTACCCTTTGGATTACGTTTATTGCTGTCGTTCTGGCTCTTCCAATTGCATTGTTGACGGCGTTATTCTTAACTGAATATTCAAAATCGTATGTGAAGAAATGGGTTTTTACAGCCCTGGATATATTAGCAGGAATACCTTCCGTAGTATATGGGGTATGGGGCATTTTATTTGTTGTACCCTGGATTTCTGAAAAGCTTGCTCCACACTTTGTGGAGTATTCGACAGGCTATACGGTGCTGGCAGGAGGGATTGTCTTAGGGGTCATGATATTGCCCTTGATGATCAGTCTGTTTGTAGAGATTTTTTCGGCAGTGCCCCGTGAATACAGGGATGCGTCGCTGGCATTGGGGGCTACAAAATGGCAAACCTCCAAGTATGTCATTCTACGTAAAACATTCCCGGGTATTTTGGCTGCTCTTATATTGGCTGTTTCGAGGGCATTTGGCGAGACCATTGCTGTTTTAATGGTCTGCGGGAACCTGCCGCTGTTACCCCATTCATTGTTTGATGCCTGTTATCCCTTGCCGGCTCTGATTGCCAATAATTATGGTGAAATGCTTTCGGTGCCGTTGTACGAATCAGCCTTGATGCTGGCTGCCTTTTTGCTTTTTATCGTGGTGTTCATTTTCAATGCTTCATCACGGGCGGTGATTTATCGGATAGAGAAGAGGTTCAGGTAGGAACCCCAAGCCCCTAAAGGGGATGTGAAGAGTGGAATTTTGAGATTTATAGATTTATAGATTGAAAATGATTATACTTTCATATTAAAATGATTGAAAATAAGGTAATAAGGTTAAGACACTTTTGCTTCTTTTTCTACTGAGGTTGACAAACATAAATGAGGTTTATTTTTCAAAAACCTTATTTTAAAATTATTAAACCTCAGTAGAAAACAAATGAACCACAAACCCAACCTTATTACTTTATTAAAGAAGAGTAACTATCAATTTGTAAGTAATAAAATCGACAAATGTCATTTTACAAAGTCTCTTTTAGTGGCTTGGGACGGTTTTATTAGTAGGTGAAAAATAACACCAATAAAGAATATGAAATTCAAGTTTATAGAAGAAAAGATTGCAAAAGGGTTAATGATAGGTTCTTCTATCGTGGTTATCGCTTTTGTGATCAATATCATTTATACCATTTTCCGACGGGGAATACCGGCATTGAACTGGGATATGATCAGCAAGATTCCGGCCGGTGGATACTACAACGGCGGAGGAGGCGGAATCCTGAATGCTATTGTCGGGTCGTTGTATATAGTACTTGGATCAACAATTTTAGGGTTACTCGTAAGCATTCCGGTGGTATTTTATCTGAATGTCTATCTCAAAAAGAATTCGAAACTGGCGTACATTGCCCGCTTGGCATTTGATGTATTATTTGGAATCCCATCCATTGTGTATGGTGCTTTTGCTTTTACCATCATGATCTTACTGGGTATGCACACTTCATTGGGAGGTGGGATTCTGGTGATCACCTTACTGATCATTCCTATTTTTATACGCTCGATGGATGAGGTTGCCATGCAATTGCCAAAAGACTTGCTAGACGCGACGTATGCGTTGGGTGCCACAAAACTGGAGACAATAAAAGTGGTACTCCGGCAAATAGCCCCCGGAATCGCAACAGCCACATTATTGTCTGTCGGACGTGCTATCGGTGATGCTGCCGGGGTTATGTTTACAGCCGGTTTTACGGATAGTATTCCTACGTCGCTCAGCCAGCCGGCAGCTACATTGCCACTATCGGTATTTTTCCAATTGAGCAGCCCGAATGCAGATGTGCAGGACAGGGCTTACTCGGCAGCTTTGATCCTGATCTTTATTGTGCTTATAATAAGTCTCGTGGGACGATTCATTACCAATCAATTTTCAAAAAATAAAATATAATGGCACAATTGATTTATCAAAATTCTACGCGAGCCAGTTGGGCTGAAGATTATTCTTTTTTGAATAATGACATAGAAAATAGAGAAGGCCTCGCACTTAAAAAATCATATTTAAAAGTTAGTGATTTAAATTTATATATTAACAAGACCCATATTCTCAAAAATGTGAATTTGGAAATTCCCGATAAAAAAATAACCTGTATTATCGGACCTTCAGGTTGCGGAAAATCAACCTTGCTCAAAACATTTAATCGCTTGATTGATGATACGGAAGGCATAAAATATGATGGAAGTATTTGGGTGGATGGACTGAATATTTTTGATCCGAAGACTGAGATTACTGAGATTCGTAAAAAAATGGGATTGTTGTCGCAACGTCCTTGTCCACTTCCAATGTCGATATACGACAATATAGCATTTGGTTGCAAAATGCACGGAGAGCACAACCGCAAAAAATTGAATCAAATTGTAGAAGAACAATTGAAAGCTGTCGGACTTTGGGGGGAAGTGAAAGATCGGCTCAAAGCACCGGCATCGAAACTTTCCATCGGTCAGCAACAACGGCTGTGTCTGGCCCGAGGACTGGCAGTAGAGCCTGAATTTATTTTAGCCGATGAGGCAACTTCTGCACTCGACCCCATATCGAGTAAGCATATTGAAGAGCTTTTCGTAGAATTGAAAAACGATTATGCCATCATATTAGTAACTCATACATTAAGGCAAGCATTGCGAATTGCCGATCATGTTATTTTTATGTACCTGGGTGAAGTTATCGAATCAGGAGCCGCCGATGTAGTTTTTAATAATCCGAAACATGATTTGACCAAGAAGTATCTGGAAGGAGCATTTAGTTAGTAAGTAGTTTATAGTAGGCAGTTTATAGTTTATAGTAGGTTGTGTTTAGTGTCTGGCATGCAGTATATTACACGCATTTTAATATTATCGCATACCATAATAACGGTATAAAATATGCCCTGTCAACGGTATTTTGTGACAAGCTAACAACACCTACTTTTGCAATGTACTTAGTACTGCAACTCAATAACCCAATAACTCAATAACTCAATAACCAATCAACCATTCAACTACTCCACACATGAGCAACTATAAACTTACCCATCTCAAAGAATTAGAGTCTGAATCCATTTTTATCATGCGGGAAGTGGCGGCACAGTTTGAAAAGCCGGCATTGCTGTTTTCAGGAGGGAAAGATTCTATCGTCATGGCCTATCTGGCTTATAAGGCTTTTTATCCGGCCGCAATACCTTTTCCTTTTGTACATATTGATACGGGGCATAATTTTGAGGAAACCATTACCTACCGTGATGAACTGGTAAAACTGCTCGGGGCAGAATTGATTGTAGGCTCGGTGGAAGAATCGATTGAGACAGGTCGTGCGGTGGAAGAGAAAGGATTCTCGGCTAGCCGCAATAAACTCCAAACAGTGACATTGCTTGATACACTCGAAAAATATAAGTTTGATGCAGCTCTTGGCGGAGCCCGTCGGGATGAAGAAAAGGCACGTGCCAAGGAACGGTTCTTCTCTCACCGGGATGAATTTGGACAATGGGATCCTAAGAACCAACGTCCGGAACTTTGGAATATATTCAATGGAAAGAAACAGTTGGGCGAACATTTCAGGGTATTCCCGATCAGCAACTGGACAGAAATGGATATCTGGCAATATATCCTGCAAGAAAACATACCGTTGCCATCCCTTTATTATACGCATGAACGGGAAGTGTTTGAACGGGATGGAATCATATACGCGGCACTGGATGCTATTCCCCGTCGCGAATCAGAAAAAGTAGAAGTGAAACGGGTAAGATGCCGGACTATTGGTGATATTACCTGTACAGGTTTAACCCTTTCATCAGCCGACTCACTCGAGGATATTATCGGCGAGATTGCCAGCTCCCGGGTGACTGAAAGAGGCGGAAGATCGGATGATAAACGCTCGGAGGCAGCCATGGAGGATAGGAAGAAAGCGGGATATTTCTAATTGGGTGATTATGTTAATTGGTTGATTGGTTAATTGGTTGATTGAGGTGAAAAGTTGAAGCTTATAAATGAAATAAAATAAAAAATTGTTCAAACTTTTTGTAACCGTTCACCCAATAAACATTTAAAGAAACAAATAACTAACTATTACACTAGCCAATTATCCAATATCCAACTAACCACTTAAGTCAACTCAATTAACTTATTCAACTTAATTAACCAATTAACCAATCAACAACAAACATGAAAGATACAACCGGATATTTAGATATGGAGCTATTACGCTTCAGCACCGCAGGAAGTGTGGATGACGGCAAGAGCACCCTCATTGGGCGATTGCTGTATGATAGTAAATCCATATTCGAAGACCAGCTGCAGGCGGTAAAAGAAGCCAGCAAACGTCTGGGAGGAGGAGAGGAAGTCAACCTGGCTTTGCTGACCGACGGACTAAGAGCCGAACGCGAACAAGGGATTACCATAGACGTGGCATACCGCTATTTTGCTACCCCTAAAAGAAAATTTATCATTGCTGATACCCCGGGGCATATTGAATATACCCGTAACATGGTAACCGGTGCTTCTACCGCCGATGTGGCCATTATCCTGATTGATGCCCGAAATGGTATCATCGAACAAAGTAAAAGGCACTCTTATATTGCTTCATTGCTTCAGATACCGAATGTGATTGTGGCAGTGAATAAAATGGACCTGGTGGATTTCTCAGAAACTGTATACAACGATATAAAAAAGGAATACGAAGAAATTGCAGCTGTATTAAAGCTTAAGAATGTAATCTTTATTCCCATTTCAGCCCGTGATGGTGATAATGTAGTAGACGCTTCGAAGAAAACTCCCTGGTATCAGGGTGAGACTTTGTTGCATTTGCTGGAAACTTTGCCGGTGCGAAAGGACGAAACCAAACTTCCTTCACGCTTCCCGGTACAATATATCATACGTCCGCATAGTGACGAATTCCATGATTACAGGGGCTATGCAGGTCGTATTTCAGGTGGGAGTTTCAAGGTTGGGGATGAAGTCGTTATCTTGCCTTCCAAAACTGAATCGAAGATTACAGCTATTGACGAGGGTAACAAATCCTTGGATGAAGCTTTTACACCACAATCTGTGACTATTCGCCTGGCAGATAATGTGGATATCAGCCGGGGTGATATCATCGTCAGGAAATCGGAAACAAGGCCAACTGTCAGTGCCAATGTGTCGTTGTTGGTTTGCTGGCTGAATCACCGTCCATTGAATGAAGGTGGAAAGTATATTATCCGTCATGCCACGGAAGAAACCCGTGCCATCATCAAGGATGTCCATTTCAAGGTGAATATCAATACGCTTGAAAACATACTGGATGATAAGACCGTCAAGATGAATGATATTGCCCATATTTCCATTAAGACTTTAAAACCCCTAAAATACGATTCGTACGGAGAAAACAGGATTACCGGCAGCCTGGTGCTGATTGACGAAAATACGTTCGAAACAGTCGGGGCAGGAATGATTGTTCATAATCTGGAGGACGAGACGTATACGATATAAAAGAGAACCCCAAGCCCCTGAAGGGGTGTTAAGACTTGTTCTCCTAATAATAAAAGAACCCCAAGCCCCTGAAGGGGATGTTAAGACTCAGCATTAAGACTATCATGAAAGAAAATATAGAACAACTCAACCAGCAATTTGAAGGGAAGTCTCCGGAGGAAGTGCTTCGGTACTTTTTAGCTGAATATAAAGGAAAGATAGCCCTGTCCTCCAGTCTGGGACTCGAGGATCAGGTATTGACTGATATGATTGTAAAGATTGACAAGTCAACCCGCATATTTACACTCGATACCGGTCGTCTTTTCCCGGAGACCTACAGCCTGATCGATAAGACAAATATCCGGTATGATATTAAACTGGAAGTGATGTTCCCGGATTACCAGGAGGTGGAAAAAATGGTCAAAACAGAAGGTGTCAACCTCTTTTATAATGGCATTGAGCAACGAAAAACCTGTTGTGGGGTTCGTAAACTTGAGCCTTTGAAACGTGCTTTTGTAGGACTCGATGTCTGGATTTGCGGACTCAGGAAAGACCAGTCTGTAACCAGGCAGGGAGTGCAATTGGTGGAATGGGACGAAGGAAATCAACTCATTAAACTCAATCCGCTTATTCAGTTCTCAGAGGATGATGTTTGGAAATATATCAAAAAGAACCAGGTGCCCTACAACAAGCTTCACGATCAAGGATTTCCAAGCATAGGTTGCCAACCGTGCACCCGTGCCATTAAACCGGGAGAAGATATCCGTGCCGGCCGTTGGTGGTGGGAAAACCCGGACCAGAAGGAATGCGGGTTGCATAGAACCCCCCACCCCTAAGGGGGGTAAGAAAAGAAAGAACCCCTAGGCCCTAAAAGGGAATAGGAAAAGATACAATATATTTTTTGCGAACTACGTCTTTAAGCCCCTTTAGGGGTTTGGGGTCGATCATTTTATTTTTTATATGTACAAACTACCCGATACACTCACTGCTGACATAGCTTATTTTGGAACGTTGATTGATGATTTTCATCAAGGAAAGATAGAACCTGTAAAATTCAAAGGGACACGTGTCCCCATGGGGATTTACGAACAACGTAAAGATGGAACTTATATGGTGAGGGTACGTTGTACGGGAGGTTATATAAGCCCGTTGCAGTTAAAACAAGTGGCTTTGACGGCTCAGGGCCATCATTCAAGTTTGTTGCACATCACAACCCGTCAGGAAATCCAGATTCACAACATTAGCATTGATCAGGTAAAAACAATCCTGCCTGAACTGCAACACGTAGAATTATCATCAAAAGGTGGTGGCGGAAATACAGTCCGTAATTTTTTGGTGGATATTCACAGTGGAATAAGTGAAAATGAAATCTTTGATGTTCTTCCCTATGCTGTGGATTTAACCACCTGGTTGATTGCGGAGCCCGATTCATTTACCTTACCAAGGAAACTGAAAATAGCTTTTTCGACTAATGAGGAAACTGCTGATTTTGCCTTGATAAACGATCTTGGTTTTATTGCAAAAATCAAAGAAGGCAAAAGAGGGTTCAAAGTGTATTTGGGAGGTTCTGTGGCTTCCAACCCTACACTTGGTTGGGAATTATTCGACTTTATACCTGAAGAGGAACTCGTGAATATAGCCATTGCAGCCAAACGTTTCTTCAATAATCACGGGAACCGGAAAAACAAGCACAAAGCGCGTATCCGTTATATCTTCTATAAAGAAGGAGCCGAAAAAACAAAAGAATTATTTTTTAATTATTACAATGAAATAAAGGCAAACGAGAATGTTGTTTATAAACCCGGAAGGCTTCATTTCGAAACTAATACGCCGTCGTTTGAGGCTGTGAAATTAGGTTCAACTGATTTTGAAACCTGGAAACAACGGAATGTCTCAGGTCAAAAGCAAGCCGGTCTTTTTTCAACGATTGTTCCTTTTGTGAATGGGAATACAGATAGCGAAACACTCTTGAGAATTGCCGAATTTGGTGAAGCTTTTGGAAATGACATATTCCGGTTCACTGCCCGTCAGCAATTACAGTTACGTAATATTCCAGAGAAATATCTGGGGAATCTATATCTCTTGCTTCAAGATTTGAATGTACCTGTTCAGCTTCCTTTTATCATAAACAATGTGGTTTCGTGTACCGGGGCAGATACCTGCCGGTTGGGGATATGTTATTCAAAAGGTGCATCGTTGGCTTTGCGAAAGAAATTAAGTAAAAGCAATCTTCCATTGGATCAGATAAGCGATCTGCAAATCAATATCTCGGGTTGTCCAAATTCCTGTGCCCAGCAAATCTGGTCGGATATTGGATTTTCCGGAAGAGTCGGAAGAAACGTTCGGATGTATGCAGCCTATAACGTGTATGTAGGTGCTTCGAAAGGAGAAAATGCTCAATTAGGTGAAGTGGTGGGAACTATAAGCGCCAAAGATTTGCCTAAATTCACGGAAGATATCCTTGCCGGATACCTAATAGAAAAAAGTAAATTTTCAACATTCAAAAGTTATCTGGAAGCTGGTGGAGTTTCTGCTGTCAAAGCGTTGGTTGAAAAATACAAAGATGTGCCTGACTTTGAGGATGATAAAAATTATTATTTCGATTGGGGAAGTGAAGAACTATTCTCGGTTGCCAACAAAGGTCCTGCTGAATGTTCTGCCGGGTTGTTCGATATGATTGATGTGGATTTAAACTTTATCCGTCAGGGACTCAAAGAACTGGAAACAGAGACAGAAGCCCTGAAAATAAAACTGATTTTGTATGAGCTTATTTTCTCATCATCGCGCATGCTTTTGGTAACCAAAGGTGCCGAACCAAAAACAACTGCCGAATCCTTCGAACTGTTTATAGAAAAATTCATCAACGAAGGATTAGTGAGTGATTCATTTACAGACCTGGTGAAAACAGCAGGATCATTGCCGGATACTGATTTTACTTCCCGAAAGGCAGAGGTTGTCAACCTGGCGAATACCGTCATTCAATTATATGAGGGCATGGATGATTCCCTGCAATTTAAAACGGCAGAAACGTCTAAAATAAAGCAAATTGAGGAAGTAAAAGTTGAAATTAAACCATCATTGGATACCCGGATTAAAGATTTCCGTGGAGTAGCATGTCCAATGAATTTTGTAAAAACGAAAATTGAACTTTCCTCATTGAAGTCAGGGGACTTGCTGGAAGTCTGGTTGGATGATGGTCAGCCTATACAAAATGTACCCGGATCGGTACGAAACGAAGGGCATGAAGTTATATCTACCTTACAAGAGCAGGATTATTGGAAAGTATTGATTCGAAAACATTAATTTGGGCTTTATATCAGACAGTAAAAGAGGATGTTTCGTAAAAGAATGCCTCTTTTTTCATGTATTAACACAATATGTTGTAATTATTACAAAAAAGGAAACATTGCTGTGATATATAACTAAAAGATATTCAATAATATAATGTTTTGTGTACCATGTATAGGGTATGGATTTACCTCTATAAAGGTATGGTAGGTATTGGGTGTTTAATCTAATTTTGTATTATCAAATACCTGTTGGTCGGAAGTGCGCAGCATATATTCAGCTTTAAGTAATTAACTAATAAATCAATCAACCAATCAACCAAATAACCAAACTCAATGAGTATATCCATATCTGGTATTTTATCACCAGAACAGACTGAAAGCTTTTCAAAATTCACAGAATCCCTTAATCGGGATCAACTTCTATGGGCATCCGGCTATCTGGCTGGATTGCTGGGTCAACAGACCAATCAGCCGGTACCTGAAATTGAAGAATTAGTTCCTGCCGTTGATGCACAACCTGGGCTGACTATCCTTTATGGATCACGTACCGGTAATGGCGAGGCACTGGCAAAGAAGGCACAAGAGATTGGAACCTCACAGGGGTTTAAGGTAACTTTAAAAAGCATGAATGGCTATAAGACAAAGGAGTTGCTTACTGAGAAAAACCTGATTGTCATCGTTTCAACTCATGGTGAGGGTGAACCACCTTTTCAGGCAAAAGCATTGCATGAATATATTTTTGGGAAACGTGCCACAAAGCTTGAGGGTGTCAAATACGCTGTGTTGGGATTGGGTGACTCTACTTACTTCCAGTTTTGCAAAACCGGAAAAGATTTTAATGAACAGCTCGAACAACTGGGTGCCACCAGGCAAGTGCCTTTCATAGCCTGTGACATTGATTTTGAAGATCAGGCAGAACAATGGTTGAATGATACGATACAAACTTTTGCTTCAGAGAATGTGGTATCCTCAACCAAAGCAACCCGTCAGTTTCGGATGGATCTGCCTAAGCAAGGAGAAAAAAAGGAAAATGTAATTCCCTATTCAAAGAAAAACCCATTCATGGCGTCCGTGCTGGAGAAAGTATCGTTGCATGGAAAGGGATCGACCAGACAAACGTTGCATCTGGAACTAAGTACAGAAGATGCAAAAGAACTGACCTACGAACCCGGAGATGCTGCCGGCATTATACCTCTAAATTCTGTCGAATTGGTAAATGAAGTACTAAGAGTCACAGGTTTATCAGGTGATGATGTTATTGAGATAAAAGAAATTAAAAGTACACTCTTCGAGGTGCTTCATAGTGACTTCGAACTTTCCAAGATTACTGTCGATGTAGTGGGTCGTTACCTGGTTTTTTCTCCAAATGAGCAACTGCAACAGTTGGTGGATAATACCGATGCGTTTAAAGAATATCTCAAAAGTGGTGATATCGTGGATTTGTTTCAGGATTATCCTTCAAAATTAACAGCTCAGGACCTTATACAACTTCTCCGCCCACTTCAGGCGAGGTTTTATTCAATCTCTTCAAGCCCGAAAGCATATCCCGGAGAGTTACACCTGACCGTAGGGTTGGTTGAATTCGAGGATAACGGACGTCATAAAAGAGGGACTTGTTCCACATACCTGTCAGAAATCGATATGGAGAATGGGAATGTCAAATTATTCATTGAAAGCAATCCCGGCTTCAGGTTACCTGAAAACGAACAAACACCCATTATCATGGTGGGTGCCGGAACGGGCATTGCCCCTTACCGTGCTTTTGTACAGCATAGGGAACAAGGTGAGAATCCGGGGAAAAGCTGGCTATTCTTTGGTAACCGTAATTTTGAAACAGAATTTCTATACCAGACCGAATGGCATGATTTCCTGAAAACCGGGGCATTGACCAATATGGATGTGGCCTTTTCACGTGATGGAGAGAAGAAAATATATGTTCAGGACCGACTGTTGGAGAAGGCATCGGAGGTGTTTCAGTGGCTTGAGGATGGTGCCCATTTCTACATTTGTGGGGATATGAAAAGCATGGCACGACAAGTACAAGATACATTGGTCAGCATTGTTGAAAGCCAGGGTGGTTTGAGCAAGGAAAATGCACAGGAATATGTGGGTCGGTTACAGACGGAAAATAAACTGCAAATGGATGTGTACTAAAAATTTACTATTTATTCATTTACTAATTACGATTTAAAAAACGCAATGGACAAAAATATAAACACTCCGAAACCCTCTTCATTTGAAGTTGTCAAGGAGAATAGCAATTATTTACGGGGGACCATTGAAGAAAGCCTGAAAGATCCCTTGACCGGTGCTATCAGGGCCGATGACCAGTTGCTCATTAAATTTCATGGAACCTATCAACAACAGGACCGTGATGTAGATGATGAACGAAGGCATCAGAAACTTGAACCGTTGTACAGTTTCCTGATCCGTGTCCGTGTACCGGGGGGAGTAGCAACACCTCAGCAATGGCTTGCACTGGATGGTTTATCAGAGAAATATGCCGATCATACTCTCAAACTGACTACACGGCAGGCTTTTCAGTTTCATGGTGTATTGAAACGCCATTTGAAAACAACCATGAAGGGGATAAATAAATCATTGCTCGATACCATTGCAGCCTGCGGCGATGTAAACCGGAATGTAATGTGTTCGGCTAATCCGTTTGAATCGTTGGTTCACGCAGAAGTGGCTGAAGATGCCAAACGAATATCAGCTCATCTGACCCCACAAACCAATGCCTACCACGAAATCTGGCTAGACGGCAAATTGATAGAAGGAGGTGAAAAGGACGAAGAACCATTGTACGGTAAACATTATCTTCCCCGTAAGTTTAAGATCGCAATTGCTATACCACCCCGGAATGATACCGATGTGTTATCCAATGACCTGGGTTTTATTGCCATTGTGGATAATGAGAAATTGACAGGTTACAACCTCTCGGTAGGAGGGGGAATGGCTTTTACCTTCGGGAACAATGCGACCTATCCCAGGGTAGCGGATGTTGTAGGATATTTACCGAAGGAAAAAATAGTGGAAGTGGCAGAAGCTGTCCTCATTTTTCAGCGGGATAACGGCAACCGCTTCGAACGTAAAAATGCCCGGTTGAAATACACCATCGACCGGTTAGGACTGGACTTTTTCAGAAGTGAAATAGAGCGGTTGAGTGGATTCAAATTACAACCTATCAAAAGTTATAAATTTGAAACATTGGGTGATAAGTACGGTTGGTCCCAGGGAGAGGATGGATTCTACCATTACGGCGTATTTGTGGAAGGCGGTAAACTGGCTGATCGCAATGGATACCTGGCTAAAACCGCATTGCGAGAGATAGCTCATATCCATCAGGGAACCTTTATCCTTACCGGAAATCAAAATGTGATTATCGCGCAGGTTGCGGAAAAACAAAAACCACTGGTCGAAGCCTTGTTGAAAAAATACAAATTAATTGATGCAGATACTCTTTCTTCACTCCGACAGAATTCAATTGCCTGTGCCGCCCTGCCCCTTTGTGGACTAGCATTTGCCGAAGCCGAACGATACCTGCCCTCATTGATTGATAAAATAGACAACATACTTGAAGCAAACGGTTTGTCAAAGACTCCTATCAGCATCCGCATGACCGGTTGTCCGAATGGTTGCGGAAGACCTTTTCTATCCGAAATAGGATTGGTCGGAAAAGCACCCGGGAAATATAATTTGTATTTGGGGGCCAGTTTCACCGGTGACAGGTTGAACAAACTCTACAAGGAAATGCTCTCGGAGCAAGATATTCTTTCGGCACTGACGCCTGTTTTGGTTGATTTTGCTCAACACAAACAGGAGGAGGAACATTTCGGGGACTTTGTCATTCGTAAAGACTACGTGAAAGCGACTACGGCAGGTTTGAATTTCCATTCTTAGTTAATTGAGTTGATTAAGTAAATAAGTTGATTGAGTTGATTAAGTAAATAAGTTGATTGAGTTGATTAAGAAAATAAGTTGATTGAGTTGATTAAGTAAATAAGTTGATTGAGTTGATTAAGTTAATTAAGTAAATAAGTTGATTAAGTTAATTAAGTAAATAAGTTGATTAAGTTAATTAAGTAAATGAGTTGATTAAGTTGATTTTTAATTACTTAATTAGGGAAATATGTAAAAAGTATATCAATAATCTATTCATTTCAATTAGCCAATCAACTTTCACCCATTCACCCATTCACCTAATAACCCAATTCACCCAATAACCTGATAACCTGATAACCTAATAACCTAATAACAACTCAATCAACTCAATAACTTAATCAACTTAATCAACTCAATAACCCAATGAACAGAGAGGATCTTCAGTTTCTGCCAATATCTATCAATGTAACCAATAAGAAAATACTACTTATTGGTGGCGGAAAAGTGGCAACCCATAAGGGGACTATCATGGCCCGCTTTGTGAATCAGGTGACGGTCATAGCTCCTGAATTCACGGAAGAAATCAAGCAGTTGCCTTTCACTTTTATCGAGAAAGAATACGAAAAGAGAGATCTCGAAGGATTCTTTCTGGTGTATGTCTGTACGGGAAACCAAGAACTCAACCATCAGATAAAGGAAGACTCAGAAGCATTGGGCATTTTAACCAGTGTGTGTGATGCTCCTTTTCTGTGTGATTTTGTTTCTCCGGCAGTTCACAAAGAAGGGAATATCACCATTGCAGTAGGGTCAAACGCACAAAATGTATATCAATCGGTCGATATACGGAATCAGATTAAAGAATTAATTGAAAATGGTCAAATTCATATCCAGTAGTCAGAATACAAGCTCTTTGGCAGAGCGTGAACAGTTTTTCAAAGAACTTCATTTACCTCAAAATACACCTCATGTGTTGTTGCAGACTTGCGACCGCGTTGAATTATACTGGGGTGAAGGAACAATACCTGCCTCTATAGCACATCACCTTTTTAGCGTTGTTTCGGGTTTGGAATCTTCGCTGATTGGTGAATGTGCTATTCAGGGACAGGTCAAAAATTGTTACGAGGATTCGGCTAAAAAGTTTAAATTATCCTCTTCGCTTCATCTGTTGTTTCAAACAGCATTGAGGATCGGTAAAAGAGTTCGGACTGAATCTGCCATTTCACAGGGTGCCATTTCACACAGCCAGGCGGTGATTGAATGTCTGATCAACGAGAAAGTTCCGCTTAATAATGCCCTGATCACCTTGTTGGGAGTGAATAAACTGAACGAAGATATCATAAAGTTCCTGAAATCAAAGGGTGCTTTCTCCATCTTTTTAGGGAACCGATATTTTGAGAAAGCACAGTTGTTGGCTGAAAAGTATGAATGCAAGGCCTTTCAACTGGATCAGATGCAACCCTTCCTGGATTTCACCGATGTGCTGATTACGGCTACCTCAGCCCCACACCTGATTGTAAAACCTGAACATATTTCACCCAATCAGAAGATCCTGATTCTCGACCTGGCTTTCCCCCGCGACGTGGATGAACGGATAGCAGAAATGCCAAATATCACTCTTTACAACCTCGAGGATATTAAGCTTCGTGTGAATCAGAATAAAGAGGCAAGACAGAAAGAAATAAAGTTAGCACTAAGGATTATCGACGTAGAAGTCGAATTGTTCTGTGCTATCATCCAAAACAGAATTCAGTATACCCATACCTCTTTTAAGGTATAGATTTACCATCATTGTGCGATTGTAGTGATTCAATAATTTGCGGAACTTTGTACTTTCTGTTATAAGGATTTCCACTAATTTTGAAAGCATATGAATCAGTATTTTATAATTCCCGGTTATGGAGGTTCAGGACCAGATCACTGGCAAACCTATTTTGAAGAAACACAAGAGAATTTTCAACGTGTGGATCAGAAAGACTGGAATAATCCGGATATTGCCGAATGGGCTGAAAATATAGATAAAGCAATTGCCGGCTACGACCCTGATTCAGTGGTGTTGGTAGCTCATAGCCTGGGTTGCCTGACAGTTGTTGAGTGGGCAAGACATTTCAACAGGAAAATAAAAGCAGCATTACTTGTGGCACCTCCCGATACTGAAGTACTACATCAAAAAGTAGAGAAGACGCTTTTTGAAGAATCACCAAGGGATAAAATCTTATTTCCAACCACACTGGTAGCCAGCACCAACGATCCCTGGGCAACTATTGAACGGGCACAGTTTTATGCTGAAAAATGGGGAAGTGATTTTATAAACATTGGCGAGGCAGGACATATAAATAACCTGTCGGGTTATGGGATTTGGGATGAAGGACTTGAAATCCTAAATCGCTTGGTTAATTAAGAATTATGCATTATGAATAATGAAATACTAAAAGTCATTAGCCGGAAAAGTCCGCTGGCCTTGTTGCAGGTACAGGAGGTTTTTGACATTTTCCCCGATATCAAATACGAGTTATCGGTACTCGAATCGTATGGAGACAAACATAAGGAAATTTCATTACTGGAGAATCCACCGGTAGATTTGTTTACCCGCGAACTCGACAATGCCATTCTCGTCGGATCAGCCGATCTGGCCATTCATTCTGCCAAAGATTTGCCTTATCCTCTTGCGGCAGGGCTCGAAGTCATCGCTTTACTGGATGCCTTTGATCAAACTGATTCGTTGGTCAGTCGTGACAACATGACGTTGAACAATTTGCCTGTTGGTGCAAAGGTGGGCACAAGTTCACCTACCCGACGAAAAGAATTATTATCCATACGTCCCGATGTAGAGGTAATAAGTATCCGCGGAACGATTGAAGAAAGAATATCCCTCGTTGATAACGAAGAAATTGACGCCCTGATTGTTGCTTCCTGTGCCTTGCAACGTCTTGGATTGAAGCATCGGGTATCGGAAGAACTATCTTTTGAGACTCACCCCCTGCAAGGATACCTGGCTGTTGTCGCCCGAAAAGATAATCCGAAAATACAGTCTCTCTTCAAAAGCAAAGATATACGCCTTGCCTTTGGGAAGGTCACTCTGGTTGGTTTTGGCCCCGGAAATCCTGACTTGTTGACTATCGGAGGTGACAAAGCTCTTTTACAGGCAGATATTATTTTTCATGATGACCTGTTGGATCGAAATTTCCTCGATAAATATACGGCTGAAAAAGTCTATGTAGGGAAACGAAAGGATAAACACAGTTTTGAACAGAAGGATATCAACCGACTATTATTGGATGCAGCCAAAACCGGAAAATCAGTAGTGCGCCTGAAAGGTGGCGACCCCATGGTATTTGCCCATGGTGGCGAAGAAATCGAATTTCTGCAAACTAATTTTGTAGAAGTAAATGTCATACCGGGTGTTTCATCCGGCATTGCTGTGTCGGCATTCACCAAAGTACCCCTGACCCATCGGGGGATTGCTTCTTCGGTGGCTTTCATATCAGGACATTCTGAGGACGTTCAATTGCCCGATACGGATACCCTGGTCTACTATATGGCAGGAGCCAATATACGGTTGATTTCTCAAAAGGCCATAGCCACGGGTAGAAGTCCAAAGACCCCTGTCATGCTAGTTTATAACGTCTCTATGCCTGACCAGCAGGAGTTTTTCTCTACGCTGGAAGAACTGGCAGAAGGGGATACTAAATATCCTACTCCCGTTATTATCGTGATCGGAGATGTTGTCTCCTTGCGGAATAATTCGGAGCAATCGGTTGTAAAACCGCTTATTCTGGTCACCGGAACACAAAAAGAACATTACGAACAAGTGGGTAAAGTTATTCATCAACCCCTGATTCAGATAACCGGGATTGATCCGAACCCGGAGCTTGCCTATCAATTGGAAATGCTTTATCAATATCATTGGCTGTTTTTTACCAGTCGCTATACGGTGAATTTCTTTTTTGAAGCGTTAGCTAAATCAGGCAAGGACGCCCGATCATTAAATGGAATCAAGATAGCTTCAGTTGGGAATGTGACGACACAGGCTTTAAAGCAAGTCGGAATTGTTCCCGACTTACAGGCAAGTGAGGAATCATCAGTCGGTTTATTGAATGATCTTGAACGATTGGAACTTACTTCGGGCAAAGTACTGTTTCCACGATCGGACATTGGTTTGCCCGTCCTTCCTGATGGATTGAAAAGACTCGGTTGGGAAGTAACAACCATCCCGGTTTACCGGAATTCACTTCCGGAGAACCACAAGCCTTTGGATTTGAAGAACGTGCAGATGATTGTCTTTTCTTCGCCTTCATGTGTAACGAATTTCAAACATTTATACGGTCAATTTCCACCGGGTAAACAATATGTTTTCAGGGGGAATGAAACTGAAAAAAGATTTAAACAATTATCGACGCATAGAACCACATAGCACATAGCAACACATAGTTAATATAAAAAACAGAGAAAACATAGTTTATTATATCTATTATACCAGTCTATGTGGCTCTATGTCTTCGAAATATTAATCATGATCACGTTCTGAAACTATGTGGAACTATGTATCTATGTGAACTATGCGAATTATATTGATTGTTGTATTGACAAATAATAACTACTAAAAAGAAATTTATGAAACGTTTCAGGCCTTACAGACTCGATGCTGCCACCCGAGATTTTTATGCTGATGTACGGGTATCGGTCAACGATTTTATCTATCCCTATTTCATTGTGGATGGCGAACATGAAATTCAACCCATTCATTCCCTGAAAGGGATATCCCGATTCTCACCCGATGAGTTGGTGAAGGATCTGGAGGAAACCATTGCTCTGGGGATTGACAAGATATTGCTTTTCGGAGTCATTGAACAGGAGCTGAAAGATGAAGTCGGAACAATAGGTTATGACAAAGATTCATTGGTATGCAGAACGATACGATTGATCAAACAGCATTATCCGAAGGTAATCATTTTTACGGATGTTTGTTTGTGCGAGTACACATCTCATGGTCATTGCGGCCTGTTGGTCGGTGAAACGGTAGATAATGACACCACGCTTCCATTGTTGGCGCAAATGGCTCTGGTGCATGCGCAGGCGGGTGCTGACTTTGTAGCTCCCTCTGCCATGATGGACGGCCAGGTGAAAGCCATAAAGGATTTATTGCATAAAAAAGGGCAGACCGCCAAAGTGCTGGCATATTCAGCCAAATACTCTTCTAATTTCTATGGGCCTTTCAGAGATGCAGCCGGTTCGGCACCTTCCTTTGGCGATCGCAAGACGTATCAGATGGACTACCGCACTAAGAACCAGGGACTCGAAGAAATCAGTGCTGATGTGGAAGAAGGAGCCGATTGGATAATGGTAAAACCAGCTCAAACCTATTTGGATATTATCCAACGGGCTAGTGTGGCATTCCCTGAAATTCCCCTGGCAGCCTATCAGGTATCGGGTGAATTTGCCATGTTGAAAACGGCAGCTGCAGCTGGACTGTTGAATGAAGAGTTAGGATTTCTTGAATCACTTACGGCCATCAAACGTGCCGGAGCAAACTATATCATAACCTACTATGCAAAGGATTTTGTCAGAAAAGGGCTATAAAGGTGTAAAATATATTCCCGGAGGAAATTCTTTTCGAAGTTTTAGAAAAGTAAGTAATGTGAACAATATAATGTAATTTAGATTTGTATCATTTTATCAGTCCCATAAATGGGACGGCAATTGAAATAAATACATTTTCTCCTGTCAAATTAAAATAGACATTATTCACTTCCACTTACTTATACTATATCTTTGTTGTTAAATCTTGGGCAATTCAAATAAAACAAAATGAAAACATACACTTTAGATGAGGTTCAGGACCCGAACGAGAAATATTTGAATATGAATTACAAAAGCTAACTATATCAAAACCTATTATGCAAAGAATTTTGTCAGAAAAGGCCTATAAAGAGGCTGTGAAGTATATACCCGGAGGAGTGAATAGTCCGGTACGTGCACTCAGAAGTGTGGGAGCTGAACCGTTATTTATATCAAAGGCAAATGGTGTAACTCTTACTGATATAGATGGAAACGAGTTAACTGATTTCTGCCTGTCATGGGGCGTATTCATACTGGGACACAATCATAAGCTGGTGAATGAAACGGTTAAGAATGCCATAGACCTGGGCACCAGTTATGGCATTCCTACATTGCAGGAGACCCAATTGGCCCGGTTGCTGGTTGAGTCGGTTCCCTCCCTTGAAAAGGTACGTTTTGTCAGTTCGGGCACCGAAGCTGTTATGAGTGCCATCCGGGTTGCCCGTGGCTTTACCCGACGCAATATCATAGTCAAGTTCGATGGATGTTACCACGGTCATGCCGATCATCTGCTGGTATCAGCTGGATCTGGAGTTGCTCAGTTAAATGCGAGTTCATCGAGTGGAATTCCTGAAGATTTTACGAAATATACCCTTAGCCTTCCTTTTAACGACATTGAACTGGTGAAAGCTGTCTTTGAAGAACATGGGGACGATATTGCAGCTGTGATCATTGAACCGGTAGCTGCCAATATGGGCGTTATTCTACTACAGGCCGGTTTCCTGAAGGATCTTCGAACCATCACTAAAAAATACGGAGCATTGCTAATCTTCGATGAAGTTATTACCGGTTTTCGTCTGGCACTGGGAGGTGCACAGGAACGCTTTGGCATAACTCCCGACCTGTCTACTTTTGGTAAGATTATCGGAGGTGGTTTCCCTGCAGCTGCTTTTGGAGGAAGAGCTGATGTTATGGCTGTGCTGGCTCCTGATGGACCGGTGTATCAAGCCGGAACATTGTCAGGAAACCCTATTGCCATGGCTGCGGGGATACAGACACTTCAACTCTTGCAACAGCCTGACTTCTATAAAAACCTGGAATCAAAAAGCAACCTGTTTATTACGGAACTGAAGGATATCATCAAAGGAAAATCCATTGTGCTGAATCATGTGGGTTCAATGTTTACCCTGTTCTTCGCCGATCACGAAATCCGTAATTTCGCCGATGTGAAAAGAAGTGATACCGAACGTTTCGCCCGATTCTTCCGTGCTTTGCTCCATGAGAACATCTACTTCTCTCCTTCAGCTTATGAAACCAGTTTTATTTCCGCTGCGCATACCGGTCAACAATTGGAACAAACATTGTCTATCCTTAAAAAAGTAATCTCCACCATTTAATACTCTTTTTCTTTTAATTGCATTCTGACGCTGTTATAGCGTACCTTTGAAAAATAACTTAATCTACTTAAACAAATGTTTCACGGGAATTGTTAATGTTTCAATAGACATTGAATGGGTATGAAGGGTAAAACTGTTACTGGAATCGGTATGTGATTGCTTTTTATTTGTTTATATCCACTAAATACCATAAACAAGGTATGAAAATGCCGTATGAATGGTATTGCAAACACTTCGAAAATCATCTTACTTTGTGACCATATTCAACGTACTTAATTTATAAGAACCCAACACTAATTTAATTGACACATTATGAGCAAAATTAAAGTGAATGGAAAAGAACAGGAATTATTAAATGAACTGTCTATTTCGGAACTCATCAAAATAAATAAGGTAGCACAACCTGAAATGGTCTCCATTCAGCTCAATGGTAATTTTGTGGTTCGCGATAACTATGAAAGTACCGGACTGAAAGAAGGTGATGAAGTAGATTTTCTATATTTTATGGGGGGCGGCTGCTAATTTACTATTTGACGATTTACTATTTAAGAGTGGTAGACGGTAAATTAGATCGTTAATAATAAATCCATTAGAAATAGAGATGTAGAGAAAATAGTAAATAGTAAATAAACAAATAGTAAATAAGAAGATGGATTTTACAGAAGAACAAATACAACGATATAGCCGTCACATACTCTTGCAGGATGTAGGAGTGGAAGGTCAGGAGAAAATTATTCATGGCAAGGTACTGATCATTGGTGCCGGTGGATTAGGTGCCCCGGTTGCTTTTTACCTGGCAGCTGCGGGAGTAGGAACCATCGGTATTATTGATGGTGATGTAGTCGATTTGAGTAACCTGCAACGGCAGATCATTCATTTTACGGCTGATGTTGATAAACCAAAAGTGCTTTCCGCCAAGGACAAAATTAATCAGTTGAACCCTGATGTGAAGGTTATTACCTATCAGGAATTGCTTACCGCTGAAAATGCACTGGATATTATAAGTCAGTATGATTTCATTGTAGACGGTACGGATAATTTTCCAGTGAAGTTTCTGATAAACGATGCTTGTGTGATGGCAGGGAAACCTTTTTCCCATGGAGGTATATTACGGTTCGAAGGTCAAACGATGACCTATGTTCCAGGTTCAGCCTGTTACCGTTGCTTGTTTCATTCTCCACCACCAGCAAACGCAGTTCCAACGTGTTCACAAGCCGGAGTACTGGGTGCCATAGCCGGAATGCTGGGAACCATTCAGGCAACTGAAGTGCTGAAATACCTGACCGGAGTTGGTGATTTGCTGACCAACAGGTTGCTGACCTTTAATGCAAAAACCATGGATTTCAGGACTATCAACGTGAAACCAAACGAAACTTGTCCCGTATGTGGAAACCACCCGACCATTACCGGATTGATCGATTACGAACAAGCCACATGTGATATCAAAAGCCATAAAGAATTAGTTCATAGTTCATAGTTCATAGTTTATAGTTCATAGTTCATAGTAAATAGTTTATAGTTCGTAGTAACTAGTTCATAGTAAATAGTTTATAGTTCGTAGTAACTAGTTCATAGTAAGTAGTTTATAGTGAATATGCCTAATAACCTAATAACCAATTAACTTAATCAACCTAATCAACCTAATCAACC
>CAIYOZ010000066.1 GCA_903927945.1 uncultured Bacteroidales bacterium | reverse complement strand
TAGGAGGTACAGACAATGTCTAAATATATTCCGTATATTCTTCATTGGGATGATGCACCCATTGATATTTCAAACATTTTCAGCAATGAAATTCCTGCTGGACGTCACGGATTCCTTAAAACGTCTGGAGAAAAATTTCTTTTTGATGATGGTACAGAAGTAAACTTCTGGGGGGTCAATTTCAACAGTAATGCAAATTTTCCAACACATGAACATAGCGAGAAGGTCGCTCGCAGATTGGCTAAATTTGGTGTGAATATGGTTCGCCTCCATCAGATGGATGGTGAATGGGCTTTGCCGAATATTTTTACTTTTGAACGCGGGGTACATGAAAAAAGCAATCTGGAGTTTCACCCTAAAAGTATGGAAAGGCTGGATTATCTCATATATTGCTTAAAGCAAAATGGGATTTATATTTATTTGGATTTATTAACATACCGTCGTTTTAAAAGCGCAGATGGCGTTATAAACGCACACTTGCTGAATGATTCTGCAAAACCATACAGTACTTTTGATAGAACAATGATCAATCTTCAGAAAAAATACAACCATGATTTATTCAATCATTATAACCCATATACTCAACTGCAATATAAAAATGATCCTGTTATAGTCTTGACTGGAATTAACAATGAGACTGACTTGTTTACCGATAGTGTAGCAGTGGAGCCCTACCGTACAATGCTTGTGAATAGATATGTTGAATGGGCTCAAGGAAAAGGAATTACAGTGAAACCCGATTCCGTATCATTTGATGGTGATTCAACTGATCATCTTGGACGTATGGTCTTAAGGGATGAGATGTTGCTGGAGTTTCTGACAGTTATTATGAAACAGTATTATGATGAAATGATTGCTGATTTACGTTCTATTGGAGTAAAAATTCCTGTGAATGGAGACCCAAGAGCAAAAAATACTGCCTTGCACTGTGCACAAACGGGTGTCGATTTTTATGATGTCCATAATTATTGGTGGCCAGGAGTAGGAGACAGGCATAGATTTTTCTCAAAGGAAATGTTGAAATCCCGACATATAATGGCACCTTTGCTTGCCTTTGGCAGGGTTGCAGGGAAACCATTCTTTAATTCTGAATGGGATTCACCATGGCCTAATGAATACAGAGCTGATGCTACTCTTATCATGGCTGCACTTGGAAGGCTGCAAGGTTGTGGCGGGTTTACCATACATACCTATCGATACGGGACCCGGGAAGAAGAGTGTGTAACTCATAAGCTAAGCCGAGAATTGGCTTTGGGAGGATCCCATTATCGAGGCATTTTTGACACATATAATGACCCTGCAAAATTTGGATTGTTTTATCATGCGGCGCTAATTATGAGAAGGGGAGATGTAAGTCCTTCAAATAAAAAAATGGGTATAAAACTTGATTTGCTTTCAACTATCCCTGATGAGTGTGCTGCCTTGGAACTTTTACCAGAGAAATATGGAACAAGAATGCTTTTACCTGGTATGACAAATGATATGGATGAGATAATCGATGCAGAAAAGCGTGTAATTCCTGAAGAAACGATGGAAATAACCTCGGATACTGGAGAACTATATCGCAATCTCCAAAAAGGCTTTGGTTATGTTGATACACCATTTACTAAAGCAGTTTATGGCAGGATTGGTTTGCAGGAATTCAATTTAAAGGGTGTTTCAATAAAATCAGACACTGATTTTGGGACTATTGCTATTTCATCTTTAACGGAAGATCCAATTTCATGCTCTGAGAACTTGCTTGTCACATCAGTTGGCCGTTCAAAAAACACTGGCTATAGTGAAGAAACGATAGATGATATTGATAATATTAAAATCAGTCCTGTTTTACAAGCTCTCGAGCAACTTGAACAGACAGTAGATGTGAATCGCAGTGCGAAAAGAGTGGTTGATACCGGTAACCCACCTGTACTCATTGAAGTTATTGAAGCGGAAATAATAATTAGTACAGATAAATCGAACTTAAGAGTTATTTCAATTAATGATGAAGGCTGTATTACCGGTACGATTGAGAGCATGACCGATAATGGGAAAATCAAATTTAAAATCGGCGGAGAATTTGCTCAGATGTATTACCTGATACAATCACAATAAAAGCTACTAATAAATATGATTCAGTATTCCTGATTCAGCATTGACAAGAACGTGCTCATTGCCGTCTGCCTTGACAGGATTTTGTTCTATATACTTGATTGCGGCTTCAAATTGCTTTTTGTCACGAATAAAGCGGTCCCAGAACTCCCGATGCCATACCCGTTCCCCATTTTCTATCATATCTTTATCTATCCCATTTTTCCATTGGAATAGTATACTTCAGGTATCCATTGAATATCAGTACTGTCCGGTTTAACTTCATAAAATAATGTGTAACATGTTAAAAAACAAATACATAACTTATACAAATACATTTTTCGATTTGAAATCAGCCTATATGCTATTGCCGCAACCAGACAACAAAATCAAAAAAGGTGCGGCTAATGAACAACGGCAAAACAGTTTTCGCTCAAATAATGGAACTCCTTTCTCTGTATCAATTTCAGAAATGCGTCGACAAATACAATGGGGATGGACGTGTAAGAAGTTTCAGTTGTCTCAACCAGTATTATTGCATGGCGTTTGCTCAATTGACATACAGAGAGAGCCTGAGGGACATCGACTCCTGCCTCAACGCAATGAG
>CAIYOZ010000065.1 GCA_903927945.1 uncultured Bacteroidales bacterium | reverse complement strand
GAAAACTCTCTATCTCATTAGAGAGATGAATAATTCAAAAAATATTCGAAATAAGGTCTTATTTTTGGTACCCTTGCAGAGCCTCAACAAGTGTCAAATTCTTACCCAATTTCAGGCTAAAAAAATCCAAGTGGCAAAGTAGGGTTGAAAATACAATGACTGAAGATTTTATAGTAACGGCCAGTAAAGTTGTCGATGACGCTCGCGTTGGCCGCACATGTTGTATATAATGATGCATCGGTCGCTACCCATAACACACTCACGGGGAAAACGGACATACAGAAAGCATCAAATAATGCAAAAATCGGGATCTACAAAGCAGCTTCCGATGCGAAAATAGCCGTGCACGAGGCCAGGGCAGAAATAAAGAAGATTTAATCTGGAAGTGAAAATGGATTTAATCTGGCTCGGGGTTGTATTCCTGGTTTCGCACTGGTATTCTACATCATCGGTGCACGAGGGATCGCCGGGTTGACAATGGAAATTGCGAAGATCCTTGTCATTATCTTCATTATAATCACGGTCGTACCTTCATATTTGGCCGCTTCTGAATCATTTTTTTATTATTGACAGTTAAACCGGTACTTGAACGCCTTTTATGCTTTTCACTATTATTTCCATTTTGAACACTATCTTTTGGAACGATCGGGTATCTTAAAGTAGGAATCAGGGAAGAGAACAACAGCAGGTGAAATATAAGAATGAGTTCTAAATGTCACTATGAAAACAGGAATAAGAATATAATTTGCAGGTCTAAGATTTGCATGCTGACCCATTGTGCTATCAGGTTTGTCCAGAACCTGCAGAAGAAGAAACCATCATTATGGTATGATACCGGGTTGACGGTTTGATTTGCATGGTTCGGGAATGGGTAATAACTGAAACCGGAGTATTATGATAGAAATCGTAACGATTATCGAGGGCATTATTTTACTCATCGTTGGTATCGCCCTTCTACTGACATCACCTATACTGATAATTGGATTAATAGGGGTTGTTTTAATCGTGGTGGGTGCAGTGGTTATTATTAAAGGGTGTATTGTAAAGTTTAGAAATAAATAACGGTAATTCTTTTTTTTTATTATAATCGTACGCGGTTGACTTGGCAATAACTGCTGAAGCCCACATAAACACAACCTGTCATATGGTTATCTGCAGTCCAATTCACAAAAATTCTGTTTTACCGTTACCAGCCAGATCCTGAGATGATGCAAATTTTGCAAAATCCTGTTAGTGGTATATACCCTTGCGGTATATGTTGAGTATCTCTGGTAAAAATTAAAAATCTATGAAATATCCCATTAAAATTCATATCAGGGAAAGGAGTTGGAAATACCATGACTAAAAATTTAAAAGTAATGGCCAGCAACGCCGCCGATGACGTCCGTGTGGCTGCACATGCGGTATATGATGATGCAAAGGTCGCCACCCATAACGTACTCAAAGATGCAAAGAATATATCAGACGATGCAAAAATTGGCGTTCATAAAACCATATCTGATGCGAAAATCACGGCACACGAAGCCGGATCTGAATTAAAGATGAGATAATAGTGGTAGGTAAAATATATGGATTTAATTTTTCTCGCAGTAGTGTTTCTTGTTTTGGCATTAGTGTTCTACATTCTAGGAGCAAGAGGAATCGCTGGATTCACCATGGAAATAGCAAAGATCCTGGTGATTATCTTCATTATAATTGCGGTCGTAACATTCCTGTTTGGCCGATTCTAAATCTTTTTTTATTGGGTTCAACGTCTTCTAATCATAAGAACTTATAAAAAACAAGAGGATTTTTCCGAAGTATTAGGGAATTGGAAAACCCTCCTGTTTTTGTTTTCATAGTAGTCTCGCGCCGGACTGATAATCAATATGCTTGGTAAAGGAGCTGATAATTCCATTAATTGAGGTTGTGTCGTCATACGTGAGATCTGACGCCTTTGAAAGGTTTGCACCACTTCCCCCCATCATGTGAATTTTCATGAACGCGGAGACTAATCCCTGGCCAGGAATAATACCATTTGCGGTATTCACTCCATGAGCGTTTATGTTATAGGCTAATGCAACCGGAATATCAGCTGATGCCATTACGGTCCGGCTGGAAGCCTGTGTCGAGAGCGAAATAAAGGAACTGTCAACATGGCTGCCCGCCTGCACGATGTTACAGTATGCGGGGAGTGTGTCGATCCCGGATGAGCCAAACGGACAGAGGAACTGACCTGCAGCCGATGTTGGCATACCTACCGTGTCGATTAGAATGCTCTCATCAGAGACCATATTTCCACCAGTGCCTCCCTCAAATGTAATTTGACGGGATGATTTGACATTGCTTTGTGACATGAGTTGGTTACCGGTATTGACACTGAAGTCCTTTACATATACAGTGTGCCCGTTCATCGCATTGGTATCTTCAGAATATACCGTGGTCTGGACTGATTCCCCTGTGGATAACGGAGGATTGTCCTGAAGTGATCCACTGCCGGAAGTCCATGCAAGTTCAACATCGTTGCTCGCCTGTCCAACGACATCAATATACGTGCTGGTCGTTATGCCCTGAATCTCAGGTGTCTGGCGAACGCCCTCTGCTGTTGCGCTGATGCTGAACATTGTAAGCACCAGGAATGCAGCAAGGATACAGAGTAGATTTTTTCCTTTTTTCGTAAGTGGTCAGTCTTCTGAAGCACTATTTTTACCATAATTTTTACGATCTACATTTAATGCAATGATTCACCCCTATTTGGAAAATCAATCAATAATCGAAAGAATTAAATATGAAAGATATCTATTAGATATCTAT
>CAIYOZ010000064.1 GCA_903927945.1 uncultured Bacteroidales bacterium | reverse complement strand
ATGGTGTTTAAAGTTTAGGTAAACTAAATATTTTGAATTATATTTGTGTTCTTGAAACCTGGAAATAAATCGAGAATTTAAATATGGAGATAATTGATCAGGAGTTATTAAACTCAATTAGTGAAAAGGCAGAAGTGAGTCCACGATTACGGATGAATCATAATTTTCACTCAAATTTCGATTCTAAGGCTCAATGTTTGCTCAATGCTCTGGAACCGGGTACAGTGTTGCCGGTTCATCGCCATCAACACACTGCTGAAACCTATATATTGCTTCGTGGAAGTATTAAAGTATTTGTTTATTCTGAAAATCACGAATTATTAAACTGTACCGAACTTAATCCCAAAAACGGGGTATATGGCGTTAATATTTCTGCCGGGGAATGGCACACCATTGAAGTATTGGAGACAGGAACCATTATTTTCGAAGTAAAGGAAGGACCTTATAAACCGTTAACAGTAGAAGATGTTTTATTTAGTGATAAGTGATAATTGATTAATTATCCCTGCGCTCTATTTCCCTCAAATTCTCCATTTTCTTTTTTGCCAAAAACCCATAAATATCTTCCAGATGTTCGGTGACTTTTTGATTGCCAAATTCATAGACTTTGGTAATTAAACCATCAAGGAAATCCCTGTCATGTGATACCACAATAAGGGTTCCATCAAAATCAACCAGTGCTTGTTTCAGGATATCTTTTGTCTTCATGTCAAGATGATTAGTCGGCTCATCGAGTATCAACAGGTTCACCGGTTCGAGCAACAGTTTAATCATTGCCAGACGGGTTCGTTCACCACCTGAAAGTATCTTTACTTTCTTAGTTGAGCTGTCACCACCGAACATAAAGGCTCCCAACAGGTCACGGATCTTATTGCGGATATCACCCACCGCCACATCGTCGATGGTTTGGAAAACAGTGAGATTTTCATCCAGTAATGAAGCCTGGTTTTGGGCAAAATAACCAATCTTGACGTTATGGCCCAGGGTAAGATTTCCTTCATGTTCAATTTCCTTCATGATGGCTTTCACAAGCGTTGATTTACCTTCCCCGTTTTTACCAACAAAGGCTATTTTTTCACCACGTTCGATCATGAAACTTGAATTTGCAAAAATACGTTTCTCCCCATAGGCTTTACCAACATTCTCAGCAGTAACCGGATAATTTCCCGAACGGGGTGAAAGCGGGAATTTTAGTCGTAAGGCCGAAGAATCTTCTTCATCCACTTCAAGTACCGGCAATTTTTCCAGCATCTTTACACGGGATTGAACCTGGTTCGTTTTTGAATAAGTGCCTTTAAAGCGTTCAATAAAATCCATAGTTTCCTCTATCATCTTCTGTTGCTCCTCAAACTGCTTTTGCTGTTGTTCACGGCGTTCTTTTCTCAATTCAAGGTAATAGCTGTATTTTGCCTTATAGTCGTAAATGCGGCCCATGGTGACCTCTATGGTGCGTGTGGTGATGTTGTCAACAAAAGCACGGTCATGCGAAATAACGACCACTGCCTTAGCGGAGTTGATCAGGAAGTCTTCGAGCCATTGAATGGATTCTATATCGAGATGATTGGTAGGTTCATCCAATAAGATTACATCAGGGCGCCGAAGCAGTATTTTGGCGAGTTCAATACGCATACGCCACCCACCGCTAAATTCAGAGGTCTTACGAGTGAAGTCTTCCCGTAAGAAGCCAAGTCCCAATAAAGTTTTTTCTATGTCAGCATCATAATTTATTTCTTCAATGCTGTAAAACTGTTCGCTCAGACTGGATACGCGTTCTATCAGTTCCATATAGCTATCCGATTCATAATCTGTACGGGTGGTCAGTTCCTCATTCAGCACATCAATTTGTTTGCCCATTTCATTGATTTCAGAAAAAGCCATAGCTGTTTCTTCAAATACCGTCTTGTCATCAACAATCAATAAGTGTTGGGGGAGGTAAGCCACAATCATCTCTTTGGGACACGAAACAGTTCCCTTGGAAGGCTCCCGCATACCGGCCAGTATTTTGAGCAAGGTAGATTTACCTGCTCCGTTCTTACCCATAAGGGCAATCCGGTCTTTTTCATTAATAACGAAAGAAATATCCGAGAAAAGAGTTTGACCGCCAAATTCGACAGTAAGTGCATCGACTGATAACATTTATTTACAATTTAGTTATTTACAATTTACGATTTAATATAATATCGGAACATGATCACAGCTACTAAAGAAGGATAAAAAGATTTTAATCTGGTAAATCCGCGGTGTATGATTAGTTTTATCTGAGTTCAAATTCTAAGCTTAACGACAATAGATTACGATTGCTTAAAATACAAAGCTTTTTGAAAAAAAAACTTCCCGTTGGATAACCCGAAAGTCTCAACGGAAAGTTTGATATGAAAAATACGATTTTATAAAGCAATTTTAGTAACCAGATTATTTGATTTAAGAATATAAACCTGGTTTTTTGGTAATCCGCTAATAAGTATAGTCGTTTTATCCGGCTCAATAGTTTTAATACACTGACCCAAGATGTTATACACATACAAAAGCGAACCTAATGAAGGTAAATCAACAGTAATATTGTTATATTTATCTTTTGTCGCCACTAGTTTGCTATTTGAAGGATAAGTGAGAGTCTTTACAGAAACCGTATTCGAGAAATTAGTTATATTTTCATAATGAATGCTCTTATCACTCGCCCTTACTTTGAAGGAATAGGAGGTGTTAGGAACCAGGTTATTCAAGGTGTCCGATACTGCTGTAGTCCAACTTTCACGAAGATTGTAATTTAATTGTTTGGTGAAACTTACACTCACGTCATCAAAGGTAATAGAACCGATTCCTTTGATATAGGTAAAACGAAACTGGTTGTATCCTTTTGATTCATCAAATGCATACGATTTATTTTTTTCAAACAACGAAGAAGTAACGGGTATGCTATCCACTTTCTCCCAGACATTTTGTTCGTTTTGGGCTTCTACCAGGAATCCTCCATTGCTTCCACCCAGGGAGTGAATATAGAATGATAGTTTTACTGCCGGTAACAGATATGCTTCAGTTTCGACATATTCACCAGTATTTGAAAACTGAAGGGAGGGTGGAGTTGTTCCACTATAAATGTTGGAACTTGAGATGCTTTTAGTCGTTATTGTCCAGTTAACAGGGGCTGTCAGTCCTTTGTCAAATCCTTCGCTTAAAGTCGACACCTCGTTTGCTATGTTGTAAACAGTTAAATAATACCCCACAGCATCGAATACTTTATTCCAGCTTGCCACAAAACTTGTAAAAGTTGCGTCTGTAGCCACATTAGCTAGTGGTGGTACGACATAAACTCCTCGGGTAGACGTACCTGAAATCAAAGCACTGGCATAATCACCAGTGCTTGTTGTGAGCACAAAGGTGTCGTTATGAACGGTATTATAAGAGGGTACAGTTGGATTGTACCGGATTTGAATGGTGGTGATAGCAATGTTCGAATTTACCGGAGTTAAAGTAATTGTTTTTCCCCAGACTTTTGCAGTGTCTATTTTCATTTCGAAATGTAGACCGGTTAGAAATGCAATTGTAATCGGTGAGGTTATTTGTTTTCCACTTACAGTCACAGTTTGATTTGCAGATGGTGTTCCCTGTATTGTTTGAAAGGGCAGCAGGTTTTGGAGTAATGCGATATTCGACGCAAAATGAAATTGGATGAGTCCATTTGTTTCACGGATATTAACTAAAGGTTTATGGATATCGGTCCCATCGCGGAGTAGCGGTGTGAAGGAAGTCACATTGCTGGTTCCGGGGAAAGGATCACCTGGTAATGTGGAATCAATTGAACTGGTTTCTGTTAAAGCAATGCCATCGGCTTCCACAATATCGACTCCCATAGCAGCTGCATTGTTGTTGACTGTATTTTGCTCCCAGTCGTTTGAATTGTAAAAAATGTGGGTAACCAGCATTCCATGACCCGGTAGATAAGCATCCCACCCTTTTCGCTGTCTGTTTTCCAAAGTATAGAACTCGGCAGGAGCGGGATTTGTACTATTCATATTGAAATTTCCATTTTGGGTTATCAAAAAAAACTTGTTGCTGGTGGATAGTGTATCCAGGGTATAATCACCCGATACCTTGAGTTCGGTAGGTGTCGACCAGTTTAGGTAAAACCTGTCCCAGGCAGAATAGGAAGGAGGTGTCCGACCATAATTCAGGTAAGGTCCATAATCCATGATATTCCATTCTGATAAAGTATGGTGGTCTGTTCCTGAAGTAACATAATAATCGGGTAGCCCCAATACATGCCCGAATTCATGACAAAATGTTCCGACACCGCACATATTGGAACCCGAATTTGAGCGGAGCTCTGAAGTCGTGGCATAATCATAGACAGATACTCCATCAAATATGGTTGCCAGATTAGCTAACGACCAGCGATGCGGCCAAATGCTGTTTGCCGGTCCTCCTTCAGCTTCATTATAACCGGCATAATATATAAAGACATTGTCGACCACACCATTATTATCTGTATCGTACTGTGCAAAATTAACGCCACTGTCATGTGCCAGTTTACAAGCGTCAATCACCATTTGTCTGGGGTTTATGTCATTGCCACTTGCATCATTACCACCATAATAAGCCATTGGTTGTGGCAATGTGAAAGGACCGACTACATCAAATTGAGGGTTAAATACCCCGGTTGAACTATCATGAAAGTAATCTGTGGCTGAACCGGTGCCCCCGTTTGCCGAATAACCCTTAAGGTTTAATAAATTCGTGAACGCTGTTTTTGGAGTCGGAGTCACAAAACTCACATCGGTAAAATTAACCAGGATGACTAATGATTTGGGTGTTCCAGTCAGGGGATAACCTTTCAGTATATTTGTTTCGGATATTAATTTTGTCGACCTTAGAGCCTTTCCAAGTTGTTTTAATGTACTGAAATCCGGATTTGGGCTCAACGTTTGAATAAAATTCTTTTCAAGGGAAGTACGTTGATCAATATTCGTGGCTTTAACTGAAGTTGTAACCAATGAACCATTTGAATTTATTTGAGCATAAGTCAATATCCCCTCCGCATTCGGGACTAATGGATAGCCATCTAATGTCGTTTTATAATTGAAATATTCATCTCCATTCAAACGAATGGTTAATTGGGTACCATCTGGCTGAGAAATAATAACAGGAAACGGAGAAGCCGGAACAGCATTTAATGTGATGGAGGGAAGGAAAATGAAAAGAAGGATGGTTATAAATAGCGAAACAGATTTCATACGCAAAATATTTAGTTACAAAGATAAGAAAAAATTGAACACATAAACAAATTTGCAAAGTCGTGTATACAGATAGAAACCGTAGTTATACAGGAAAAGGCTTATTTTTTAAAAATAAAATAAACTGCCAGTACCAACAATATAAAGCCCACCAAATGATTCCAACGAAATGTTTCATGTTTAAAAGCTATCAATGAAAAACAAACAAATACTACCAAAGTAATAACTTCTTGAATGGCTTTTAATTGCAACAGGGTAAACGGGCCTCCGTTCTCATTGAAACCGATCTTGTTGGCCGGCACCTGAAAGCAATATTCAAAGAGAGCAATTCCCCAACTGATAAGGATTACAATAAAAACAGGAAGGGCATCAAACCATTTAAATTCTCTCATTTTTAAATGACCATACCAGGCAAAGGTCAT
>CAIYOZ010000063.1 GCA_903927945.1 uncultured Bacteroidales bacterium | reverse complement strand
GGCTGTAAAAGCAAGACCACTACCCACGTTTAAACCGCCACCACTACCATTTGTAGTTGTGTTATTAGTAATAATGCAATTATTCACGAGCGCTCCTCCCAGTTTTGCTAAAATATTAACTCCGCCGCCCGAGTTATATGCCGTATTGTTGCTAATGGTGCAACCATCCAAAGTAGCTAACTGGCAGATGGTAACACCACCGCCATTTCCACCACCGCCTGTGTTCGCACAAGAATTGTCGTGAATGAATGAATTTAATAATTTAGCACCAGTTGTCAGATAGACACCTCCGGAATAGATTCCTCCGGCTGTTGCAGGACCTGTTATCGTGTTGTTTCTTACGATACAGTTTTGAAGAATGGAAGCTGTGGTTATTTTAACAGCAGCAGCATTGGTTCCTACCGATGTTAATGGAAAGGCACAATTCTGTATGGATAACCCATCAATGGTGGATCCTGTTGTGCTGACAATTCCTCTGACAAGGTTACCACCATCAATAATTGTTTCGTTTGTAAAATCCCAGGCATTCGTTCCTTTTGCCCGGTCTGCAATAGTTTGTTCAGTTCCGGCAAAACCACCATAAATTTTCTCAGTAGTCTTCGTAACGATGGAATCAGTAAGCGTATAGTTTCCTTTGATGAGCCAGATTTGATCGCCGGCACTCAATGTTGTGGCGGCATACCATTGGTTTAATGATTGACCTTGAGTAGTTAAGTCAACAACAGTTCCTGTAACTCCGTTCCAACTCGCACCGGTTCCACCGGGTTGAACAAGATAAGTGGCAGCATTTGCCCAGCAAATAAATACCATTAAAGCAAGAAGTAAATTAATTCGTTTCATAAGTAATTTTTAAATGATTATTAGTTTAATTTTAATAAAATAAATTGTCAATATAAGTCAATGCTATGGATTAAATTCAATATTTTATTTATCAAATTCAAAACAATGCTATAATAATTAAGAAAAGCTGATTTATGAAAAAGAAAAACTGTTTTTTGAAATAAGTGTCTAATAATAATACGACAAAGATAAACTGCACTATAGAATTAAAATCATATTTTTTCATCCAAGTATGATACTATTTCTACTATCAATCTAAAAATAGTTAATTATTTAGTTGGATTTTAGGAGATTTGAAATATCAAACCTATTCACCCTTTTCAACGTATCTGTCAGGTGTACTAATTTCAGTATAGATTTCTTCTCAATTCATTCTTAGCTTCGAGAATGTTGCTATAGGGTTCAATGAGGTACCCTTCTAAAGCTTATCCGAACCCTATCTGAAATCTCCCTAACCTGAACAAAGGGAGAAGAATTGATAAGTGAATGTAAATAAAAGGTTCATGCAGATACCAGCCTTTGATATTGAAGAAAGATAAAGGAAATCTATATTGGATTAAAAGACGTATCGACATAAAATTGCCTTTATGGAATATACATCATTGTCATTGTTTTATCTCTCTCCCCAACATTTAAGTTTGATTCCTGGTACCCAAAAATCTACCAAGAACAGAATGGACTGAGTCCTGTTTTCAACAGGACTCAGTCCATATCCAACAAACTCTTTGAAGTTTGTTCTAAAGCATACACTTGTACAAAAGTTAACTTAGAATAGTTATTGTACCATCAATTTAAATTTTTGACTTCCAACTTTCACTATATAAAATCCTTTATTTAATTCAATTGTTTCTGAATTATTTTTTATAAGAACTGATTTAATCATTACTCCTGAAATAGAATAAACAGACGCAGTTTGAGCTGCGAATCCTTCCGCTATAATTTTAGAGTTTATTGAATAAATACGACCACTTGTTCTATCCATTTTATTTAAATCTGTCGCTGAACCCATTGGATATACCAACAATTCAAAGTTGTCAAATCTAGCCCAGACATTTGAAGGGGTCGATGCATAAACATCAGCTGTAGTCATTGCTGAACCTGTAGTGAAAACTATATTTGGCGTTGAAACCCATGTGGCAGTTGCAGGGACCGGAGTGCTAACCGGCAAAGCAACACTGGTAACTCCAGTTGTGGAAGTTAAATAATTTTTCACTCCAAATGTTGCATTTCCAGCAGCATATTTAGCCCTCAATATGTATTTGGTATTGGATTGGAGACCGGTAATCGTTTGTGTCATTGTTGAAGAAGCACCAGAAGCACCAACTGATCCACATTTAGCTCCTTCGTACGGGGAAGTACTTGAAATCGTCCCACTCGTTGAACTCGTCCATGGAGTAAAAGCACCTGTTTCAAAACCAGGATTTACAACTAAATTTGAGCCGGTAATAGCTGCAAGTGTAGTTACATTAGTAGATGAGCTGGCATCCGATCGAAGTCCGGCACCATCTAAAGCTTTCATGGTTATAATATAGTTAGTGGCTGGTGTTAAACCGTTTATCGAATAAGAAGACAATGCCGGATTTGCAGTGCCATAAAGAGTGCCATTTAAATAAATCTCATAACCCATTATAGCATAGTTATCAGTAGAACCTGACCAGGTTAGATTAAATGATGTATCATAAACAGCATCCGTTAACAAATTTGTTGGTGTAGTAGGTGCCTGTGTATCACCAGAGGGGTAAGGAATAATGGAAAAATCATCGGCATAACCAGTTGCGTTAGCCAGTACTGAAATCGTTATTGTAGGACTAAGATCATTAGGAGTAACACTTCCTGTTTTAAAAGCTATATTTCCTGTATTTACCCAAGCACTGCTTGTTGTACTCATTATTATTGCATCCCTGCCTACAGAACTCGCATCCATGAAATTCTTTAAACTTATATTAACCGCACCTGCTGAAGCTCTAAAGTTAGCACTAAAAATATACGTAGTGTTAATTGCTAACGTTGCATTTAGCGTTTGAGTTAAAGATGCACCTGTTGATCCGCCAGCCACTTTACCACAATATGTACCTGCAAATACCGGAGCATCATTGGATCTGAGACCATACCAATAAGACCAATTACCAGGTGTAACTACTCCCGCACCGAGTATTGGATCTTCAAATCCAGGATTTGCTATCAACTGGGCTTGAATGTTTATAGTGCTAAATAATAATAAGGCAGCAACAATGAGATGTTGCACAAGGGAATCTTTGAAAATTAAGCTGTGTTTCATAATGGTAGATTTATTAAAATTTATTAGTAATTTGATTTGTATTATTGAATTATAATCTTATCTGCGGCAACATTTTCATCGTCCTCAACACGAATCAAGTATAAACCTCTTTGCAATTCACTCACAGGTATATTAATTTTATTGGTCGTTGCTTTTTTAAAATAAACAATTCTACCGCCCATGGTCGAAATTATAATATCAGCATTAGGGTTCGCATTTTCAATATTCAAATGATCCGTAACAGGATTAGGATATATTTTTACATTATTTGATAGGAGTTCTTTAGTACCGGTAATCGTTTGGGTTCCAAATGCCCTAAACTCATAGAAACTGGCCCAATAGCCGCCATTTCCATAGCCTGTAATTGTAATCTTCATATACCTGTAACCATTCGAAGTAAAGTTATTAACCTCAGACGGAGCTCCAAAATAGGTATTTGCAGTTTTATCGCTTGCCATCACCCAAGTAATATCATCATTTGAAACTTCGATTTTGTATTTATAAATCCATGGAGCATTTTCCCACACAATTTCGGCTCCTGTAATATCGTAAACAGCACCTAAATCAACCTTCCACCAATATCCGGCACCACTAGTCAGTGCTCCGCAACGAGTAGTGGTAGCATCTCCATCATTACCCTTTAATGCAGCAGTTCCTCCAACACTTGCACTAGCAGGCTTATTTAGAGCAATATTTACTGGAGCAACATAGGTAGTGGATGTTTGAACGCTTATAACAGTAGGTGCTGAAAGATTTCCAGAAGGATCTTTGGCTTTTACCGACAGGGAATATGTTGTATTCGCCGTCAAGCCGGTTACGATATATGAACAAACTGTTGAACTGGCAATATACATTCCATCTTTATATATGCTATAGCTGGCCACATTCACATTGTCACTTGACTGACTCCAGGTCAATCGGGTCGAAGCATTTGTAGTACCACTAACAGTCACATCAGTTGGAGTTGTAGGCTGCTTGGTATCCACAATATCTTCAACATACCTTATTCCATTTCCGAAAGTATTAAAAAATACCCGGCCATACACCTGCCGATCAGCAGCCATAGAATAAATCTCCTGACCCGTATGTAAAGGAGCACTGACGGTTTGCCATGTTGCACCGTTATCATTTGAGCGGAAAAGACCATTTGCAATATTATTAACCGTACCGTAAACATACACAGCAGGATTATTAGGATTCCCTGGAGATGCCATTCCAATTGATACACTATTAACTGACTGAACATTCGCAATCTGAGTGAATGATGTACCCGAATTGGTGGAGTGATACAAACCATAGGTATACATGGCAATCCAAATATCGCCTTCTTTCCCTGGAGTAGTTTCCATAGCTGTAGGATTAGTTACATAAGGATTAGGGAGCGTGCCTGCAGCAGTAAAAGTAACTCCGGCATCTGTACTAACATACATTTTTCCTCCAAAATAAACATAAAACTTATTTCCATTTACTTTGTCTGCTGCTACCGGAAATACAGGCCCACAAGTAAACACACTCGCCTGAGTAAGAATCTTTGAAGGAAGCGAAGCAACACTAGTCCATGTGGTGCCGAGATCAGTGGATCTATAACAAGGACCTCCTTGAGTTATCCAAATCATGGTGGTACTAGTTGCCGAAACCGCAATTCTTCCTCCCGCAGCATCTGACGGACATGTCCACTTTGTATAGCTTGTACCTCCATCTGTAGAATAACCGGCATATCCTGTACCATCCCAACCATGACGACCTACACGGGCAATAAAATTTGGATTACTTTCCTGAATAGCTACACCTGTCATATTCCCGGCTTCTCCTGCTGTACTCCATGGGAAAATGGTATTCAACCCCACCGTTGGAGGCGTGGTCAGCGACTTATGATCCCATCCTCCAACATCGGCTACGTTTGATAACAACACATTACTTCCAGAAGGAGGACATAGCAAATTACCAGTTGCAACAGTTTCTTCTTCCCCCACACCTCGCGCTTTCCATACAATATTCGACCCAGCCCAGATATTCGTTGTTTGAAATGGATTGAAAAAATCGGTAAACCAAACCATGTTTTGGTCAAATGGATCCCAACAAAAATCTTTTAACCCTTGGCCAATTCCTCCCGAAAACCAGGGAACCTCAGTTAAGTTTCCATTAGGATTAATCTTTAACCAACTCGATCCGCCATTATTACTTACATATTGATCGAAAATATAGGGGCTGTAACTTGCATTACCAACTATAATCTGATCACTGTTATTTGGATTAACAGCAATGGGTGAATATAAATAATTTCCAGGAGGGGTAATACTTGACCATACCGTTCCATTCCATTTTTCAACACTCTTAGAATGTGTCACATACATTGTCCCATTACTATGTATATCTGCTCTGTATGAACTTGCAGGACTTCCGTTCATCAAAGTGAAATCCGTTCCACAGTTTGTCGTTTGATATACTCCATCCGTGCAACCGATAAATATCTTATTCGTCATTCCGGCTGTTAATCCTCCACTTACATCAAATAATAAGAAAGCACCACATAAGTTATTTATTTTAGACCAGGTCTTACCGGCATCACTACTTTTAAAGGTGCCGTTTATTGCAGTTACACCAGTACCGGGGCGAGTTGTAACGTAAACAATATTACTATTGTTTGGGTCAACAGCCAAACGTTGACCATAAGCCTGATCATTATTAGGTTTAACATCAATAGGAATTTTGCAATCAGTCCATGTTGTACCTCTGTCAATTGATTTCAGTACAGTGCCGGTTACCCAAGTCGCCCCGATAGTAGCATACAGCACATTACCTGTAACATCATTGGGGTCAAATGCGATATTACCTGACGCTTGTTTGTCCCAATAAACAACCGGCAAATCATAAAATAGTCCTTCCCATGCTTCTGTTGTAGAGTTCCAACGATACGGAGTACCTACATCCGTGGTAATGAAATAAAGATTTTGCACTTTGGGATGTGCTTGCATGCTAGTGATGGCACCACCACCACCTACACGTACGGATTTCCATTGTGCACTGCTATGAATTAAAGAGCAAAAAATAAAGACTGCAACAAATAGCAAACGAATTTCTCGCAATAGGATTTTTTTCATAAAACATTTATTATTAGACTTTAGTGGTGTTGCGTTAACTTTTAACATGTCTCTGTATTTTACAGTAATACAGAGATATACATTCGTTCTTTGATTTTTTGATTTGAATTGACGTACATTTACTCGAAAAAATTATGCATTCGGGTAAATATGTATTTTCACAGGTTTTAGATTTT
>CAIYOZ010000062.1 GCA_903927945.1 uncultured Bacteroidales bacterium | reverse complement strand
TAAATCTACATGGCTTTAGCCAAATTTTAAATTCTATTTGGCTAAAGCCAATCTGTTTTCACATTGAGCCCGTCCCATAAATGGGCCGGCAATTGATACAAAAAATATGCGGCCTATATGTTTATTATTTCCATTGTGGGGACGTAGTAGAAAACCAAGGTCCCATATTAAAAACCTTATTACCATATTTTGAATATCTGATAAGTCCTGTTTATCAAGTAATTAAAATGATACGATATTCTTCCTGCCACTTAAATGGAATGTTGATGAATGTAGATTAAAATCAAACTCTCAAACTTTTGTCTTTTATGGATATCATCTTTAAGTTCGTAAAATCTAACAGTTTCAATAATTCATTAATTATAATTACTTTTGTGATGATTTACAGTATTAAGTTTAAAGTATAGAGCGCATAGTTAGAGGACAAATCTAACGATTTATTAACTATAAACTGCAGACTATAAACTACAAACTACAAACTATAAACTAAATATGAATATCGCCATCGTCGGAACAGGGTATGTAGGATTGGTATCGGGAACCTGTTTTGCAGAAATGGGGGTGGATGTCACCTGCGTGGATACCGATTTCAAGAAAATTGACCAGCTCTGTAAAGGAATTATTCCTATCTATGAACCCGGACTGGAAGACATGGTACAGCGGAATATGAAGGCTGACCGGTTGCATTTCACCACTTCGCTGACCGATATTCTGGATACTGTACAAGTTGTATTTAGTGCTGTTGGTACACCCCCTGATGCTGACGGAAGCGCCGATTTAACGTATGTTCTGGAGGTTGCCCGAACCATAGGCCAAAACATGCAGCAATATGTCCTGTTGGTCACCAAAAGCACGGTGCCGGTAGGAACTGCCACCCTGGTGCGTAATGCCATTCAGGCTGAACTCGATAAACGGGGTGTGACCATTGACTTTGATGTGGCTTCCAACCCTGAGTTCCTCAAGGAAGGTGATGCAATTAAGGATTTCATGAGCCCCGACCGTGTGGTGGTGGGTGTCGAGAGTGAGAAGGCAATGGATCTGATCACCAGGCTCTACCGTCCCTTCCTGTTGAATAACTTCAGGGTGATCTTCATGGATATTCTCTCCGCCGAGATGACAAAATATGCCGCCAATGCCATGCTCGCTACCCGCATCAGTTTTATGAACGACATGGCCAACCTGTGCGAACTGGTGGGTGCTGATGTCAACATGGTCCGCAAGGGTATAGGTTCCGATCAACGTATCGGGGGCAAATTCCTCTATGCCGGTTGCGGTTATGGAGGTTCCTGCTTTCCCAAGGATGTGAAGGCACTGATTCATACTGCCGAACAGAATGGTTACGAACTGCGGGTACTCAAAGCGGTGGAAGAGGTGAATGCCTATCAGAAACAAGTGTTATTCAAGAAGCTCCTTAAGCATTTAGATGGCGATCTGTCCAACAAGACGATCTGTATCTGGGGATTGTCTTTCAAACCGAACACCGACGATATCCGTGAAGCTCCGGCACTGGTGCTGATCGAAAAACTACTCGAAGCAGGCTGCCAGGTACGGGCCTTCGACCCTGTATCAATTCCTGATACCCGTGAATATTTTAAGACCCAACGTTCTTCCCTGGATACCTCCCGCATGTATTTTGCCCACGATATCTACGATGCCGTCCTGGATGCCGATGCCCTGCTGCTGGTCACCGAGTGGAAGGAATTCCGCATGCCCTCGTGGGGTGTCGTGAAGAAAACCATGAAAGGTTCCCTGATTATTGATGGACGTAATATCTATGACAAGAAGGAAATGAAGGAAATGGGTTTTGTGTATGAGGCCATAGGGTAGGGATATTTAGTTTATAGC
>CAIYOZ010000061.1 GCA_903927945.1 uncultured Bacteroidales bacterium | reverse complement strand
CAGGAGTATTCATGGTAAACCCAATAAAACGAACCGGACCTTCTTCCAAAAAGTTCTCCCAATAAGCGCCTATCCTGAAGTCGGCTAAATCTATATCCATACGTAGATTCTGAGAAGCCAGATGATTTCCAAGTGCATTAATCTGATCACTCAGATTGGCATCCCCTGCACCATGACCTGCAAAAAATACAATCATATAATCTTTTAAACTGCTTGCATATTGAACACCACCCGGAGCAGTTCCGCCCCATTGAGCAAAGTGATCTATACCGTATTGCAGATGAACCGGTAGTTTTCCTCCCAGTTTTAAATAGACGTATTTATGATGTAAATACATGTTTTGATAATAAGTATTGTCTGTAAACCAGCCGTGTGCTAACGCTCCCTTTATCTCGACGAAACCATTGGTTAGCGGAACAGGAACAAAATGTTCAATTCCAACTGTAATTTTTGGCATTGGACGTGCATTTTGTGAAAAAATAAATCCACCGCACGATAGGCTGGAATCCTGAACACCAAACTGTTCTTCGCGTGCTCCGGCAACAAAATCAAGAACCCAAAAGCGTGCCTGAGCATAAAGTTCATGAAAATAGGCTTCTGTTTTCGTGTTGTCAGTCCGGACTAAAGCATCCACTTTGAAACCATAATCGAATAAGCGTTTTTTTGCATTCAGCTCTTTGCTTATTCCCAACATCAGATTGGCACTTTGAGGCGATGACGAAATCGTACCGTAATTGCGGCTTTGCATCCAAAATGGAGCATATTTTCCGGATGAAATTAATCCTGAAACTGATGCATCGTATTTAATGGTATCATTTTGAGCCTTAACAGTAAATGACAATAATATTAATAGAATATTTAATGCTATTAAACTCTTAAGTCTTATTCCCACAATTGTAAATTGTAAATTCATAAATCGTAAATTATTTTCAGGGTTCAAAACTATAGAAATCGTTTAACACTGTGCTGTCATTCTCCCCAAAACCAATATATCCTTTTCCGTTTATGCTAAATACCAATGCATTTTCTCTGCCGCTGGTTGGAATATCACCTCGCTTATACCAAACTTTCCGAATGGGGTCGTATTCCATAATATCTGATTTTACTCCGCCTCCGGTCATATCTCCTGCGAAATGGCGACCAGTAGTAACAAAATAACGGTTATTAATTGAGATGGAAACTCCATTTTCGCGGCCTGTATCAGGCATTCTTGTTAATGCTTTCCATGTCAGTTGCTGGAAAATATTCCCACCAGTCATTCTGGTTGTAGGTGTCGAATCCTGTTCCGAAATAAACCTTTTCTCCATCTGTACACATGGTTCCACCTACACGTTCAGGACCTGGAAACCAATTCAGTTCAGTCCATTTGTCTTGCTCAGGAGTATATTTGAAAAAATACCTGCTGAATCCCCAACCATCAAATCCGAAACCAACATAGATTTCGTTTTTATAAACCATACTAATACAGGCATCGGTATATTTACTCGGAAAATCAGCTTTGCGTGACCAGGTATTTAATTTAGGGTCAAAGCACCAAAAATCTTTCAGATGGGCCGTGTCCGAGTAAAATGGACAATTTATATCAAAGCCCATTCCAACATAGCCTTTGCCATTCAATCCAACGCCAACAGCTTTTACCCGTGCTTTCCCCGGAAAGTTTGCCTTTTGTGTCCATGTATCGGGGGTTGGGTCATATTCCCAGCAATCTTTCAATTGACCACTTTTATAAGCAGTTCGGCCTAAAGCCACGTAGCCTTTTCCATCAATAGCGAAACCGACAGCAGAAGCGCGTCCGGTTGCAGACATAACTGATTTTGGAGTAAATGATATGTCAGGGTAGGGCGAATCGGCTGGAATTCCGATACAAGCCGAAAAAATCAGTGCCAGAAAAGTACAGGCTATGAGTAAATGTTTATTCGGAGTATTCATTGTTTTCAGTAAACAAACAGCAATTTATGTATGTTTGTTTAAATTATAGATAAGATTAAAATTTGATTAAGGGAATTGCAAAGATACGATAAACTATCAGAACCGCTTTAAATTTGAACTGAACGGTAAGGATTTTATGCTAGCAGTCTTATCTTTGTAGTCAAAATTTGAATTTTTATGAATAGAACCGAATATTTTCCTCTCGTTGACGAATCCGGTGAAGTGATTGGCAAGGCAACCCGTCAGGAATGTCACTCCGGTACTTTTTGGCTACATCCTGTAGTTCATCTTCATGTGTTCAATACCAAGGGAGAATTGTATTTACAAAAACGGGCCATGAATAAGGATATTCAGCCCGGTAAATGGGATACTTCGGTTGGTGGTCATATAGATTATGGTGAAGAAGTGATGGCTGCACTTAAAAGAGAAGTGTGCGAAGAACTTGGAAT
>CAIYOZ010000060.1 GCA_903927945.1 uncultured Bacteroidales bacterium | reverse complement strand
TAAGAATAGAAAAAACTCTAGAAGGTCAAGAATGAAACAAAAAACGAAGTTACGACATTGTAGTCTTTAACTGATTGGAGAGCCGGTGTGTGTGCTCAATTCTTAATCGTAGCTCCGGCTTCCACTATTTTTTTGATCTTAAAACTATTAAGACCTTTTATTCTATCTTTGATATATAAATTTAATATATGAAAATGTATTTTCTATGCTTTAGTGGGTAAAATAAAATTTCATCAAACATTTTGGCTTATTGAACTTTTTTTATATTGGCAATTTGACATTGTAGAGGTACTTCCATAATTGGAATCATTCCTGCTGCATTCGAATACAGCGATATACCTATAAGAACTGCGATTGGAACTGCAAGTGGATTATTTTTTCCGGCAATATTTACAAGAAAATCAGCGGGTGAGTACCCATGAATAACCGCACCAATTGCTATTCCGATGAGAATATACGGAAGTACTTTCAGGGTAATATCACGTGATTCATTTTTTGCAAATATCAGCCTGTCTTTCCATGTCATCGATTTTTCTTTGAAATCGTGCAGTTTGACTTTATAGACAAACTCTTCAACTTCACTCTCAAGATGAAGGCGTCCAATAAGAATACCGGCAGTAATTGCAATAATTATCCCGGATACGATATAGATAAGGGCTATTTGCCACCCAAACATCGCAAATAACATTGATGCTGCGACTTCATTGATAAGTGGTGATGCGATAAGAAACGAGAATGTAATTCCAAGTGGCACACCGCTCTCAATAAAGCCGATAAACAGGGGTACTGCAGAACAAGAGCAGAGAGGCGTTGGAATCCCCAGTATTGCAGCAATAATATTTCCAACTCCTTCAGTCCTCCCAGCTACCCATCTCTTCACTTTCTGGGGTGTAATAAAAGTTCTGATAATTGCAACACCAAATACAATCACTGCAAGCATCAGTGTGACCTTGATAGAATCGTAGATGAAAAAATCCACGGTGGACCCGAGCGGACTTTCCTAAAAATACTGAGAACGGTATAGGTAATCCAGTCAGCAAATGCCTGTAAATAATCCTGCATTCTATTCACCTAACTTAAGTTTATTTATAAGTTAACGAATACTGCTGCAATTACTGCTACAACTACAACCATGTCTGGTATCTTTTTCGTCATTTTTCTTGTGAGAAATTAAAGACGTGTCCAATCGCCCTTCACCTTTCCAGCATGCAGTTACAACCGTCTCAATATCTTTGTCAGTATAGGATTTCGAAGGTCCTTTGGTGAGACCAATTTCTGTAAGGATAAGATGCTGTCCTGGCAATAAGCCTTGAGCCTCAGCAATTTTCTTTGCACACAGCATTGGGCATCCATCAAGGATGACAATTTCATCAGATTTCAAAGCATTTGCAATCAAGTTCTCAGCACCGATTGCGAGTAATGCAGTGCAAGAGATTGTTCCATATCCTTCTTCTGTCAGTTGAACAGCTGCAAGGTTAATAATTTGCCCGACATTTGCCTGTCCGGCACATGGAAAAATAATACGTTTTGGTTCATTTTGTCCGCATGAACATTTTTGAGTCTCTGTCATTTTTCACTCCGTGAGCATCGCTTTAATCTCTTTAACATCAGGTATCCGGCCTTCAGCCATAACGGTTCCGTTGATAAAAAGGGCTGGTGTGAGCATAACACCTCTTTCTATAATCGCATCCAGATCTTCAATTTTAATTACTTCTGCAGTTATATTGCTGTCTTTAATCGCCTGCTCAACATTAGCAAACAACCTTTTACATTTCGAACAACCAGTTCCGAGCACTTCAATTCTCATTGTAAATACACCAGAAAACCTTCATTTCTTTTCTCATAGCACATTATGTGTCAGGATTTCACTTTCATTTGTTTCTTTCGCAATGATATCCCTTTTCAATTTTTTTTGAAATAGTAATTTATAGATACTAACACTATAAATAGTTAAGCATTTCATAATAATTTGAAATAGGTAAGATCGCAACAATTCGAGAAAAAAATGACTGGGAACACATATAAAAAATGCCTGAACAGGACTCCCATACCAGAACAGGTACAATTGGAATTATCAGAGATTGGAGGATTATCAGTACTGTGTAATTGCCTTCCTACCGATGACAAACTTCAAAAGATATGCGAACAACATCATGCACTTTCGGACCCGATACGAATGAAGATTCTCTTTCTTTTTTTTAGAAAATACATATAATAAGGTTAGACAAGAAGATCTTCAGAATGTATGGCATCATCAAATATAATTGAATATCACATGATATGTACCAGATGTGGTAAACGAAAAAAGATAATTGTGCCAAAGATAGATTGAAAATATTATTTTTATCCAAAAAACTATCACTTAATGCTGATCTGAATGGGAAAAGATGAAGAGATACAATTATTAAGGGTTCAATATGCAAAAGGTGAGATAAGCTTTGATGAATATGTAAAAAAACTCGAATATCTCAACAAAAACAATATTGATTCGGATTTACCTTCATCTGAAATACATAATCTATTTGATAGTACTCAAAATCATGAAGAATTATATCAAAAAGCCTTAAAATCGTATAAAGATGGCGATTATACAATTGCTTATGATTTCATTATAAAATCTCTTTCTATTAATTCTGAATCAACCCGAACCTGGAACTTCTTAGGGGTAGTTCTTACCAAAAAATGCGATTATCAAGGCGCCAAAGACGCATTTACCCGAGCATTATTGAATGATCCAGGCAATGTGATAGCACAAAGAAATTACGAAAGACTCCAAAAAATAATTAATGGCTCTCATTATGAAAATCAAAGTGAAGGTTTAGATCCAAAAAAGCAAATACAAAGTGATCACGAGAAAGAAATTTCCAATCTATATACTCCTCCTAATTCTGACATAAATTCCGGAAAAAATTGTGAATATTGTAATATTTTACTCTCTTTGCCATACACCTGTAGATCTTGCAATAAATCATTCTGTCTTGACCACCGGCTACCACAAAATCACAAATGTTTATATTCGCATAATTGGAGTAATCAATCTTCAAGTTCAAATGAGAGAGAAAAACCAAAACATTAAAATAATCGCTCAAAAACTAAAAATAAACAAAATGTTAAATTATCGTCATCAACAAAAGCATGTCTTTATGCAGTCATACCTGGTTTAGGTCAGGCATATAATGGAGAATTTTTCAAAGCCGGACTTTTGATCTTTGCGATTTTTGTAAGTTTATTTTTAATTCATCCCCTAATTGCAATATTTTTCTGGCTAATTTCTATCCTTGATGCATATCTAAAATCCAAATCATCACGAAAAATGTTTTCATCACGGAAAATTAATTCTAAAAGTACTTTTTTAACATTTGGTGTTTCGGCCATTTTAATAATTGCCGTAATTCAGATGGTAATTGCTATTGGAAATGTTCAACAATACAATGAATCTGTTCAAACAATTTCACCACAGACAAATATTGTCACACCCACAGTAACAACAATAGTATCAACTCCTCCTATTCAACCCACTTCACAAGTAACAAAAATAATAGAAACCCAACCACCTCCCAGTAATCCACAGGTTTCAGCATCTCAATATATTGATCCAATATACAAATTTTCGTTTGAATATCCCGATACATGGCAAAAATATCAAAGCGTTAGTGGCTATGGGAGTGTACTAACTCTCATCAAAACACGAAATGATAATAATGCCGGGACATTTTCAGTAGAGGTTATCACATCTCCTTATTCAACAAACCTTGAAACTCTTTTAACTAAGCATGTTTCTGATTTAATCCGGGAAAAAGAGATAACTACAACAAAGCATAATGCTCAGGTGGAACTCGATGGAGTTAAGGCTTATCGCATAGATTTCAAATACGGTGATACGTATTGTACTCAAATACTCGCTATTTACAATTGGAACGAATATATCCTGTCATATGAAGGTAAACACGCTCGATATGATGAAGATCTCGGGGCGATTCAACAGCTATATCGAACATTCAAATTTAATTCAGGCACAACAGAACAATTTGTCAGAACCACGCCTGTTTCAATTATTACATATTATTACCCCACTAACTATCCCACAACTCAAACAATTGTAAATCCAGGTTCACCAATCCAAAGGGTTTTTCCTTACACGTTAAACGGAAATAATAATCAAATTAATTTTGGCGTATATCCGGTGATTGCTCAATCTTTAGCCTCGCAACACATTCCCTACTATGGTGATGATACTGTTTATTATCAAGCTTACCTAAGTAACGATCTTCAAAACTCATATCTTCACCCCCTTGCAGATCAGATACGTTCTATCTCATCTGACCCGGATGACGAGGCCCGTATTGCCATTTCACTGGTTCAACACATTCCATATGATTATGCAAAATCTTACCAGGTGTATGGAGTTACCCGTTATCCGTACCAGGTTCTGTCAGATAATTCTGGCGTTTGTGGTGAAAAGTCACTTTTACTTGCCTATCTTCTTAAAGAACTAGGATTTGGAGTGGTTTTATTTCAGTTTGATGCTGAAAATCATATGGCTGTTGGAATTGCTGTTGATTCCAAATATGGTTCATATGGAACAAATTATGCATTTGTTGAAAGTACAACTCCTTCTATTATCACGGACAATCAGGGGGATTATGTCGGAGTGGGAAAACTGCAGTCAAATCCTACGATTATTCCAATTTCAACAGGGAGAGTATTTTCGAGGGCGGAAGGAGAATATAATGATGCAGTGACTTGGAATAATATTCAATCAATGGGACAGACATTAGATCCATTCCATTATGCTCAGTATAAGTTAATTTGCAGTAATTATGGAATGAGCTGCTAAATGTGATAAAATTTTATTTTAAGCCAGTAATATGGGATTAATAATAAACAACCAGGAAAACTTTTTTATAGTTACGAACATTTAAGCACTATAAGATCAATCTATTCTTTTGGTCGAAAAATATGAATTGGGAATTATTCTTTTTAATGAAGACTTTGAAAAAAACACATTTGGTCATAATAATCACGGCAATGATGTTATTGCTTGCACAATCAGTAAACTCTGCTCCGATCGGTGTTATTGCTCCGGTCACTATTTATGACCCTGGTGAATATCAGCTTTTAAATGATGATTTGGGTGAAGCTGGAACTGCTATTGAAATTGCTGCATCAAATGTAGTTTTTGATGGAAATGGCCATACAATTAGTGGTATTGGCACGAATAGTGGAGTCTTTGCGAAACAACATACAAATATACAAGTAAAAAACCTTAATATTAACAATTTTACCAATGGAATTTACTACGGATATCTCGATAATAGTAAAATTGAGAACTGTCATATATCTGATACAAAAGGTGCTGCAATTGGTCTACAAGTTTCAAACAACCATGATATTTCTATACTGTCAAATGTAATCCAAGGAAACCAAAACAATGGAATTTATTCAAATTATTATCTAGATAATATGACAATTGCCGATAATACTATTACAAATAATAAAGGATATGGTATTACCCTCATTGGGGGTACAAATAATTTGATCTCTGATAATATCATCACTAACAACGGTTATGGACTACAAACTGGTCAAAAATCTGGTCAAATCTTTGGAAATACGATCACAGGAAATTTGAATTATGGACTCCATGCGGGTTCAGGAACTTTAATCTACAATAATCTCTTTAATAACGTGAAAAATCTCGATACTCCAGGGGGTGCAAATACCTGGAATATAGCAAAGACCCTTGGAACAAACATCATTGGTGGACCTTACCTCGCCGGAAACTATTATGCCCAACCAAATGGTCAAGGTTTTTCACAGGTATCTCCGGGAGACTCTGATGGAATTTGTACCGCAGCACTTACGATAAGTTCGGGGAATATCGATTTACTTCCACTTCATGAATATACACCCCCACCTACGACCACTGTCCCCACTACTACAGTCACACCTACAAGTACCTCTACTCTAACTCCTACCCCTACAACAACTTCAACAGTAACACCTACGGTTACTATAACTCAAACACCAACTCCAACTGTTATTCCGACAACCACCGTTACAACAACAACAACTTCTACTCCTACAACCACTGTAACAGTAACACCTACTACTACTGTGACTCCAACTGTAACTCAAACAACTACTACTGTCATTCCAACAACCACCGTTACAACAACAACTTCAACACCTACAACCACTATAACAATGACCCCTACTATCACAGTAACACCAACTGCAACTACAACGATCTCGCCTAACAATTTCCTTATTACCGCAATGGCAGGCCCGGGAGGTTCAATTACACCATATGGCCCAGTGACAGTTCCACAGGGATCGAACCGGGTCTTTAATATTACACCTTATAGTGGGTACAAAATAACTGACGTTGTCATTGATGGCTCATCAGTAGGAGCAATTGACTCGTACACTTTTAACAATGTGCAGGCAAACCATTCTATTAATGCAAACTTTGGAGCCTTTACCTATACCTTAAACTTAACTGCAGGAACTGGAGGTTCAGTAAGTCCTTCGGGTCTTGTGAGTGTAAATCCACATGATAATAAAACCGTGACCATTACGCCGCTTTCCTGTTATGATATCAAAGATGTGGTTATCGACGGTAAATCCAATGATCCAATTACAAATTTTACATTTAATGATATTACTACTGACCACGTTCTAATTGCTACATTTGTCCAAAAACAGTATACAATATCAGCATCAACAAACGGTTATGGCGGCTCAATAATTCCTTCCGGCGATACCAAAGTGAATTGCGGTGACAACAAAGAGTATTCAATTACTGCAGATTATGGATATTCAATCAATGATGTTGCTGTTGACTCAGTTTCCCAGGGGAAGATTAACAAATATACATTTTCAAATATAATTGCCGATCATAAAATCTTCAGCAAATTTAGTTTAATTCAAACAGGATCTCTGTTTGTAACATCTGTTCCGGTTGGTGTCCAGGTATTTATTGATGGCGTCAGGAGAGACATAAGTGGGACACCTGTTACACTTACAGGAATTCCAATTGGCGATCATACTCTAGTTGTGAAAGCTCCATTCTACCAGGATAAATCAGTTCCAATAAGAATAGATGAAGGAAAGAATACGGAGATCAACGTCATACTATAAGCGAGTGGGATAATTATTCCCTGCCATTTTTTAAAAGCGAAACCCATGTTTTGACTCCGAAATTGCCTTTTACTTTCTCATTCTGAACCTCGCAAGGACTATTAAAGAAAAACAATAAGCTTGCCCAGACACCTAAAAAGAGATAATAGTTCCATCACGGGTGAGTGAAGGCAATGGGGGTTTCATGCCAGGATTTTTATCATGAATTACTCCGCAGTAGGAAGTATCTTACCTATATTTTAACACCTATGTTCATGGGCGCATGGAGCATAGCCTGCTGTGCCGGCAGTTCCACACCGAAGTACACCGCCATTGCAATGATCGTTCCCAAAATTGCGATACCAATGATAAACAGGATAAGTTTTCTTATCATATCCGGTGGTTGTGTGTTAGTCATGCAATTTTTTCTTTTGTTTTACTGGTTTAATAAACTGCAACATTAGTAAGCCCCTTTGAAGTTGAGATATAACTCAAAGGAACAAATACAAGCCATTGCTGATTGGTAAATTATTGATAAAGCCAGATCTTAATCTCTTCGACCGATCGACTCATCGATAAAGCACCTCACACCATTGTAGACAATTCGAGATCATCAAAGAGCTCCCGAGGACAGTGTTAAAGTGTGGTTTGCAATAATGATGCTCTATTCAAAGCCCGTAACGAATGGAACACTGGAACAGGTACTAAATGCCTAAATCACTATCTCATGTGATCAAGTCAAATTTTAGGAGTCCCACCGCATAAGTAGATCATCGCCAGTAGTAGTGAATGGCATCGTATATGTTGGGAGTGGTGACAGCAATATCTATGCTGTCAATACAGTAACCGGCTCACTAGATTGGACCTTTAGGATAAATAACGCCAGAGTTCATGGGAGCGTGGAGCAAAGTCTGCTGCGACGGCAGTTCCACACCTAAGTACACCCCCAGTGCAATAATCGTGCCTAAAATTGCGATACCAATGATAAACAGGACAAGTTTTTTCATCACATCGGATAGTTGCGGTTTGGTCATACAATTTTACCACATTGTTTTGCTAGTTTAATAAACTGCAACATTAGTAAGCCCCTTTGAAGTTGGGACATAACTCAAAGGAACAAATACAAGCCATTGATGATTGGTGAATTACTGATAAAGCCAGATCTTAATCTCTTCGACCGATCGACCCATCGATTAAACACTTCTCACTATTGTGGACAACTTTTTTATATTCCAAAAATTGAATAGCCTGGTGCTATCAGCCAAGGGGACACAAAAAGAGAGGCTCTTGCAAATATTAAGGAGGCCATAGAACTTGTTTTAGAAGTTCAACGCGAAGAATTGGAAAAAAAAGCCCATATAGGCCATTCAGAAATTTCAAAAATCGAAGTAGCAGATGTCGCATAAACTTCCAATGGTATCAGGTGAAAATCTAATAAAATTTCTTTCTAAACGTGGATTTGAAATTCGAACGCAATCATCCAGTCATATTGTACTTCAGAAAGATTGGATAGTATTATCAGTCCCTCTCCATAGTGAATTAAAAAAAGGAACACCTTTTATCAATTTTAAAGCAGGCTGGGGTTGAAGCAGCAGTTCTAGTGATTATTTGACGAGGAAATAATGGCGAATTCCGGAAATAACCGGAATAATGGTGTAATTTTTAATTTTTTTTTACTCGGGTATAATTAAACGGGCTCATTTCGCGATCCACTGTCTTGCCATAAATGTGCCGAGTTTATCCAGATGTTGATTAAAGCCCACCTGCATACCTTGTACCGCCATATCGGCATTTGGTCCGGCCTTATTTATGGTGACATTCAGTTTCAGTTTTGTCTTGCCTTTCTCAACAATCAGGGTAAGTTCGGTAACTTGATTAATTTCCGTGGCTTCTTTGTCGCCTTCGGTCCAGCCACTTGCCGTATATGACAGTTTCGAATTCATCTCCACCCTCGTAAACCTGCCTTCCATCGGCCATCTCGTACCTTTATACGGGCCCATCGCTTCTTCGGCCTCCATGACAATGTATATTTTTCCACCTACACGCAAGTCTACTTCACATTCCGGAATACTGATATCGTTAGGCCCCCACCAATCCTTAATCATCTTGGGATCGGTCCATGCCCGCCAGATTGTTTCAGGTGAAGCGTCAAATGACCGCTCAAACACTGCCTCTTTAACTGGTGCCATATTTATTTCCTTTCATGATAATTGACTTGAAATACATATCTATTGAAGGTTCTTTTAATTTGTTATTGGATAATCAATTGTTCAATTCATAAAATATTCTCAATCCTTAACCAAGGAGAACCCGAAATGTACATTCATTAGCAGGATCACTGAGATGATACACAGTTAGGGAGTGGATCAGACAGAACGTGAACGACAGAAACCAACAACGAAAACAGAACCCTTTGTGTAAAAGTTCAGACTCTTAGTGAGCCACGGAAGCCCCTGCCTGCATAGTAAGAGGGTGCACTGTTATGATATACAAAGACATTGTTGTAACGGCGATCAACAAAGAGGGCGCCCTCCGAGTTTTCTGATATCGGGAGGTGTTTTCACCCAGCTTGATGTTTTCGTATCGAAGTTTCCCAGTTTCTGTAGCTCTCGATATTCTTTCTCTGTTAAAATCTCAATACCCATGGCAGCTGCCATATCAATCGCATTATTTTCTGGTATCACAGATTTCCTTGCCTCCTGCCCTTCACGATCATAACAGACATTTCTACGGCTTTTCGGACTTTCCGCAGAGAACACTTCGGTTCCGTTAAGGTAATAAGGGATTGAGGATTTTTTCAGATTCTTCATTTTGACAACACTCCCCGCCAACCGGAGACCTGATAAAACCCGGTTTTGTGAAACTATTTTGTTAGGAACTTTTTTCCTTTTTATTTGCGTTCTCCTCTATTCTGAATCTGACGATCTTTTTCACCAAATCGTAGGGAATCGGTTTGTCGAAGGGGAACCTGACAGAACCTTTTCCCTGCTTGTACTGAGACAACTCATGTTTGAACGCTTCCATTCCGGAAGGAAGCGGATAAAATCCAATATGGTGTTTGAATGCCGCGAAGTATACCAGGGTTTTACCGTTCATCCTGAATGCAGGTATTCTGTAGCTGATAGTTTCTGAAGCTTTGGGCGCTGCTTCCAGTACGGTCTTCCTCATCGTTTCAAGAATAACCTGTACATCCGGCGGAAAGCTCCGTATGTAATCATCTATTGTAGTGGGTTGCATCCCTGATACCTTCATCCCGAAATTAACTCTATATTTTCCGTTTCTTTTAGCCTTTAATTCGATGAGGATTCTGGATTGTCTCCCATTTTTGTTTTATCGTTTGCAGGTTGAAGCATGTTAACCCTGTTACCTTCAGGGTCAAAAAAAGAGGCAAAGAAGCCGAGTCCAGGGGTATCCATTATTTCTCCTGATATTTTTCCACCAGCAGCCCTGACTTTCCTGATGTATTCTTCGATGTCATCTACCTGAATAGTCACCGTAGTTGTTTGTGACGAATCATTGTCATTTTTTTGATAGAACCCGCCATTAATTTCACCTGGTGTCTTCGGACCGTTTTCATCAGATTCAGTTGTGGTGACAAGAATAAAATTTCCCATCTCCGGTCCAAGTTGCTGGGTTTGCCAACCAAATACTTGCGTATAAAATCTGACCATTCGCTCTTTGTCTATTGCAGGCATTTCAAAATGAATTACCGGTTTCATTTCCATCTTACTACCTCTAAAAAATTGATTAGGAGTATTAGTTCTTCTCCCGTGAAAAGATCTGGATAAAAGCTCTTGCATCAGTACCGTCTTGTCCGGTTAAAAGTTCTATGCTATCCGGCCCGGTCATTCTGCCCATGGAGTACCCTTTTGTTGTATCAGCAAAGATCATTTCTCCACCGGGTGAAATTGCTCCTGAGAAATTCTCATAATAGGTTTTTTTGTCTGGCCTGATATACTCTTTATTTCCAGCAAAGGCGTATCCTTGCTGTTCGGTAATATTGAATATAGCATTATTATGGGAATAGAATCCAGAACCCTGGATATGTCCGGTGGTTAGGCCAGTCCATCGCCCGATAATATTCGGGATGCTTCCATTTGACATACCAGGAGGAAAATTACCTTGTTGTAAGTTTGATTGGACTTCAGGCTGTAGAGCGGCTGGCTGTGTTGGCGGAGCTGTTGATAAACAACCACAGGTGACAATACTAATGAGAATGAGAAAAATAATTCCATACTTTTTCATGTAGGAGTCATTATCACCACTGATAATAAGGTTTACGATTAAATAGAGGAGTTATGGTTTAAAACCTTATTCAAATAACCTCGACTTTTAAGGCCGCTAACTGTTCAGAAATAACACCATTTCTAAAAAGTTTGTAGGGAAAAATCCTTCAATTCTCATATTTTAAAATAAATCTTTTCGTCATCGTGTAATTTTCTCGCTAAATACATTATTTCCCCATTTTATAATAGATTCTCAAGGACAAAACGAAAACTCGATTGGTTTCATCAGATCATCCCACAAGAAGGCGCTGAAATCCTATCAACGATTTGTGCCGACTAGCGAAGGGTTGGCAAATCCAGTCAGTGAACGAAGTGAACTCGGCGGTTAACCCGTTTCAACAATAGAAACAACGAAAAGGACCGATGCCAAGCATGTGTCAGGCGAGCGTTGCACGCTTTCAGGAGCAAGGGGAGAACCGTTGCGAAGCGGGTTCGACTGGAGCGATCTATAGCAAATTAACTCGTTTCACTCCCATAACGCCACTTCCCTTTCGGCACCGTGATCTCGAATCTTGCTCCCTTACCTGGCACTCTCGTTTCACGGATTGTGATGTCGGTGATATCAAGAATTTCCCGAGAAAGTGCTAAACCAAGTCCGGTATTCTTCCCAAAGCCACGTTCAAAGATCTTCTCTTTCTCCTCAATTGGAATACCTTCTCCATCATCCTCACATACAATTAGATGATCATTGCGAGACCCATGCACAAAGAACCGTATAGTTGTGATGTTTCCACCGTATCGGACTGCGTTGTCCATCAGGTTATAGAAAACCTTGACAATCAAAGGGTCAGCGTATACTTCTACGCCGGTAGGGAGAATGTTGTTCACTATGACCTGTTTTAGCAGGGCTTGTTTTGCCGCGGTGTCTACGAGTGTACGGCAATCCTGCCAGATATGGGCATTAACGCCGATCTCCTCATATTCACGGGTGAACCGGATCAAAGCAGAGATTCGCTCTGCAGCAGTTATAACCTTCTGGACATACTCGTTAAATGAAGGATCGCGTTGCTTTTTTTGGAGTATTTCTAAGTATCCCTGCTGTATCAATAGCTGGTTGTTAATGTCATGCCGGGTGATGCTGGAGAGGAGGTTAAGTTTATGGTTCGCCAT
>CAIYOZ010000059.1 GCA_903927945.1 uncultured Bacteroidales bacterium | reverse complement strand
ATACCCACCTGATGTATGATCACAATATCCATATGAAAGGTGAATCACCCAAGCTGCAATTTAAAGAAATCCTTGGTGTCGGATTCTCTTTAAAGCTTCAGAATTCCAAGACATCATAAAATGGACTGACACAACAAAGCCTGCAAATTTGCAGGCTTTGTTGTGTCAGCTATATACGTTGTCCTTTCATTATCGAATGGAGGGATATCCTTGTGGTATTCCTTTCTTAGACAGGACTATTTGCCACAGTTGCACATTCCTGGCACGGAAAGAACCGGCAGCACTCAGCAGGTAATACTTCCACATACGGTAAAAACGTTCGTCATAATTCGACTTTATCGATTCCCAGTTACGATCGAAGTTATCGAACCACGACATGAGTGTCTTGTCGTAATGGGCACCGAAGTTATGCCAGTCCTCCATGACAAAAAGATTTTCAATGGCACCACCGATTTGTTTAATAGAGGGAACATGTGAATTCGGGAAAATATATTTGTTGCTCCAGGGGTCGGAGGCTACCACCGATTTGTTTGCCCCAATGGTGTGAAGCATGAACAGGCCATTATCCCTCATCAGGTGATGAACAGTCGTCATGAAAGTTTTGTAATTTTTGTATCCCACATGTTCGAACATTCCCACTGAAACCACCCGGTCAAACAGCTTACCCTTACCCAACAAGGTATCGGTATCAATATCTCGGTAATCCATCAATTTGATCCGCACATCCAATCCCTTACTATCTATATTGGCATATTCCACCTGTTCTTTCGACACCGTAATCCCGACAACCTCGGCACCGTACTTTTCAGCGGCATACTTACAGAAACTCCCCCATCCACATCCGATATCCAACACTTTCATTCCGGGTTTCATGTCCAGTTTACGACATATCAATTCGAGTTTATTCTCCTGGGCCTCATCAACATTTTGGGCATCTTTCCAATAACCACACGAATAAGCCAGTCTTTTATCCAGCATATTTTCGAAAAGTTGATTTCCCAAATCATAATGTTTTACTCCTACTTCGAAAGCCTTTGATTTCTTTCCGGCATTTAGAACCATAGCTTCCAGATAATGCATGAACATGTTCATGCTTTTTACCTTCTCATTCAACGAGGATTTCAAGAGTAAGAAAATCAGTTTATCCAGCCTTTCTACATCCCACCAGCCATCCATATACGCTTCTCCAAATCCCAATTCTCCCTCCCGAAGCACCCGTTTATAAAAATCGGGATGTTTGACCTGAATATCCACATCGCCTTTCCCGTTAATATTTACACCGGCTGAATGTAGCAAGGAGGTGATAGTTTCTTCTATTCCGTTTTTCATATTCTTAGATTTTAAAATATAAAGTTCAGTCAATGCGAAGAAAGGAGCTAAAAAAGCAAACGAATGTATACTCCTTTGCTTTTTCACAGAAATAAAACAAAATAAATGTTCTTTAGTTTGATAAGAAGAGAAAGAATTATTTAACAGGAGAGACTAGCGACTATTCTATCATTGAATTACTTTTTTGTTCTCTTTAAAGAGCTTTGTTTTAAACATGAGAGCCACATTCACTAGGGCAATCATTACGGGTACTTCCACCAAAGGGCCAATCACTGCGGTAAATGCTTCGCCTGAATTAATCCCAAATATAGCAATGGCGACAGCAATAGCCAGTTCGAAGTTATTGCTGGCCGCAGTAAAGGACAGCGTGGTAGCTTGTTCATAAGTTGCACCCGCATTCTTACTCATAAAGAATGAACCCAGGAACATTATGATGAAATAGATAAGTAAAGGAATAGCTATCAAGACTACATCCATGGGGATTTTTACAATGTATTCACCTTTCAGTGAAAACATCACCACAATCGTAAACAACAAGGCAATCAGCGTTAACGGACTTATTTTGGGGATAAATTTAGTATGATACCACACTTTGCTTTTTACTCTTATCAGTATAAATCGTGTCAGAAAACCAGAAATAAACGGTATCCCCAGATAGATAAATACGCTTTGGGCTATTTGTCCGATGGTAATCCTTGACACGGCATCACTGGTAGGAATGCCAAACCACCCGGGAGCTATGGCTATAAAGAACCATGCATACACCGAGAAGAACAACACCTGGAATATACTGTTGAAAGCTACCAGCCCGGCTGCATACTGGGTATCGCCCTTAGCCAGGTCGTTCCAGACGATCACCATGGCTATGCAACGTGCCAGTCCGATCATGATAATTCCATACATGTAGGGTAAATTGGAGTTGTCTTTTCCCGGGAAGACTTTAAACAACAGGATAGCCAGGGTAAACATCAGTACCGGACCAATAATCCAGTTTTGAATCAATGACAAGCCCAGTATTTTGGTGTTCTTGAATACTTCCCCCAATTCCTCGTACCTCACTTTTGCCAGAGGAGGATACATCATAACAATCAATCCAATGGCTATAGGGATATTTGTTGTCCCGGAGGAAAAACTGTTCCAGAATATGGCTACATTCGGGCTATACCATCCGGCGAAAACGCCAATAAACATTGCCAGGAATATCCATAACGTGAGATAACGGTCGAGAAATTTTAATCGTTTGTTCATATAGTTTTAGTATGTTTTATTTGTATGCTGTCTGTTGTCAATTCTTTATTAATTCGCAGCAGTTCATCTTCAGGCTGATTCTAATTTTTTGTGAAAATGTCAGGGGTTCTTTCATTAATGGGAAACCAAGCAGATCGAGGAGTTTTTCGTTTAATCTTCTGTTTTTCCCCTTAAATGGATGACAATGAATATGGATGGCCGGATTAAAATTTAATTCTATGATGGCATAATTATCATTGGTCGCCTCTACCCTGTAATCCGGGATTATCATGTCAAGGCCGGTGATCTTCACTTTTAGCGCTTTTGCCGCTTTTACAGCGATCATTTTATACGTTTCGGGAATCTCATCGGTAAAATCAATACTGTCACCCCCGGTGCTGATGTTGGAGTTTTCACGCAAGTATACCGTTTCATTCAGTTGGGGAATCGTATCGAAATCCCTGTTTCCGTTTTTTAGAAACATCAATTCAGCCTCTCCCAGTTGAATTTTCTCCAACGGCGTGTGATAACCTTTCCCCCGCATAGGATCTTTATTCTTTTCGGTGACCAGATCCCGGATGCTTCGTTTACCATCACCCGTTACATTGGCAGGGACCCTATGCAGGATGCCCACCACTTCGTCTGCCATGACAAATATCCGGTATTCTTTTCCATCAATGAATTCTTCGATCAATATGCTTGAATCCTCTTCGAATGCAATATCCACTGCCCTTTCAAAAACAGCAGCATCGGTGTTGTTCTTTAAAATGGTGATGCCTAATCCAAAGTTTGTCTGCTTAGGCTTAATCACAATTGCCTGGTCCTTGAAGTATTGGAAATCAGCTTTTGCAATGAGGTTGTCGGTATAATCCAATCCATGGGGAACCCTGATACCGTGTTCCGTAAGAATTTGTTTGGTGACCAGTTTATTTTCCATGGCCAGAATACTGGCATAATTATCCAACGACGTTTTGGTGGCCTGCTTAACGTATTGTATATTTTCATCACGCTTTAACCTCACAAAGTTCTCCGCCCGGTCGAGGATATCAAATGCAACTCCCCTACGCACTGCTTCGCGTAGTAACAATTGAGTGGAAAGTTCCATATCTTCCAGACCCCGGAAATTGAATGTGTTTTGTTTACTCAGTTCCAGATAGGCCTTTGCTTTTTCGAGGTGAAAAGGGATAAATCCTTTTATATCCGTTTCTTTCAGGATTTGATGTACATACCTGCGTTCAGGATGATCGATCATCTCCTGTACATAATGCAGGGTGGTCGTATAATCCTGATCACGGGTTTCAAGACTTGAGTATAAATCTGCCATTTTACGAATTAACCGGTTGGCTTCCTCCCATGCGTTTACAGTCAGGCCCTCCTGATTAATAAATTTAATATTATCCTCCAACCCATGAAGCGATATATTTTCAAAGTTTGCATTGGCAGTGACCTGATATTCTTTTGAGAAATCATCCGGCTCTTCTGAAAGAAGACCATACAGAATCATGCAATGAATAAAGCGGATCATATCGGCAGTGAGCCCTATCTTACTGAGCGGATTGATATCCACAAAGCGGGCTTCAATGTAGGTTATGTGATCGGAATCCACAGTGAATTTTGGTCGTACTGCCGCATAAAGCTCTTTGGAGGCAGTGATTTTTCCGCTTATCACCATTTGATCGATACTCGTGAGGTATCCACTGGTCGATTGATAATCCGGATAGAGTCCTACGATATTACCGTATCCAAGACAACTGTTCCGAAGGGATAATCCGCGCGTCTTAGCATTAAAATAAACCGGCAAATCACGGCATTTTAAATCATATGTCGGATCAACCAAGGGGCTGCAACCAAAAACTAATATGTACAGCCAACGGTTTCGCAGAATCTGACGGGTAATCTTCAGATAAACTTCATCCTGAAAGGCTTCAAAAGAATTTTCTTGCGAAGTGCTTTGATACAGTCTTTTCAGCAAGGTTTCATCCAGTGAAAAATTGAAATGGATACCGGATATGGCCTGTTTTTTCCTGCCATATTTTTGGGCAAGTTTGTTCCTGTATTCCTCTTCCTTTTTATTCTCTTTCCCAAATTGTGCAATGGGAATCTGATCATCGTCAGGCAATATGGGGGGTATACTCTGCGGCCATAGATATTCACCCTCCAGTTCCTGGCTCACTATATCCTGAATGGTTTCAAGAAAACCCAGTGTCTGTTCAATGGAAGGCAAGGGTGGTGTAATCATTTCTACCTGGCTTTCCGAAAAGTCAGTAGTGACATATGCATGACTTAACTTATCCCCGAAAACAGCAGGATGAGGTGTTTGTGAAATCAACCCTTGTTTATCGATACGTATATTTTCCTTCTCCACACCGAATAAGGCTTTAAGCCAGATATTGCCTTTTAGGTCTTTCGGGTTCATCTTTGAAAGTTGATTCATTAACAAGCTTTTTTAATACAACATAATAACCATCCGAGGGAATTTTAGATTTTACTGGCTGAAACAGTTATACTGAAAATACCTGTATTTCCATTCTTCAAATCAACCATTTCTTCCTTGGTCAGGTAATTTCCCAACACTTCCTCCGGTATTTCAATCTCTTTTTGTTTGTGGACAGTGACCTGTTTAAATCCTTTTTGATGAATCATGCCCAGATAGTCATCCATTTCAATGGCTCCTGAAACACAACCGGCATACATCTCGGCATCCCTGCGTAACTTTTCAGGCAAATCACCTTTGATCACTACATCTGAAACACAAAAACTGCCTGAAGGTTTCAACACACGGTATATTTCTGCAAATGCCTTGTCTTTATCGGGTACTAAATTCAATACGCAATTCGATACAATCACATCAAATGTATTGTCGGGCAGTGGCATATCTTCGATATCTCCCTGTACGAATTCCACATTTTTAAATCCAAGCTTCTTTGCATTTGCCTCTGCCTTTGTCAACATGGCGTCTGTGAAGTCAATTCCGGTCACATGACCGGTTTCTCCCACAATAGCCCTGGCTACAAAACAATCATTCCCTGCCCCGCTTCCTAAGTCGAGGACAGAATCACCTTCTTTGATTCCGGCAAACTGAGTCGGGATGCCGCATCCTAGTCCAAGGTCGGCATCGGCATTATACCCTTTCAGTTTTTCGTAGCTCTCACTGAAGATCGTGTAATCCACTGTTGAGCAAGAACCTGTGGCACCGCAACAGGATGTTTCATTCTGAATCTTCGACTGGGTGGCAATCTGTCCGTATTTTTCTTTTACAATATACTTCAACTCTTCTGCTTTCATAACTGTGGTTTTAGTTGTTCAACATATAGTTTGTAAAATCCTTCCTTAATCTCGTCCCTGACCCTGATAAATTCACCCCATATAAATTCCTCGGTTCCCGTTGCATGACTTGGGTCGTCGTAACCCATGTGCAACCGGTGTTTTACTTTTCCAAAGAATGCAGGACATTCTTCGTTTGCTCCTCCGCAAACGGTAATGACGTAGTCCCATTCTTCTTTTAAATATTTATCAACCGAATCTGAGGTATGTTGACTAATGTCTATTCCGGCATCTTTCATGGCTGCCACTGCTTTTTGGTTGAGTTTCCCCGATGCCTGTGTCCCAGCGGAACAAACTGTAATATTTTTATCGAATGATTGTAAAAAGCCGTGTGCCATCTGGCTCCGGCAACTGTTACCTGTACAAAGAATTAATACTTTCATGTTTTTTTAGTTATTGAAACTTTCTATAAATTTTTCTACCTCTTCTTTTATCTGATCGCGAACCTGCCGGGTTGCGGCCAGTATCTCTTGATCAGTTCCTGTAAAATCAGCCGGATTTGGGAATGACCAATTCAGTCTTCTACTGACGCCCGGGAATAGTGGACAATGTTCAGCAGTAGCTGCATCACATACGGTTATCACATAGTTATAGGTTCTACCTTGTTTATAAAACTCGAAAACACTATCGGTTTCATTTCCCGAAATGTCAATCCCAACTTCATTCATAACTTTTATGACGAATGGATTTAACTGACCCGGTTCAAATCCGGCACTTTCGGCTTCGAAACGCTCACCTGACAACGCATTTAAAAATCCTTCTGCCATTTGGCTTCTGGCTGAGTTATGTAAACAAACGAATAATACTTTCCTCTTTATCATAAGTCAAACTTTATTATTTACAAACATTATCTTTATAATCTATATCTTTAAAAAAATCATTGAAACTCTTTTTAAATAGATTTATTGTGGAACCACACAAGCAATAGTTTATTTTGAGCCCATCAATATCACCCTGGATGAGTCCCATATCCCGGAGTTCCTTTAAATGCTGGGACACCGTCGATCGGCTTAAAGGTAGTTTGTCGGAGATATCCCCCGATATACAAGTCCTTGTTTCAGCCAGGTATTTCAGTATGGCCAGGCGTGCCGGATGGGATATTACCTTGGCAAACCGAGCCAGTTCCTGAAGATCGGTATCAAAATTATCGTGCTTAATCATAGAGTTGTGTTTTATGTCGCAAACATACGACATTATTATGAATGAACAAAATAAACTATATTAAATAATGTTATTAACCCCAAACCCCTGTTGGGAAGTTTAGAGCTTAATTCACATATGATCTTTAAGATCAAAATACGAAGTATTTTTCTTATCCGTTTTTATCCGCCAAATCAGCGTTAATCCGCGTTCAAATCTTGGGTTAATTAGTTTCTTTAAATTCAACTAAATCACTCTTTCATTTGTTTATATGTAAGTATATTAAAAACATAGGACAACTACTACAATGAACCTACGACTGAAGTACGGCACCACCGCCCTGGTAGCCGGTGCCTCCGAAGGAATCGGTGCTGCTTATGCTACGTATCTGGCATCACAAGGCATAGATCTGGTGCTTATTGCCCGACGTATGCCTCCGCTGCAGGACCTGGCAGACAAATTGAAGAAAACTTATTTCATTGAGGTTACCTGTCTGTCATGTGACTTGTCTGACCGCAAAGCCACAGCTCAAATAGTGGAGGCATTGAATGGACGTGAAATCAATATTCTGGTATACAATGCCGCATTATCCTATATAGGCCCGTTCATTGGTAATTCTTCGGAGCACCATTCACTCATGGCCCAGGTGAATATGCTCACCCCATTAAGTATGCTACATGAGTTTGGAGAAAGGATGCTTGCCAACGGGAAAGGTGCCGTGATCTTGATGACTTCATTGGCAGGTTTTCAGGGAAGTGGATACCTCACCATGTATGCTGCCACGAAAGCCTTCAACCGCATACTGGCCGAGAGCCTGTGGTATGAATGGAAACAATTGGGTGTTGACGTACTTGCCTGTTGTGCCGGAGCTACTGATACACCGGGCCTCCGAAACTCTCAGCCCGAAAGTGCCGGATTCTTTGCACCCCGTATACAGGCACCACAAGAAGTGGTTAACGAATGCTTCAACAAACTGGGCAAACAACCCTCCTTTATTTCAGGTACCGGTAATAAGGTGGCATCGTTTATCATGCAAAAACTCCTTTCGCGTAAAATGGCGGTTTCTATTATGGGGGATAATACCAGGAAGATGTATAGGATATGAAACTAACCTATCTAACTCACCCCAAGCACCTAAACAGGCTGTGTAAAAATTATAATTGAAAACATTTTAACTTTCAAATTGAAACATAAAATTGAAATAAGCTAATAAGGTGAAGACATCTGTGCCTCTTTT
>CAIYOZ010000058.1 GCA_903927945.1 uncultured Bacteroidales bacterium | reverse complement strand
TCAACAATATATAAAATAACAGTTTATCTATTAATAATCTGTACGCAGGTCAAAATTTTAGAAAAGAGGCTTATTGTGTGCTGTAATGACATTTATTTTACAGCAATAATGCTCAATTCCTTCGTAAATCATAATAAAACCACGTTTAAATTGGCATTACGGGCCACTACCTGATCTACTTCTAAGAGTTTGCTCTAACTAACTCTGTCAAAGTTTTTCTCCAAATCCATACTAACAGACATGCAATATCCACCATGAGTGAGAAAATGACATATCAAATAATCTGTTTAAATACCATTACAAACTCATTAAACAATTTTCCAGGATCAATCAATAACATTTAGAATAATTCACAAAGAATTAATAAGAAGCACTTTATTTGTACAAAAACAGATTTAAGAATGGTTTTTATACTTAAATTTGATTTCTATTGACTATATTTGTGCAAAACAGATCAATTTAAAGATTTTTATCACCTTAAGGGAATGATATTCAGCTTTCAATGGTTCCAAAGAATAACGCAAATTCAGAAGAACTTTATTTTAAGAGTTTTTGTTATAAAGTGACTATCCGGAAGTACCCATCCAAAAGAACCTACTAAAAAGTGCTATTACAATGATTGTTAAAGAAAAAAAGAATTATACCATCAACCGGGATATCAGTTGGATGTACTTCAATCGTAGGATACTGGATGAAGCTTCAAACGAAACAAACCCACTGCTCGAGCGATTGAGTTTTTTAGGCATCTATTCCAACAACCTGGACGAATTCTTTCAAATCAGGGTGGCTACACTTCGACGCATGATGGAGTTGGAGGAGAATATGCATCCTGTGATCACCAATTCCAAGAAGGTGTTGAAAAAGATACTCAGGCTCAATGAGCATTACGATCGTGATTTCGAAACGATCTTCATGGGATTGTATGCTGAGCTTCAAAAAGAGAATGTTTTTCTGGTGAATGAAACAGAACTGACACCCGAACAGGAAAAATATGTGGATAACTTTTATAGGGAAGAGTTGATGAATTCACTTTTCCCAATTTTAGTTTCACGGATGTCAGTGGAACCAAAGCTGAATGATAAAAGCATTTACCTGGCCGTCAAGATTTCGAATATTCTAAAAGTGGATAAGAACGACAAGAAAGAATATGCCCTGATTGAAGTTCCCACCAGTGAATTCACCAGGTTCTTTGTATTGCCGAAAGAAGGAGATAAAATATGCATTATGTTTCTGGAAGATGTTATCCGATACTGCCTCCCCTATATCTTTGCACAGCTTAATCACGACCACTACGAAGCTTATACCATTAAGTTTACCCGTGATGCTGAAATGGAATTTGATAACACGGCTTACCAGAGTGTGCTGGAAAAAGTATCGAAGGGTGTAAAGAGCCGTAAGTTTGGCCTTCCGGTAAGGTTTGTGTACGACCGGGACATTCCATCCGATCTCCTGCGTTTTACGGAAAAGCTTCTTAAGATCGATAAGAACGATGTGCATGTAGGTGGGGCAAGGTATCATAATCTGAAAGACCTGATGTCGTTCCCTAAACTTAACAAACCGGGAATGAAGTATAAAAACCATCCGCCAGTTCCTATTCGTGCCTTTGAAGAGACAAATAACGTGATTTCACTTATTCGCAAGAAAGACCAACTTCTCCATTGCCCCTATAACAGCTTCGATAACTTTATCCGGTTGCTGCGGGAGTCAGCCATAAATCCCGAAGTGAAAGCCATTAAGATCAGCTTATACCGCCTGGCCAAAAACTCCAAGGTAATCAAGGCGCTCATCTGCGCAGCCATGAATGGGAAAAAGGTGACTGCTATCGTGGAACTTATGGCGCGTTTTGATGAATCATCAAATATCAACTGGGCTACCAAGATGCAGGAAGCCGGAATAAAGGTTATCCTGGGAGTCGAAGGTCTCAAGGTACACACCAAGCTCACTCACATTTCAGCCCGAAAAGGAGATATTGCCTGCATTGGCACAGGTAACTTTCACGAGGGCACTGCGCAGGTCTATACCGACTTCACGCTCATGACCGCACATAGAGGAATTGTGGACGAAGTGGAAGGCGTATTCGATTTTCTGGAACAGCCCTATATGAATCCCATTTTTAAGCAGTTGATTGTGGCGCCTCAGTTTATGCGTAAGAAACTCACGAGCCTCATTAAAACTGAAACCGACAATGCCCGAAATGGCAAACCTGCCTATATATACTGTAAAATCAACCACATTGTCGACGAAAAAATCATTGAAAAACTCTATCAGGCGTCAAATGCCGGGGTAAAAATTAAACTATTGGTACGTGGGAATTGTTCTCTTATCACAGGCATCCTCCATCAAAGTAAAAACATACAAGCCTTTGGTATTATCGACCGGTATCTGGAGCACAGCCGGGTAATGATCTTTGCTAATGGAGGCGAGGAAAGATATTTCATTGGCTCGGCAGATTGGATGCAGCGAAATCTGGATTTCCGGGTAGAGGTCTATACCCCTGTTTATGATCCCGACCTTCAGAAACAGCTGAAAAGAGTCATTGAATTTGGTTTAAAGGATAATATGAAGTCCAGGATTGTTGATGGATCGGGAAGTAACTTTTTAAATGAAGCATTTAAAGAAACTTCTTTCCGGTCACAGGAAGAGCTCTATTTGTACTATAAGAGAAAATACGAGAATGTTCCTATCGACAATGAAGAGCATCAAACTAAAATTACAGTTTAAGAACAAAGAGATTATTATTATTCATTCAAAATAAAAACCGTTATGAACAGTATTAACTTTGCAGCCATCGACATTGGATCAAATGCCGTCCGTCTTTTGATTAAGAGTATTGTGCCGGGTGATCCATCTGATGCATTCACCAAGGTACTGATGGTGCGCGTTCCTTTACGGCTTGGGCAGGAATCATTTGTATCCGGGAAGATCAGTCCGGATAAGGAGAAGCAGCTTCTCCGGCTCATGAAAGCCTTCAGGCAACTGATAAAAATCTATGACGTGGCCGATTACAGGGCATGTGCTACCGCTGCCATGCGTGAAGCAAAGAATGCAAATGCTGTAGTCAAAAACATTCGGAAAGAAACAAACCTCAAAGTGGAGGTGATCAATGGACAAGAAGAAGCTTCCATCATCTATGAAAGCCATTTTGGAGATAAGCTGAACCGTGAACTTTGTTTTGTGTATGTGGACGTTGGTGGTGGTAGTACCGAGATTAGTGTCATGACAAACGGAGAATTAGTTGAATCCAGGTCCTATGACATCGGAACAGTCCGGTGGCTGAATGATAAGGTGAAGAGCGTGGAATTTGAACGCATGAAATATGATCTATCTGAGTTAAAAGAATCTCATAAAATCAACGACCTCATTGGTTCGGGTGGGAACATCCTGAAGTTGAATTCATTGGCTAAGGTGCGTAAGAATAACAAACTTTCTATCCAAAAGCTGGAAGAGCTGAATGCTGAATTGAAGAAATTGACTGTGGATGAACGCATGATCCAATATAAACTGAAACCCGACCGTGCCGATGTGATCACCTATGCCGCGGATATCTATGCCGAAGTGGCCAACGGTGTGGGTGCTACCCATATCATTGTGCCCACCATTGGCCTGACCGATGGGATCATTCACATGCTTTACGTGAAATGGAAGGAAAAGAACAAAGTGCTGGAAGCCGAAGTGATGGTTTAGAAGTTACAGCAAAAACCTTTCGTCGTCCGAAGGACACGAAAGCGTTTTCTTGGTTTTGTTTCTTATCTTTCTTTTAAGAAATCGCTCAAAGGTCATGCTGACGCTTTGAGGTTTGGTATGAAAGTTTTGTTTACAATAAAGGCTGTCTCATAGTAGGCAGCCTTTTTACTCTTTTCTCATTCCTTGCCTCTTACCTCTTGCCTCTCATTTAATCCTCCTTAAATATTGAAACAGGAAAAATGAGCTGACTACTGTTATAATCCCAAAAATGACAGTTAAATTTAAATCAGCTTCCTGTCCTCTCAATTTCATAACCACAACCATAGCAGCAATAGCAATAGCCATGAAGATACAAAAAATCATCATGGTGGGTGCAAACAGATACCCAACGTTTTTTCTTTTCAGCAAGGATATTCCTGTAAGAATTAATGCAGGCAAGCATAAAGCAATATCCAATACATGAACAGGATTAGTCAACAATCCACTTTCGGTTATGCTTTTTGGAGTGGTATTCTTCATAATGGCCGGAATTATTTCAGAAAGCCAAATGAAATAGAATAAGAGAGCTATTATAATTAAAAAGACTCCTGTTGATCTAGTTGCAACCTTATTTGTAAACCATTCCGACACATTTTCATTCAATGAACTGATTAGAAAATAGATCAACGAATAAAAAGACAACCCTAAAATCACACAATACCCAATGAACAGATTATTAAAATGCAATCCAAAACTATATATTGCGTACGAATAAGCCAAATAGAACATAGCACCACTCCAAACAAACAGACCCAATTTACTATTTCGGTACGTAAAAAAAGTTGCCATGAGTAGAACCGGAACAACAATATAAAGGTTTACATAATCCTGTCCAATGCCTTGAGCCGCATAATTGGCTGTTTCTTTTGAATACGTACTTTCAATAAAAATACCTGCATAACTCACTAATGCCGTCAGAATTGCGGTTGGCACTGAAAGCATTAAGATAATCACATCATTTTTCTTTCTCATTTTTTTCAATAGAATATTAAATATCAGACAAAGTTAATTGAATAGATTTCTTTCTATCCATTTTTCGAATTAGTTTTTAAAGAAAGAAATCGTTCAGAATTAAATTAAAAAAAGGCTTTCCCCTTAGAGCCAGCCATATACTAAAATATGTGTTGAATTATACTAACGAAAGAAAGTTAGCACCGATTTACCGCTTCAAATCATGCTCAGCCTTTATTGAAAACAAACTCTTGTTTTTCTTTTTTGCAGATCAATTGCACTGCCCATTTGCCCGTCTGAGCTGAAGGTGGAAGTCCACCTCCCGGGAACAACCATTGTCCTGCCATATAAAAGTTTTGAAGTTTCGGAAGTTGCATTTTCAGGGATTTCATCATATTCGTCTTCGAAGGCATAAATCCTTCATATGCCCCATCCTTGACCCCTGTATAACTGACATCGGTTTTGGGAGTAGCCACATCAATAACTTCAATGAATTCAGAGATACCGGGATATACTTTTTCAAGGTAAGCCGTAGCATCTTTCTGAATCAGGAGCTTCTCGCCCTTATATTCTTTTGCATCCATCTTTTCCCACAATTTCCAGGGACTGTCGTATCTCAAGACTATCGTCGTTTTCCCTTCAGGTGCCATGGTCGTATCGAATGAATAATTCATGACAGAGTATCCATTTTCTAATTTGGTATTACCAATCGAATTATCTTTTGAGATATTGATGAGAATGGGCGAGTCGGAAGGTATTACTTTATTTATCCCGAATGAAACCTGAACAATAGGTGTAAAAAGTTCCCAGTTTTTATAGGCGAAATCAATCTCTTTTGAAATGTAGTGGCCATCCAACATGCTGAATATCGTTGAATATCCATCCGCGGCACTTATCACGTAATCTGCTTGTATCTTTGTCCCATCACTCAACAATACCCCTTTGGCCACATTGTTTTCGACAATTATGTTTTCAACTCTCTTCCTTACTGATAATTTTCCACCCAGACCGTTAAATTTATCCACCATTCGTTGTGCTAACGGATAAGAACCCCCTTTGATATATCCGGCATTCTTTTGATTGAACCAACCAAGCATAAAAATAAAGGCTAATGCCGAAAAATCACGGTTGCCATACATTGAAAAGAAAACCGATTTAATCCTCTCGCTTTTAAAGTTTAAGCGGTCGAAGTACTCGCTGCATGTCAGCCTTCCGAATTTCCGAATGACATTAAATACCGGAAGCATACGAGGTAGTATTTTCAGATAATCCAGTGGGTTGCGCAATTCAGGTGCCAGTGCAAAAGGCTCCAATAAAGCACTCTTACGCATGTCGATGCACATTTTCCGAATCGATTCTTTATCTTCAGGTGCTATGTCTACCAGATATTTTTCCCAACGGTCAATGTTAGAATAAATAATAAACTCATTGCCGGCATCATCCATAATCTGTGAATGAATTTCATGGTCGATGATCTCGGTCTTATCATTCAGGACATTTGTTTCTTTCCATATTTCGTGAAAAGCCCCTTTTGTAGTCCCCACTAACCAGTGCAGGCAATAATCAAAGCGATATCCCTTTCGGTCCCAGGCGGTACATTGTCCCCCGGCTACATCGTGCATCTCAATGATTCTCGTTTCAAAACCATTCATGGCCGAATAAATACCGGCAGACAAACCGGCAATTCCACCTCCGATAATCACTACTTTCTTACTCATTCTATCTATTTTTAAAGGTTTATGTTTTCTGCTTCCCACGACCCCGTCGATATTCTCGACGGGGTCGGTAAGCAGAAGAGTTCGATCGGATAGCTAAATACTTATTACCACGTTCCCAACTTTCAGTCCTGTTTCAACATACCGGGTTGCTTCTACAATTTGTTCAAATGGATAGGTTCTATCAATAACTGCTTTGTATTTTCCGGCCTCCATCAATTCTTTTATAAATACAATGTCTTCTTTGGTGTCTTTTGGAATCGGGAAGAGTACTTTTTTACCATCAAAAACCGGAGTAAGCAATGCCAGGAAAATGTTCTGTGATAAATAACCAAGTTCTGTAGAAAAATAGATTCCCCCGGGTTTAAGTATCTTCTTGCATCGGAAAAAAGAACTTTTGCCTACTGCATCAATGACCACATCATACAATAGACCGGTTTCGGTGAAATCTTCTTTCGTATAATCAATTACTTCATCAGCTCCCAATAATTTTAATAACTCAAAATCTTTGGTATTGCAAACAGCGGTAACATTAGCGCCAAAATGTTTGGCAAACTGTACACTTGCCGAACCAATTGAACCGGAAGCACCATTAATAAGAATGGATGGTGAGTTCGTAAAATCAATTTTCTTTATGTTTGCCAGTGCCAAAAAAGCTCCATCACATACTGCTGCAGCTTCATTGAATGACATATTGTTTGGTTTAATAGTGACGGATTTTTCTTCAGCGACACAAACATATTCCGCATGTGTTCCAAAATTGAAGGTACTTAATCCGAAAACCGGATCACCAGGCTTGAATGTTTTGACATTCTTACCGATAGCTTCCACCACACCTGCCAATTCCGATCCTAAAATCTTCTTTTTAGGTTTAAAAAGTCCACTGACTAATCGGACAATAATATACTCCGGTTTCCTGAATCCGCAGTCAGTCCTGTTCACAGTGGTGGCAATGATCTTTATAAGTACTTCGTTGTCTTTTGGAATCGGTTTTTCCACTTCTCTGAGTTGAAGGACATCGGGCGAGCCGTATTTCGTATAAACAATTGCTTTCATTGATCATTCTTCCACATAAGTTTTACCCAATATGTAATTGTTTACTTTGCAGTACGCCCACGGATAGTAAATTCCGATGGTGATAATGCATAACAGAACCTGTCCCCAGATGAACAGGAAATCATCTCCCGCTGCCAGCTCGTAAACCAATTTCTTGACAGAGTTTTCATTTCTCACAGCGGTTTTTCCCAGAAAGTATTGATATAATCGAACGAAGCCTACCGGGGCATAAATGCCGAGGGTTATCAATGACAACACCATCTGGATAAGTATCTGTTGCACCGAAGGCCAGAATTCTGTTTCCCATTTAATTTCGTAGTCTTTATAGGAAAAATTCACCATCCATTTGTACCAGTAATACTGGAAGCAAACTAAAATTAGTATCGTGCATATTACAGCAAAAACAATAAAGCCGATGACCAAACCACTCAGCTCTGGCATTTCACGATGCATGATCTCTTTCATAAATCCGCCAATCACAGCCCCTATCATGATAATCGACCAGAGTAATAACATGGGAATCACTAATGTCACCAGAATAATGACAAACAAATCGGATCCTTTGCCTTTGAATTCAAAATTCTGATCATTATACCTTGCATTCATTGCGAAAAATTTATACAGCTTTGTCATAAACCATGGGCCATAAATGCCAAGGGTAATAATGGTCAATAGCAGATTGCCAATAAAAAGCGACATAAAGCTTCCGAGTTTTCCTCCAAATGTCATTACTTTCTCCTTGAATTCAACACCTTCAATGGTCATTTTGTAAATGAAAAACAGAATGGCGTATTCCACCACAAACAGGATAAGCGACAATATCCTCCAGGAGAACACAGAGCCCATTCGATGAAACACCTCTGTCATAGCATCGCCCGGGTGAATAGTACTCACCTCCCGGATATGACTTTGAACAATTGAATAAGGAATGATGTACAGAAAAATAAATACTAGCCATACAGGAAATAATTCACGACCTGTCAGATTAAATTTGAAGTAGTTTTTCATAATGCATATTTTTATGGATGATTATTAAAATCAGAAAATTGCATGTGATTGTATGATCTTGTAAAAGAGCGTGTAAAGATATTAAATATTTGTGAATCTTAAATAAAGCAAATATTATTTTTCAATAAAAGCATTATTTAAACCTTTTGGCGTACCAAGTACTCAACGCTTTTTCCTTTTCCCACCCTCAAACCTTTTGGAGTACGAAGTACCCAAAAGAGTTTTCTTCATTTTGTTTTCTTTTTTGTTGAAATAAAACGCTCAAAGGTCATGCTGACGCTTTGAGGTTTGGGCGTTTCCAATATAAAATAGGCGGTTCATATTATTTCTACGACCGCCTCACTCCTTGCCTCTTACATCTTTTTTTACTCTTTCCGCACCTCTTATTCCTCATTCCTTACCTCTTGCCTCTTACTCCTTCTTCAGTTCATCCCCACCACTTCCCTACACGCTCCTATAAATTCTTCAATCCCGTTCTCGAAGTTTACAATCAGCAAGTCCTGATCCCGTTCAAACTGTTCGAGAGTGGTTTCCTCATCGAGATTCCGTTTGCGGGCATACCTGGTCATTCCGTCTATCAGTACCGTGTAATCCTGAATCTCCCCCAACTTATCCTGATAAAGTTTTAGGTTTTCCAGCTTCGTTTCCTCAATTTTTTCAAGGTACGACAGCACTTCCACCACGTATCTGAATTTCTTAAACTCAATCCTGATCTTATGTATGTCCCTGGCATCATCAATGCTGTTCGAGCGGATTCTCGTGATTAATTTCCGCAACGATTTGTCGGCTTTGTTCAGGACTTTTGATTTATTGGGGTTGCTGTTTTTTTTGATCATCGGGAATGCAAGCTCTTTCTTTTCGGAGAAACGGCGCACCTTTTGCTTCAACTTTAGCTCGCTGGTCTTCAGGTAAGCCATGTATTCCAGTATCTCCGGCGTTGGTTCAATGGTTCCCAGTTTCAACAGCTGCACCTGGATATCCCGCAGCTTGCCAAAGAGCTTGAAGGATTTTTTTCCGTTTTTCACGCTGGAAAAGTCCATCTTGTAGGCATTCAGGATGGGGAATATCCGCCGCAACGTCACCCGCTTGTCGTGTATTTCCTTTTCGGTGGCGTCCCTCTCAATGCCGTGATATTGCTCGATCAGCAGTTTATATTTTTTAATTACGGTCGTCATCGATTCATTTTTTCTGCAAGGAGTGACTCATGTCAACCTCCTCTTCGTTTTGCTCCTCATCTAAATCCTTCTTTTTCCCGTCTTTCTTTTTCAGCTTGATTTTAATGCCCAGTTCCCTATATGCCTGTTTGAGCCGCTTCCGGTGCTTTACTTCGAACGAAGTGTTATAAAGAGAATTCTGCAGTACATCGGCGTCCTTCAGCAATTCGCTGTACGGGTCGTGGATCATCTTTTTATCGCTGTGATGGCTGATGGCCGTACGGATGATTTCAATCTCTTCTTCCGAAAACAGTTCCAGATCCCTTAATAAATTTTCCGCTTCGGTGGCCCCCAGCAGCGCATGGTCTTTCACGTATTCGAACTTGTAGGTGTAGATGTCGTGTAACAGTCCGATAATGGTGCTAATCTCTATGTCCAGCTTTCGTTTAATGGCCAGCAAGCTGCAATTCTGTGCCACTCCATACAAATGGATATAGCCTTCCGGACGTTCATTGATATTCTCCCGATTCAGCAAGATAGTATCTATCTCATTTCTTACCAGTTCCAATCGATTCATAATGTTGCTTTTATTTGGTAGGTTTATAGTCCCTATAACATCATTTTAAAACCAATAGTTCACATTTTTTTAGGATTTGCAAAACGATTGCAAGCAATCAATTCTACCCATACTTTTCACTTGCTTTCATCCCCATAATACGCATTGAAACCAGTTATTTACAACTTATTTCCTGTTAATCTGCTCGACGAAAGGCCTTTCTTTTTGTTTTTCCATTCTCACTTAACTCCGCACGTTGTCATACCTGTGTCATTAAGTTGTCTTTGGTTTAAATAGGGATTAAATAGGAATTAAATAGGAATTAAATAGGGT
>CAIYOZ010000057.1 GCA_903927945.1 uncultured Bacteroidales bacterium | reverse complement strand
CGACTGAGATACACGTAAAAATTGGTAAGAAATATGCCAAAAATAAAAGAAAAAATACCTAATTGAGTTGGTGAAGGTTTTTGAACACAAAAAAGTCCCGGTTGTATGTTGAATACGACCGGGACTTTTAATTTTTGAGAGGTAAGAATGATGAACGATTTTAATTCATGCAATCATACTGTTGTCAAATGTTTAAATAATTATTCAAATCAGATTGCCAGGGATGCGCGTATGGCATCAATCTTTTTATTTGCGGTGGCATCGGCAGCATCATAATCAGCACGTGTTTTCATTTCACCACGCACTTCCATATAGAACTTAATCTTTGGTTCTGTGCCTGAAGGACGAACTGAAATTTTAGTGCCATCCTCGGTAAAGAATTGCAATACGTTGGAAGTAGCCGGCATAACAAGGTCGGTCACTTCACCCGAATCGAGGTTAGTCATTTTCAGGGATTCGTAATCTTTGATGATCTTTACTTTCGAACCGGCAATTTCTTTGGGTGGATTGGTACTAAAATTCTTCATCATTTGTACAATTTCTTCGGCACCGGATTTACCTTTACGTACGACTGAAATGCCTTTTTCTTTTCCGTAACCGTATTCAATGTAAATGTCCTGCAACAGTTCGAAGAGGGTTTTACCATTATCCTTGGCCCAGGCAGCTATTTCAGCCATCATGGCACAGGAGGAAACTGCATCCTTATCACGGGCAAACTCTTCAGGAAGGAAACCATAGCTTTCTTCACCACCACCAATGTATTCTTTTTTGCCTTCGTTTTCGCGGATTACCGAAGCAATCCATTTGAAGCCGGTGAAGCAATCGAAACATTCCACGCTGTTACGGTCGGCTATTTGCTTGATAATTTCGGTGGTCACAATGGTTTTTACAATGTATTCATTGCCATTGAGTTTACCAAGTTCTTTCCACCGGCGTATCAGGTAATAGACAAAGATCAACGCCGTCTGGTTCCCGTTTACGAGAATCCATTCTCCCTTGTTGTTTTTAACTGCAATACCCAGGCGGTCGGCATCAGGGTCGGAAGCCATGACGATATCAGCATCAGTTTCAATAGCCTTTTTGACAGCCATATCCAAAGCAGCAGGTTCTTCAGGGTTCGGGGATTTCACGGTTGGAAAGTTACCGTCGGTTACGTCCTGTTCGGGTACATGAATGATATTGCCGAAGCCATACTCTTTTAATGCCCAGGGGATCAGCTTGACACCGGTACCATGAATAGGGGTGTAGACGATCTTTAGGTTGCTGTTGCGTTTGATGGAGTCAGGTGAAAGGGAAAGTTTTTTGATATTTTCGATGAATGCCTTATCAATTTCCTCACCGATGATCTCGATCAATTCCGGGTTACCCTTGAATTTGATATCATCTAGGTTGGTGATTTTGGTAACTTCGATGATGACGTTTACATCGTGCGGTGCAATCATTTGCGCACCGTCGTCCCAATAAGCCTTGTACCCGTTGTATTCTTTCGGATTGTGTGAGGCAGTGAGGATAATGCCGCTCTGGCAACCCAGTTTCCGAATGGCAAAAGAGGCTTCCGGGGTAGGGCGGAGGTCTTCGAATAAATAGACCTTAATACCGTTTGCCGAGAATATATTGGCAGAGATTTCAGCAAAGAGACGGCTATTATTGCGGCAATCGTGCCCTATAACCACGCTGATAAGGGGAACATTGGGAAACTGAGCTTTCAGGTAATTGCTTAATCCCTGAGTGGCAGCACCCACCGTGTAGATATTCATGCGGTTCGTTCCGGCACCCATGATACCACGCAAACCTCCGGTTCCAAACTCCAGGTCCCGGTAAAATGATTCGATTAATTCGGTCTTATCGTCCGCAGCTATCATGCGACGCACGTCGTTTTTGGTTTCATCATTGTAATTGCCATCGAGCCAGGTTTGCGCTTTTGCGAGCACTTCAGTCAGTAACGTATTGGTTTCCATAATGTTTGTTGTTTGATGTTGCAATGTTAATAGGAGGCAAAAATACTCCTTTTTTTTAATATATAAACAAGTTAAAGTTGATTAAGTTGATTGGTTGATTGGTTGATTGGTTAATTGGTTGAGTGGTTAATTGGTTGATCGAGGTATTTAGTTAATTGGTTGAATGGTCCATTAATAACTAACGGAGGTTCGTTGTTTTTGGACAGTAGCTAAAAACTTATTCAACATCTTTTCTTATTAACCTTAATCAACTGACTCATTAACCGATGAACCAATTACCAATCAACCAATTAACTGATGAACTAATTAACCAATTAACCAATTAACCAATTAACCAATTAACTAATTAACCAATCACTAATTAACTAATCACTAATTAACTAATCACTAATCAACCTGATTAGGTAATTCAAGTCCATACCCCTTTTTCTTGTCTTCGGCTTTAAGCATAAAGGCGACGATAAATGCCAGCACACCAAAAATCATAAAGATCAGGTTCGCTTTGGTATAATCATACCGCAGGGCAATTTGTTGTTTATCAATTTCACTATAACTTGCCTTCACACAAGCATCTTCCACTTGTTGACCTGCTTTTTCTTTTCCCTGAACCAACGTAATGGAGTTGACGGCCTGAAGATTCACTGAAACCAGTTTGTTTTTAAAGCCATTAAAACCTGTGGTATCCTGTTTGCCGGTGTATTCTGTGTTTACCAGCACCTGATTAATCAGTCGGGTGGTGGTATTGTCCACTGCCTTGTCGAATTCTATTTTATTCAGATGAAGTTTTGGTTGCAGCTGGGTATAGGTTTCACCAATGCCTGCCTTTACCTTTTCCTTTGCCAGTGACACGGTAGGATTTGTAGTGCTCAGCACCACGCCAATCAATAACGGCACGCCCATTAAACCCCAGTTTTGAATCCAGAATATCAATGCATAGGCAGTACCGAGTTGTTTTTCGGGAATGATTTTTGGAACGGAAGGCCACATAGCCGAGGGTACCAATGATAACGCCACACCCAATACCACGGTAACCGCCATAGCCAAAATCCAGTTGTTTAGAAAAGGAATGGAGAATATACCATGAACAAAAATTAATAACACCGAACCAATGATCATAATGGTAGCGCCTTTTCCTTTTTTATCGTACAGGTTGCCAAAGAAAGGAGTCAGGAATAAAGTACCCAAAGGAAGAACGCTTGGGATTAGACCGGCAAGATCGGGATTCACCTGATATTTATTGATGACTAAGTCAGTTGCAAATTTAATCCACGGGAAAACGGCAGAATAGAACAACACACACAACAGTGCTATCAACCAGAATCCTTTGTTTGTAACAATGCTAATGACATCCGCCATTTTAAAAGGTTCTTCATCCTCCTTTTCCATATGTGCTTCGGATTGTTCCAGCTTCACATCCATACGGATATACACGATATACGCGATCAAACCGATACAAAGCAGCAAGGCGCCAAACAAAATAGGAATGGATACATCACCAAAGTATTTAGCAATAGGAAGCGGAATAGCTACCGCCAGCAATGTCCCCATACGGGCAAAAGCCACCTGAAGCCCCATGGCAAGTGCCATTTCTTTTCCTTTAAACCATTTTACAATGATACGGGAAACTGTGATACCGGCAGTTTCAACCCCAACAGCAAATATCGCATACCCCAGGGCAGCAATCATAACCTGTGCCTTGATGCCAAAGATAGGGGCCATGCCTACAGGGAAAAAGCGCGAAATGGCAAAAAACTTTATGCCCGCACCAATGACCATGACTGCCGTGGAAAGAATTCCTGTGAACCTGACACCGGTTTTATCGAGCAGGATACCACCCAGAATAAGCATCAACAGAAACACATTGAACCAACCGTAGGCACTGGTAAAGATACCGTAGTCCAGGTTGTTCCATAATAATTGGCTTTCCAGCATGGGTTTTAGCGGGCTCATGGCATCGGCCAGGAAGTAGCCGCAAAACATGGTAAAGGAGACAATACCCAGGGCAGTCCATCGGGCCGCAGCGGATTCCCGAAGGGAAGAAACTTTTTCAGACATAAACTATTTGTATTTAGAGGTGTTTGTATTATAAAGTGAAAAGAGCCCGCAAATCTACTGAAAAAAGTAATAAGTTGTTTAAATTAGGGATTGATAAATCGTTTTACCGGTCAATTAAGCGATCATTTAGGAAATCAATTTGAATTATTTGTATACAATGATGCTTTTTAAACTGATTTTGACTGCCAAAATAGCCGATTTGGGTCGTTTATATCTTTCAGGTTCGGATTAAATCAATTTTGGCACAACTTATGTAGAGATGGTTTGAAAGAATCATAAAGTAAGGTAAACGTAATATAAATCTTTAATTAATCCAACAAATTTACTCTATAAGTATTATATTTGTAATCTAAAAATTTTAGGAGAATCAATATATGACAGTCAACTATTCGGAACAATTGCACAATGTGCTACTATATAGCTCTCAAGAAGCAGAACGTTTAGGCAACAATTATGTGGGTCCTGAGCATCTGTTGCTAGGTATTTTACGAAATGGGAACGGGAAAGCGATAGATATTTTGAATGTATCGCACGTGAATTTGTTGAAAATTAAACAAATTATCGAGAGTCAGATTCGTACTGACCTGGATCCCAGTGGGTCAGAAATTCCGAACTTAAAAAGTACGGAACGCATTAAGAAAATCATGGAACTTGAAACCCGATCCTTATCGGCAGAAACTGCGGATACCGAACATTTGCTACTGGCAATATTGAAAGAAAAAAACAACCTGGCCGGTGATGTACTCCTGGCAGAACACTTAACCTATGATCAGGCCAAGGCTTTTATAGAAGAGCCGAAAGATATTAACATGGGTTCCAGCTTCAATGACGAAGAAGAAGATGACGATGATCCCCGAAATAAGAAAAAAGCTTCTGCTTCTTCGGCGAGTACCAAACAAAGTGATACCCCTGCCCTGGATACATTCGGGACGGATATCACGAAAGCAGCACTTGAAAACCGATTGGATCCGATCATTGGACGGAACAATGAAATTGAACGGCTGGCACAGATCCTGAGCCGTCGTAAGAAGAATAATCCAGTATTGATAGGTGATCCTGGTGTCGGTAAGTCTGCAATTGTGGAAGGACTGGCATTGCGAATTATTCAACGGCGTGTTTCGCGGGTGTTGTTTGACAAACGGGTCGTTTCGCTGGATATGGCATCCATTGTGGCAGGTACGAAATACCGTGGACAATTTGAAGAACGGATCAAGGCTATTCTAAATGAATTATCCAAGAATCCGGATGTCATCCTGTTCATTGATGAAATACATACCATTGTTGGAGCAGGCGGTGCACCGGGTTCACTGGATGCAGCCAACATGCTGAAACCGGCATTGGCACGTGGTGAAATACAATGCGTGGGAGCAACTACCCTGGACGAATACCGTCAAAGCATTGAAAAGGATGGAGCCCTGGAACGTCGTTTCCAAAAGGTGATGGTCGATCCGACGACTGCTGATGAAACCTTACTGATCCTTGAAAATATACAGGACCGGTATGAATATCATCACAACGTAAGGTATACCCCGGAAGCTATCAAGGCTTGCGTGCGGCTGACCGATCGTTATATCACCGATCGTTGTTTCCCCGATAAAGCTATTGATGCGTTGGATGAATCAGGATCGAGGGTACATATCGGAACCGTATCCGTACCGCCTGAAATTGAAGAATTAGAAAAGAAAATAGAAGATTTACGGAAGGACAAGTTGAAAGTCCTTTCCGAACAGAAATATGAGTTGGCCGGCCCGATACGTGATCAGGAGAAACAATTGCAATATCAATTGGAAGATGCTGTGAAACGGTGGGAAGACGAAGCTCAACTTCATCCTGAAACGGTGGACGAAGAACAGGTGGCTGAAGTAGTAGCTATGATGTCAGGCATCCCTGTTCAACGGATTGCTCAGGCTGAAGGTCTTAAACTGCGTCAAATGAAAGACTGGTTGCAAAACAAGATCATTGGACAGGACGAGGCAGTCAACAAAATTGTGAAAGCCATTCAACGGAACCGGATTGGATTGAAAGATCCGGGTAAGCCCATTGGTTCATTTATCTTCCTGGGACCTACAGGGGTAGGGAAAACACACCTGGCAAAGATGCTTGCCGAATTCATGTTCGACAGCAGTGATGCCTTGATACGGGTGGATATGAGCGAATACATGGAGAAATTCAGTGTGTCCCGTTTAATCGGTGCCCCTCCGGGATATGTCGGTTATGAAGAAGGCGGACAATTGACAGAAAAAGTAAGACGGAAACCTTACTCGATCATCCTGTTGGATGAAATAGAAAAGGCTCACCCCGATGTTTTCAATCTATTGTTGCAGGTCATGGACGAAGGTCGATTAACCGACAGTCTGGGACGCAGGATTGACTTTAAGAATACGATCATCATCATGACTTCCAACATTGGAACACGTCAGTTGAAAGATTTTGGCAAGGGTGTTGGTTTTAATCAACCGAGTACAACTGAAACAGATTCTGAGTTTTCGAAGGGAGTCATTCAAAAAGCATTGAATCGTACCTTTGCACCTGAATTTTTGAATCGTGTGGACGACGTGATTATGTTCGACCAATTAAGCAAAGCTTCGATCACTTCAATCATTGACCTTGAACTGAAAGGGCTTTTCGGAAGGGTTACTACCATGGGATACATTCTTGAACTTACTCAGGAAGCAAAAAATTATATTGCCGACAAAGGGTATGATGTTCAATTTGGCGCCCGTCCATTGAAACGAGCCATTCAGAAATACCTGGAAGATGGTTTGGCTGATGTGGTACTGGGAGGTGAACTAAAGGAAGGTGATACCATTCTGATGGATCTGGATCCTGTAACAAATCTGATTGTGGCTAAGATTATAAAGCCGACGATTGTATTGAATAGCTTATAAACAGTTTGTAGTTTATAGTTAATAGTTTATAGAAAGATCCCCGCACTGATTTTACAAGTGCGGGGATTTTTGTTTTCTTTCATATCCTCGTTTATAGGGAAAATTGAATAGTTGATTTTTGTAATCTTGCAATTTACATTCTTCTTGTCACTCCTTGTGTTGGGACACTCTCGTGCTTGTAGCGGTTAATGCTTGTGACCACAAACGCATAATTTCCTTTGAATTTACGGTCTAACTCACGCAGGTCAATACAATTTTCGGTGGTGCGGGCAATAATGTTTGCAGGATCGTTCATATCACCTACTTTCTTACCCTTGAATGCATACACCACGTAGTAGGCATTTTGACAGCCACCTTCTTCATCTACTTCATCCCAGATCAGAAAAGAATCTTTGCCATCTTTCAATACCCGTACATTTTGAGGTTGCGCTGAGGCTTCTCCCACAATATTCCTGTTGATGGGACATATGGCAGGATATTTATAAAAATTGTTTTGTAAGCTGTCATTGAGTCCCAGTTTGTTTTTTACAAAGGCACTGGAACTAAAGAAAATGGCACCGTCAATTTGGGGAAAGCGTTTATTCATGTTCAGTTGCCGTACGAGTTCATTCCCTTTGCGCCACTGCTGATTGGCTTCTGGTGATCCAAGCTGTGAATTAAAAAGTCCGGTATATAGATTTTTACCATAGGAATTATCGCTCCACCATTTAGCCAACACTTCATAATTAGCTACTTTTTTACCAATTTCCCAGTAGAGTTGAGGGGCTACATAATCTATGGAACCTTCCCTGAGCCATTTCAGGATGTCGGCATACAAATCATCGTAATTCTGAACTCCGGCACGGGTAGCAGAACCTTTCGGGTCGACATTATCATTTCGCCAGACACCAAAGGGTGATATCCCGAATTCAACCCAGGGCTTGAGTGATTTTATGGTCTGTTGCAATTCAGCAATCACCATGTTCACGTTGTTGCGTCTCCATTCATCTTTTTGATTGTGGGCATATCCCCGGGGATATTTTTTAAAGGAAGCCTCATCCGGAAATTCTTCATTCCCCACCCTGTATGGATAGAAATAATCATCAAAGTGAATGGCATCTACGTCATAACGCTCCACCACATCTTCCACGACCCGATTCAGAAAAGCCCTTGTTTCGTCTAGTCCCGGATCAAAATAAGTCTTTCCGCCATATTTGACAAATAAATCCTTGTTTTTATAATAGAGATGATCCTTACTTAATAAGTCTGTTCTCTCGGAATTGGTGACCCTGTAAGGATTCAGCCACACATGTACCTCAATGCAGCGTTTATGAGCTTCCTCGATGATGAATTGCAGGGGATCGTAATATGGATTTGGCTTTACTCCTTGCTTTCCGGTAAGCCAGTTTGACCACGGCTCGAGGGTGGAGGGGTAAAAAGCATCGGCAGTAGGGCGTATTTGCAATACTATGGCATTGATATTGTTTTTGGCTAACTGATCCAATAGTTTCCTCATCTCATCACGTTGCGCTTTGGAGCTGAGATTCCGCTGGCTGGGCCAATCAATGTTTGCGACAGTGGCTATCCATACTGCTCTCATTTCACGTTTTAAATGTTGTGCATTCAGGCTTAAAAGAATCGATAACAGACAGGCGAGGAGACTAATTTTTCTAAACATAGTTTTTGAGGATATAGGAGCAAAAGTAGCTAAAATTTACAAATGAACCAACGGGGTTATTAATTTTTCATGAAGTTGCGTCACATATTACAATTTAATTGGAATTATTCTTAACTTTGTAAAATGAATAATCAAAATATACAACGAATGAATAAACAATTGACTATAGCCCTGGTTGCTCATGACAACCGAAAAGCCGATATGGTGGAATGGGCAGTTTTTAACGCTGATATGCTGTCGAAACATAAATTGATTTGTACTGGTACTACCGGAAAATTAATCCAAAAAGCCATTGAAAAGAAAGGCGTAAACGTAGATATAACTTGCATGAACTCCGGACCGATGGGTGGAGATGCCGAAATAGCAGCCCTGGTAGTGAGAAAACAAATAAACCTGGCCGTCTTTTTGATTGACGATTTAAACCCACAACCTCACGAAGCTGATATTCAAATGTTATTGCGTCAGTGCCGGGTTCATAACGTGCCTATCGCCTGTAACCGATACAGTGCTGACCTTATGATTACTAGTACTTTGTGGGATAAAGAAGATTACGTTCCCAGCGAACCACGATATGTAAAGTTTAACCGATAAACCTTCCCAAAAAACATTGCTAAACATTTAGCAATGTTTTTTTGTTTTTCACACGGAACCTAAGATTTAATAAAGTTCTTTCCTATAGATTCTTTGACCGGAATCTGCATGAAAATTTACAGTTGTAATATCAAATTATTATATGTATTTTTGAACTTTATTTACTTTCAAATTTTTTGAATGAAGTATTTTTCCGCTACTGTGTTTCTTATTATCCTACATTCGGTGTTTGGTCCGAATAAGCTATTGTCATCGAATGATAATCAATTAGTTACCGAAATACGAAATTTCGATAACGATTCTACATTCCGTTATTTGTATGTGTACGATAATCTGGGAAACAAAGTGCTGGAAACAAAATACTTTCAACAAGACAGTACCTGGATTCGGAGATCACTCAATGAATGGATTTATGATGGCAATAAATGCATGACCCAGCGGGAGCGTCAGTGGAGTAATTCAGGGTGGATGATTACCTATACCATTGATTTCACCTACAATAACAACCTGGAAGTGTCGGAAGTGCATAATCTTTATACAAACGGTGTTGCTTCATTGTTTAAGAAAGTTGATTTTCAGTATCAATCCTCTATGTTGGCTTCCAAAAAAGAATATACATGGCAATCAAACTCATGGATGCTATGCCTTGAAACTGATTTCAGTTATTTGCAAAACGGAATGACTGATTCAATCAAGACAACAAGTTTTCTATCGGGAAATGTAAACAGCCGGCTGCATTCAAAATTCATGTATAATCCGGACGGTAGTCTTCAGTCGCAAGTATTGCAGGAAAATGTCAGTAATACCTGGACGAACACTGAAATGATAAACTGGTTTTATGCATCGAATTCATCCAATGTAATATCCATTCGAAATAAGAAGTGGAACGCGGATTATTCAAACTGGGAAAATACCCAACGGATAGATTATCAATACAATGATAGTGTTAAGCTGATATCAGAAACCTATCAACGATGGAATACGATGTATTGGGAAAATGACTTGAGGTATGATTATCAATACGACAATGGTAATAAACTGTTAAAAAAAACTCTTTCGGAACCTTTATATACTGACTGGCGTGGTTTAATATCCATAAATTATTCAAATTTCACAAAGAATAGTGCCAATACGATAGAATCCCAGTATGAATTCTGGGGTGGAAATACAGGCGAACTGACTACTTCCTTTATTCCTTTTATGTTCAACAGTGATATCACGGTGCAACGGGGAAGAAGCTTGCAATTAAGCTATTTGCCTGTTACAGAAACTGAATTGTCTACACCGGTTGATAATAATTCTTTACAACGAATACCGGTTTATCCGAATCCTTCGGAGGGTATATTTTATATAAATACACAGAAATATGCCATCAACTCCTGGACAGTATCTGACTTAAACGGACAAGTCTTGAAAAAACAGGTCCAGTCTTTTCAATCGGGTGTCATCGATCTGATGGAGTTTCCGAAAGGAATCTATTTGCTTCGGGTGACCACACAAAATCAACAACTGATTCAGAAATTAATTAAAGAGTAAATATATTTTGAGTCTTCAGTTACAGGATAGTAACTAAAATGATAAAATTAATTATTCACTTTCATGAGTCCACTAAAAATTAATTTGCTTATGTCCACACTAGCAGTAGCCTTAAACGCTATAGCAGGTAATCCGTTTTTCGAAACGTACAAAACACCGCATCAAACAATTCCATTCGACCTGATAAAAACAGAACATTACCTCCCCGCCTTTGAAGAAGCCATGAAGCAGCATGTCCTCGAAGTTGATTCGATTATCAACAATCAGGATTCCCCTACTTTTGAAAACACGATTGTGGCTCTGGAACATTCAGGGACGCTTTTAACCAAGGTAAGTTCACCTTTTCATAATTTGCTGGGGTCGGAAACAAATGATGATTTACAGGCCATCGCCGAAAAGATTTCACCCCTGGTGACTGAACATTCCAATTCCATTCGCCTGAATGAAAAGCTTTTTGCACGGATCAAGGCAGTTTATCTCCGGAAAGACAAACTTAAACTGACTCCAGAACAACAAATGCTGTTGAAAGATACCTACGAAGGATTTACTAACAACGGCGCTAATCTCTCGGATTCGGATAAAGCCATCTACCGGGAATTATCAAAGGATTTGAACATGCTTACCCTGCAGTTTGGACAGAACGTGTTGAAAGAAACCAACAAATTCAGCCTGTTGATAACCAACAAAGATTTGTTGAGCGGGTTACCGGGCGATTTGATGGACATGTTGGCATCGAATGCTAAAAAGGCAAATAAGCAAGGGTGGTTGTTAAATCTGAAGGCAACCTGTTATGTACCTTTCATGAAATATGCCGATAACCGTGATTTACGTCGTGAAATTTACATGGCCAATGCCTCAAAATGTATACAGGGCGGAGACTATGATAACCGCGAAAATATGCGCAATATTGTCAATACCCGGTTGAAGATAGCCAATTTGTTAGGCTATAAATCATTTGCCGACTATGAACTGGTCGACCGGATGGCAGAAAATAAGGATAACGTGTATGATTTGATAAACAACTTGCTGAAAGCCTATAAACCGGAAGCAGAAAAGGAATACTCAGAAGTACAGGAATATGCCGACAAGCAGGGTGCCTATTTTAAGGTTCAGCCCTGGGATTGGTCTTACTATTCCGAAAAGCTGAAGGATGAGAAGTATTCAGTGAATGATGAAATGCTGAAACCTTACTTTGAACTTGAAAATGTGAAGAAGGGTGTCTTCGGTCTTGCCACTCGTTTGTATGGTATCACGTTCACCAAAAACAAGAAAATCCCTGTCTATCATCCTGAGGTCGATGCATACGATGTGACCGATGAAAATGGCAAGTTTTTGGCAGTGCTCTATACCGATTTTCATCCCCGTGAAGGCAAACAAGCCGGAGCCTGGATGAGTGATTTTAAGGCACAATGGATGATCGGGAAGACCGACAGCCGTCCACAGGTCACACTGGTCATGAATTTTACCCGTCCCACCGATACGAAACCGGCATTGCTGACATTTGATGAACTCAAGACTTTCCTGCATGAATTTGGACATTCGTTGCACGGAATGCTCACACATTGTACCTACGAATCATTGTCGGGAACCAATGTATACCGCGACTTTGTGGAACTTCCGTCACAACTCATGGAGAACTGGGCTTCTGAAAAGGAATTCCTGGATGGTTTTGCCACCCATTACCAGACAGGAGAGAAAATACCGGCGGAATTGATTCAGAAAATCAAGGCTTCCGAGAACTTCAACAATGCCTATTTCTGTTTACGTCAGCTCAGTTTCTGTTACCTGGATATGGCCTACCATACCATTGAAACCCCCTTGGAGGGTGATGTCATTGAGTATGAGAAAGCTGAAATGGCTTCCACACAAATCTTACCCCTGGTGCCCAATGCAGCCATGAGTCCTACCTTTAGTCATATATTTGCCGGTGGATATGCCGCAGGCTATTATAGTTATAAATGGGCTGAAGTACTTGATGCGGATGCATACTCGGTATTTTCGAAGAATGGCATTTTCGATCAGAAAACAGCTGACTCATTCCGTCGCAACATACTGGAAAAAGGGGGAACCGAGCATCCTATGATCTTATATAAAAGGTTTCGCGGACAAGAACCGACCATTGATGCCATTTTGAAACGGGATGGTATTATCCAATACTAATACAACCATTTGTGAGTTAAAATACCTGATTATCAATACTGTCATTTATTTTATTTTTAGATTGAAACATAATCAATTAAAATTAAACATGAAAAAATACTCTTTATTTATGTTGCTGATTTCCGGAATGTTAAGTGGGTGCAATACGACACCTCATTATACTACTTTTGATGATTATCCAGTTTACGACGGTACCGACCTGGAACTGACCTATTCGCCCCAGGTATCCAATTTCAGGGTATGGGCACCTACCGCATCGGAAGTAAAGATTTTACTGTATGATAATGGGAGCGAAGGTGGAGCTTACCAGACCCTGGATATGAACCGTTCCGAAAAAGGAACCTGGATCAGGAAGGTCGATCAGAACTTAAAAGGGAAATTTTATACGTTCCAGGCACGGATACATGATAAATGGCAGGAAGAAACTCCGGGCATGTGGGTCAAAGCAACCGGAGTCAATGGAAAACGGGCAGCCATTATTGATTTTGCGGATACAAACCCCGTAGGTTGGGAGAATGATGTCCGTCCACCCCTTAAAAGCTTTGCCGATATCTCCCTGTATGAAGTGCATATGCGGGATTTTTCTGTTTCACCCAATTCAGGTATGAAGAACAAGGGTAAATTTCTGGCCTTTACCGAACATGGTACTAAAAACACTGCCGGGGAGAGTACCGGGATCGATCACCTGAAGGAACTGGGAATTACGCACGTGCATCTATTACCGGTATTCGACTTTGCTTCAATTGATGAGACAAAGCTCTATGAGAATAAATACAACTGGGGTTACGACCCCGTGAATTATAATGTTCCCGAAGGAAGTTATTCTACAAATCCCCTGAATCCGGTAACACGCATCAAGGAATTCAAAGAAATGGTACAATCGCTTCATCAATCCGGAATACGGGTCATTATGGATGTGGTGTACAATCATACCTCCAAAGGCAAAGGATCGAACATGGACCTGTTGGCACCGGGCTATTTCTACCGGATGAATAAAGACAGCACCTGGTCGAATGGTTCCGGATGCGGGAATGAAACAGCCTCGGAACGTGGCATGTTCCGCAAGTTCATGATTGAATCGGTGGTTTACTGGGCTACAGAATATCATGTAGACGGTTTTCGTTTTGACCTGATGGGGTTGCATGATATCGTAACCATGAATGCCATTCGCGCAGCATTGGATAAGATTGATCCCACGATATTCATGTATGGCGAAGGTTGGACTGCTGCAGCAACCCCGCTAGCCGAGGATAAGAGGGCTGTTAAGAAGAATGCCAAACAACTGAATGGCATTGCTGTGTTTAGTGATGACATGCGGGATGCCATTCGGGGCAGCTGGATGCATTCTTCCGTACCGGGATTTGTTTCCGGAATCGACAGTTTGGCAGAGAGTGTGAAGTTTGGTGTAGTAGGTGGTACCCAACACGACAGCATTGACTATTCAAAACTTATCTATTCGAAGGAACCCTATGTGAATAACCCGACACAAACCATAAACTACGTGTCGTGCCATGATGACATGTGCCTGGTCGATAAACTAAGGGATTCCAAACCGGCCAATGCCACCGACGATGAACTGGTTCGTTTCAATGAGCTGGCGCAAACTATCGTCTATACTTCCCAGGGTGTACCGTTCCTGTATGCCGGTGAGGAACTGTACCGCAATAAGCGGGGCATTCACAACACCTATCAGTCTCCCGATTCCATAAACTGCATAAACTGGGATTCAAAGACAACGCACAAGGATGTGTTCAACTACTACCAGGGGCTCATCGCCTTACGTAAAGCACATTCGGCATTCAGGATCTCCACCCAGGATATGATACAGCAACATTTGAAATTCCTCACGGAGAAAACCCCCAACGTGGTGGCCTTTATGCTCACCGATCATGTAAACGATGAAGTTTGGAAAGATATCCTGGTCATTTACAATGGAAACCGAAAAGCAGTATCTGTTCAGATACCCGAAGGAGAATGGACGCTGGTATGCCATGATGGACAAATCAATACTACAGGTATTTCATCGGTTACTAACACTTATTTTACGGTTCCGGCATCCTCAGCAAGCATTTTGTTTGTAAAATAAAGACTAAGGACAAAAGACAAAAGACTAAGGACTAAGAGAATCATAGACATTTGACCTTAGACCTTTTGACATTAGACATTATAAAAACAAGAAAATGAGGAAAACAATTATATCTGTTCTGTTTGTTTTTGCAATTCTATCGACTTATGCTCAGGATATTCCTGAGCATATTTCGTACACCCGCATCTACGATTACCTGGACGAACTGGCCAATGATGGCATGATTGAACTGAATTCCGTGGCGAAACCTTATTCACGTTTGTTTATCACCGAAAGATTACTGCAAGCACAAAAGCAAGTCAACCAACTCAATAAACGCCAGCAGGATGAACTGAAGTTCTTCCTGAATGAGTTTGCCCTGGAACAGGATAAACTCCCCGACACCAAGGTAAACCTGGCTAAAAACGATCAACTGTCGGCCGCACTGTGGCAACCGGCCTTTACGTTCCGCGACAGCCTTTTCAGGGCAAGGATTACACCCATTATCGGCATGGACATAACTTCCAACCGGAACGGGAACATTATCAAACGATGGTATGGAGCCGATTTCCAGTCCATGATCGGAAAGCACCTGAGTGTTTACGGCAGCCTGCGTGATGTTTCAGTCGACGGTGCCTTGTTAGCCAAGCCTTCGTACCTGAATGATTATCCGGGATATGAATATAAGGAATCAACCAACGGAGGTGACTTCAGTGATTCCCGCGGAGGAATAAAATACTCCTGGAACTGGGGTTCTATCGGCCTTATCAAGGACAATGTCGTCTGGGGTGATAACAACCACGGCTCGAATATCCTCTCAGGTCGGGCTCCATCGTTTCCCATGCTGGCCCTCCATTTGAAACCAGCCAAATGGTTCGAGATGCAATACTTCCACGGATGGCTGGTGTCGAACGTCTTGGACTCAACGAGATATTACGTAGATAACCAGGGTGCCAAACGTTACCGTATGACCAACAAGTTCATTTCGGCTAACATGTTTACCTTTACTCCCGTGCGTAATTTGAATTTGTCCATCGGTAATTCCATTATTTACGCCGAAGAAAATGATCAACCCGCTTATTATCTTCCCATAGCCTTTTATAAATCCATTGATCACACGCTCACCAAGGGCCTGACACTGGAAAATCAGAATTCCCAGGTGTTCATGAACTTCAGCTCGCGCAACATAAAGCACTTGCATTTGTATTCTTCCATCTACATTGACGAATGGATGTGGAGCAGGGTTTTGCCAGGCAATACCGAAAGGAATCCCATCTCCGTGAAACTGGGTGGGGAACTCAGCAATTTCCCCCTCGATAACCTATCCCTCATCGGGGAATATACACAGACCAATATCATCAATTACAAGCATTTTATCCCGGCCCTTACCTGGGCTTCCAACGGTTATGACCTGGGAAGTTACCTGGGTGACAATTCACGGGAGATCTACCTGGCCCTGAATTATAAACCTATCCGGGGACTGGATTTGAGCTTTTCATACCTGAATGCCGAGCATGGTAACGAATACAATTATATTAATGTTAATCATGATATAGATGTGATTCTCAGCCAGCCCGTTCTAAAAGATATTACCTGGAGCAACCACACCATCGGCTTCAATGCACAATATGAAATCGTGAACAATGCCTATGCCATCATCAACGTGGCCTACTCCGATATCCGGGGGTATAATCTCACTTCCACCCCCATTCCGGGAGAGGTACGTCCGACGGCACCAACGGCACAAGGATACCTGAACATGTTCACACCCGCTTATTTGCAGGGTAAAAACACAACCATTACCGTAGGATTCAGTTTCGGTTTCTAAAAACCACAAAATATCCTAATTTAGAAGAATTGCTGAACCGAATAAACACTTTGGTTGTTTCAGTTGAAAAGGCTTATTTATAGTCATTCTATCTTATCATCTTTATTCTTTTACTTTGAATGAACAGACCACTCATCATAGGAATAACCGGCGGAATAGGCGGTGGTAAATCTACACTCGCCGAATTGTTACGCGCGGAAGGTTATTCTGTGTACGATTCCGATCTGGAAGCACGTCGCCTGCAAAATGAACATTCGCTTATGCGTCGAAAAATGGTCGATTTATTTGGAGAAGGCATATACTCCAACTCCGGTTTGAACCGTTCGGCACTGGCTAAAATTGTGTTCCGCAAGCCAGAATTACTACTCAAACTTAACAACATTGTCCATCCGTTGGTTCGCGAAGATTTTAGTACCTGGGTATCCCACCGGCTGCCCAAGAAGATACTCTTTGTGGAATCGGCCATTCTGTTCGAGAGTGGCATGAACAAACTGGTTGACCTGGTGATACTCGTTACTGCCGCCGAGGATGTTCGTATCGCCCGGGTAGTCAAACGCGACGGAGTAACCCCCGAGCATGTCCGTGAACGGATAGCCTACCAACAGCTTGATGAGGAAAAGATCGATCAGGTGGATTATGTGATACGCACCGATGACAACCAACCCCTGGTGACCAAGATGCGTAAGATTATTGAAGACCTGAAGCTTCGCCGTACCGACGAAAGGTTTGCCAACGAAGCCTGACTTTCTAAATCTACTTTTTACTCATTCCTCATTTCTCACTCCTAAAGTACAGACAGCTACGTTTGTACTTTTTTTATTTTAGTATTCGTACTAGTCGCACTCCCACTGTTCATGATCAGGTTCCTATTGATCCTGTCGAAGTGGGAGGGCGATAAAGATCATATACAGCAACTATTCCTGCCGGCTGATTTGTCATGGGTTTGTCATGGATTTGTCATACATTGCTAGGGGGTTGCTAGGGGGTTGCTAGGGTGTTGCTAGGGTGTTGCAAGGGATGAATCCCTCTGATCCCCCTGACGACACCCTGTATACTCCCGTCGAATACCTTTTATAGGAATGACAAATAGATAACAAACCCCAGTCTATTTATGGCTGAAGAGAGCGGAATTGATCCCCAAACCGGCGTGGTGACAGGTTATCCATCATTTCATGCTTGTCAAGAGTTAAAACTGATATCCTACAGGACGTGGAAAGGACTAGCAACTGTTAAATATGCGGCTCTGTGAAGTTAATAATAACTAATTATTCAGTTCTTTATCATGCAGGGAGATGCAAGGAGTCGCAATAGCAGTAAAAAAGGAATAAAAATGCTGTTTAACATACTTTCAATAAGGTTAAAATTCACAAAATAATATTTATCTTTACAGAATATCTTCAGCCGATGACCGGTTGAGGCAAAAAAGAACCGGAATCCAATCATTCACTTAAAAAAATCATCGCTATGAGTATCGCAGAAAATCCACTGACCGGGGCCATGAAGAATTCCATAGGCAACTTTGTGACGTACACTTTAAACGGGAGGTACATCGTTCGTTCGAAAGCATTTATGCCCAAAGATTCTAAGTCACCAAAGCAACTCATCCTGCGGGCACGCATGTCCAGGATAGGGGAGATGTATCAAATCTTCAGGAGCATTATCAACCTGGGGTTCCCAGAACGTGAAATATACCAATCCCCTCAAAACGTGTTTGTGGCAGCCAATTTCAAAACAGCTTTCGTGATGGAGGGTACTGAACCGGTAATCAGTTATCCCCTGATGCTGCTTTCCAAAGGCTCACTGACACCCGTGACGATCACCGGAGCAACGATCGATGCCGAAGGAATCACACTGAGCTATAATGCCCGTGCCTTGATTCCTGAATTATATTCCACCGATGAAATCATTGCCTGTGCCTTATTAAAAACTAACAAATTGCTGACGGCCGGGCAATTCATTGGACACGGGACCAACGTAACCCTCCAGATGAAATACCCGGACATGCAGGCGGACCAGGTGGTGAGCTGCTATGTTTTTGTACGGACAGGGGATGGATTGAAGGTTTCCGATTCGGTGTTTGTGGAAGTGAAGGGCTGATCTGGAATGGCAAAAACATATTGTAAGCTGAAAATAGAAAACTGTTAGAATACCTCCAGGTCATAGAACGAAATCTTTAATTCAATTGAGCTAGTAAACTATTACGAGAAAATACAAGTAAGTATTTTTTTTGAAAAGAATAATTAAGAATTAAAATAACTTTTAAATATGTTTAAAAATAAATTCATAAAATGTTGGAGGTATAGTAAAGGAATTGTACTTTTGTGGTTTAGATACTTTTTTTTAAATTCATGAAAGACAATATCCTTCTAACAGAAGCAAATTACAAAGATAAATACCCACCGCTTGGATTAATGAAAATTTCTACATATCACAAATTAAAGGGGG
>CAIYOZ010000056.1 GCA_903927945.1 uncultured Bacteroidales bacterium | reverse complement strand
TACCATCTGTCTCTGAACGTCCGTCCGGATCAATATAATTCTCCGGGTTATTGTTGCAGTATTTGTAAGGTGTCTGGGAGTAACTGCTTTCCGCCATCGGATCCACTGTACTCCATCGGTCAAATAGGGGATCATGGCATGCATTTAATGGGGTGGTAACACCTTTCATTCTCCTATGAATCTGTATAAAACCTCCTGCCTAACTCCTGAAAGAGTCTTTAGACAATACATAGATAATACATATATAATACATACTTAATACATTCTAAAAACATATCTATATAGATATAGGTTGTATTTGTATTTAGTATGCATTTCTAATTTTTTTAGTAACTTTGTCGTAAAGACTCTTTCAGGAGTTAGGCAGGAGGATCGCAGGAGCTAGAATAGCTTGTTCAGCCAATAGAAATTTAGCTTTTATATTCTTTTGCTGTGGTATGCTTTGTTTTTATTTGTTTCACACGAATGCCAGTTGAACTACAAAATTAAATAATCGGAATGTACTTAAGATATAATCTATTGTCACCATTTTGTTATTTATTTCAATTGCTTATTGAGAATTTATATACTGAGGATGTCTTATATCGTTGACCTGCTTTTAATACAGTTGTTGGAAAATTAGGTTGGTTTGGAGCATCTGGGAAGTGTTGGGTTTCCATGGCAAATGCAGTTCTAAAATCATCTTTTTTACCATTTTTGAAAGTATTCTTACTTAGCATAAAGTTGCCACTATAGAATTGTAAGCCAGGTTCCTGAGTGTAAACATCCATCTGGATACCGCTCTTATCGCCAATCACCCGCGCAACCCAATTTAGGTTGGAACTATTATAGTGTCTAAGAACAAAATTATGGTCGTAACCTTTTCCATTTTCCAATTGTACATTTTTCTTTTCAATACGTTTTCCAATAGTTGTCATCTTTGTAAAGTCGAATGGAGTCCCCGCTACAGAAGCCAAAATGCCGGTTGGGATAAGTGTGGAATCAACAGGTGTATATCTATCAGCATTTATCAAGACTTTGTGATTTAAAATAGTACCACTTCCTTCACCATTAAGATTGAAAAAGGCGTGGTTAGTCAGGTTTACAATTGTAGTTTTATCTGTAGTCGCTTCATAGTCCATTTTCAATTCATTATTATCAGTTAGAGTATAGGTCACTTTCACATTCAGATTACCGGGAAAGCCTTCTTCCCTGTCTGGCGAAAGGTAGGTGAGTTCCAATGTTTTTCCATCAATCTGTCTGGCGTCAAAGACTACATATTGAAACCCTTTTTTTCCACCATGGAGCGTGTTTCGTCCATTGTTTGTAAAGAGTTTATAGGTTTTACCCTCCAGGGTAAATTTACCTTTTGCTATGCGATTTCCAAATCGGCCAATCGTTGCACCAAAATAAGGTTCTGATGAAAGTTCGTAAGCTTGAACACTCTTCATACCAACGACAACATCTGTCATTTTGCCATTCCGATCGGGCAAAATTAAACTTACGATACGACCACCATAATTGGTAAACGCCACTTGAGCATGGTTTTTATTTTTTAAAACATAAAGATTGGTTTGTTTCCCATCGATAGTAGTTTGGAATCCTAATGGGGATGGCAGTGTGTCTTGTTTTTCATTTTCTGATCGTGATTTTGATTGATTTTTTGAAACGTTGTTACACCCTGAACAAAAAATAATAAGACACAATACCGTAAATAAAATTCCTGGAGATTTAGTTGTTTTTTTCATTTAATGAGGTAGTTTTTATACTATTATTTACTTTCTTAGAAACCAATAATTAGTTAATTCAGAATCCCGAACTCTTTTTTTAATTTGATATCAACGGATGAATTTCCAATCATCACTTCAAATATCCCCGGTTCTACTGTCCACTTCATATTTTTATCCAACAAAGCCAAATCATCGGGTTTCAAGGTAAACTTTACAGTTTTAATTTCACCAGGAACGAGTGTAACCCGTTCGAATCCCCGCAACTGATAATCGTAAGTAATAACACTACTCACCAAATCTTTCAGGTAAAGTTGTACTACTTCATCCCCTTTTCTATCACCGGTATTTTTCACATCTACTGACACCTGAATCTCTCCCTGTTTGTTTTGTTTTTCAGGTGTTACCAGTAAATTTGAAAATTCAAAAGTTGTATAACTGAGTCCATATCCAAAAGGATAAAGTGCCCCATTAATTTGTGAATCACCATATCCATTAGCGCCGCTCTTGGGTTGATCGGCTTGTGAGGCGGGCTTATAAGGGAAATTAAACTCAATCTGCCCCACTGTCTTGGGGAAAGTCATTGTCAATTTTCCACCCGGATTATAATCCCCAAACAATGTTTCGGCTACTGCTTGCCCAAACATTGCATTCGAAAACCAGGTCTCCAGGATACTGTTTACATATCGGTTAGCCCAGTTGATACTGAGTGGACGTCCATTAACCAATACCACGATAACAGGTTTGCCTGTAGCCTGTAATGCTTGTAGAAGTTTCTCCTGACGACTCGGCAGGTCAAGACTAGTACGTGATTTCGTTTCACCCACCATGCTATCATCTTCACCTATCACGGCTATTATTACATCCGATTGTTTTGCTTTTAATACTGCTGAATCTATTTGAGCTTGTTCTACCAGAGTTAATTCAGTCGGGAATATTTCACTTTCAGGCCAGGTAGCATCAGTAGTGTTACAACCTTTAGCATAATTTATAGTTGCATTTTTACCAACATAGTTCCGCATTCCGTCTAACACCGAAATCAAATTCAGGTGCGAAGGGCCATAACGTGAAATCAGAAAACCTGTTTCTGTTGCCAATGGACCCGTTACCAATATATTCTTGATTCTTTTCAGATCCAAGGGCAATGTTTTATTTTTATTTTTCAATAAGACAAATGATTGACGAGCCATATCCAACACAAAATCATGTGTGTTACGCGGGTCTAGAATTTCATTTGCTTTCATTGGATCTTTCACATACGGGCTATCAAAAAGCCCAAGTTGAAATTTCACACGCAGTACATCAGCGACTCTTTCATCCAACGTCTTCATTGATATTTTTCCTTCATTTACCAATTCGCGAAGAGGAACTATAAAATCCTTAGGGTCTGTGAAATTTGTCCGAACATTCAATCCGGCTTCAATGACTTGCCTGACAGCTTCTTTATAGGTATCAGCCACTCTGTGTTTACTATATAGGAATTCGACCGATTCACTATCCGAAACCACATATCCGGTAAACCCAAATTGGTGTCTCAAAAGTTCTATCAGGAAATAATAGCTCCCGGTAATTGGTTCTCCGTCCCAATCATTATAACTACTCATTACACCCATGGGATGTGCCTCTTCAATAACCCGACGAAACGGATAAAGATGCATTTGCAGCATTTCACGGGGTGCCACATGAGCATCTGTTCGGGTATTCCCGTCCCTGCCTCCCTTAGGCACTCCATATACCGCAAAATGCTTTATGGTAGATGCCACTCCCTGGCTTTGAACTCCTTTCACCATCTGTATCCCCAATTCAGCTATCAAAAACGGATCTTCCCCGTAAGTTTCAACGACCCTTCCCCACCGCTGATCGCGCGAAACATCTAAAATGGGAGTATAAACATTGGTATAACCCAGGGCTTTGGCCTCACGACCTACAATAGCTCCCGCCTGATAGACTAACGCTTTGTTCCAGGTGCTACCGATAGCAATGGGTGAAACAAGTGGTGTAGCACGATCGTGTGTTAGTCCATGAATCCCTTCATTGGTAAAATCAACGGGAATGCCCAGGCGCGTTTCTTCAATAAACCATTTTTGAACGTTATTAATAGCTTCTGCATGATTACTATGTGGATAGGTGTATTTATCAGAAACAAAAACGGTATGACTCTTCACACCATTCAAGTGCTCATCAATATTTGCAATGCCATCCTTCCAAATTTCAGTTTTCCATTCGGGAGTAGGAAGTTGATCTTTTAATACGCGACCATAGCCATACAACGTTGCAGTCTGGCATGATTTTTCGTCTACCGTCATTTGCGAAAGCAAATCCGCAATCCGCTTTTCCACAGGTTGAGTTGGATCCTCAAATAGATCCATCTTTCCATTTTTGTTGAAATCAATCCAACCTTTATGATAAATGGATGCCTTTTGTGAAAACAACGACGATGTAACAAAAAACAAACCCAATAATAATTGTAATGATTTTCTCATAGTCACACTAATTTTCAATTACCCCAATTGTAATTTGGGCTTTGTCCCATTTTAAAGACTAAAATACCTCCATTGATTATAGTTGCATGATCAATAAATGGTTTCTTGAGTACTTTTCCGTTCAACATAACTGATTGAATATATTTATTTTTTCTTGAATTATTGATCGTTTTTACAACAAACTGTTTGTTATTTTCGAGTTGAATCGTTACTTTGTCGAAAACAGGCCGTCCAATGGAATATGTCGGATTTCCGGGACAGAAGGAGTAAAATCCAATTGCATTCAAAACATACCAAGCAGACATTTGTCCACAGTCTTCATTACCGGAAATACCATCCGGATCGTTCAGATAAAAAGTAGAAAGTACACTATCCACCAGGGCTTGAGTCTTCCAGGGCTGACCGACATAATTGTAAATATGCGCAATATGATGGCTAGGTTCATTGCCATGGGCATACATTCCAATCAAGCCGGAAGCATCAACAATTTGTTCTTCACCTTCAATATGTGAGGGTATTGAGAACAATGAATCCAACTTAGTGATAAACTTCGTTTTGCCGCCCATTAATTTCACAAGACTAGGAATATCTTGTGGCACAAACCAATTCCACTGCCATGCATTCCCTTCTACATAATCCGTTTTACCGGACGAAATACGTGGATTGAATGGCGTTACCCAACTTCCATCAGCATTTATACCACGCATAAAACCTGAAGAGGAATCGAAGTATTTTTTATAGCGCAATGCCCGTTTACAATAGATTTTGTAATCATCCATTTTCCCTAAACTTTTAGCCAGTCGAGAAATACACCAATCGTCATAAGCATATTCTAACCCTATTGAAACAGAGCGGTCAATTGAATCTGCCGGTATAAATCCGTACATAGCATTCAGGTATTTGTCCCTGGAAACCAATTTATTCATTACTTGTTTAGAAGGAGCCTTTACTCCGGCGGTATCATAAAGTGATGATTTTATTATCGCCTTATAGGCTTTGTCAATGTCGAAATTACGAATTCCTTTCATATATGCATCAACGATCACCGGAACAGCGTGATAACCTATCATTGTGCCGGTATAGTTGTCCGCCAGATCCCATTTTGGTAAAATTCCACCTTCATCGTATTTACTCAACAATGCATTAATAAAATCATTATCCCGTTTTGGGTCAATAATGGTGAGCAATGGATGTAAAGCTCTGAAAGTATCCCACAATGAAAAAACGGTATAATTTGTAAATCCGTTCTTTTGATGAATTTTACCATCCTCTCCTCGATATCGACTGTCAATATCTGAAAAGACATTCGGATCAATGGCACTATGATAAAGGGATGTATAGAAAATTATTTTATCATTTTCGGTTTTCCCTTCAACGTTGATTTTCCCCAGTTCAGTATTCCAAACCTGTTTAGCATCAGTTACAACTTTATCAAAGTTCCAATCAGGAATCTCAGCATAAAGATTCTTTCTGGCACCCTCATAATCCACCGACGAGATACCTACCTTAGATAAAACCTGTTCACCCTTCTGAGTTTCGAAAAAAAGCACAGCTTTACTCGCATGTGAAATAATTTCTTTTGAACCAACAGCTTCCACATTGTTTTGATACAATTTACAGGTAAAGGGTTTATTGAATTTCGCTCTAAAATAAACAAAATGATTTGTGGCCCATCCCTCAGTTCGTTTCAATCCTTCAATTTCAGTATCACTAATAATTCGAATTTCATTTACAGGGTTTTTATGTCCGTGTATTGTATGTGCCAAATCAATCATCACACCCGAATTTCCTCCTTTTTGAAATGTATACCTATGAAATCCGGCTCTCTGTGTGGCGGTAAGTTCAACTAAGATATCATAGTCAGACAATCTGACTCGATAATAACCTGGAGTTGCACTTTCTTCGGTATGAGTAAATCGCGAACGATATCCTGAACCGGGGTTTTCAGGATTTCCGGCATCTAATTTCGCTTCTCCACTAAAAGGCATAAAAAGTATGTCACCATAATCTCCAATCCCGACTCCGCTTAAGTGGGTATGGCTAAATCCAATAATTGAACTGTCTGAATAATGATACCCACTACAGGCATCCCAACCCAACGTGCGGGTATCCGGACTCAGTTGAACCATTCCAAAAGGTAATGTTACACCCGGAAATGTATGTCCATGACCACCGGTTCCAATAAATGGATTGACGTAATTTATCGGTTCAGCAGAATAGACTGAAAAAAAAGTAACTAAGAAGTAAATGACTAAAGAGAAAATCCGTTTCATATTAAATAATCAATTGATAAAAAACATAACTTTAAACTATTAAGCATCAATCATCATAGTTTGATATAAATCTTTTTTTTGTTTAGGAAATAACCAACAGACCAACACATCAACATCCACCATATTGAAAATAAAAATGCACCAAAATATAAACCTGCCAGACAAAAAACATTTTGATACAGCCACGCAAAAAGAGGTTTATTTCCAATATGAATGAACCACATTACGGTTACACCAATCTCACTCAACAAATAAATAAACAGAGGGTTCTTTCCAAACACCAAAAAAAAATGTGCATTACCGAACTTCCCAGAAAACTCAGTCAGATATACGATAATGCCTAATATCAAACAATCCAGACCCACCGTCAATACGGCATAAGAACTAGTCCATAGCTTTTTGTTTACGGGAAAACTTGAATTCCAACAATACGCAATAAAAAGCAAAACAATACCGACAAGTAACAACTTACTAAGACCCTCGTAACTCTTCGGTGATTTTTGTAAAAAGCGTCCAACAGCATAACCACCTATAACATTAAAAAGTGCTGGCAAAGTGCTCAAAATACCTTCCGGGTCAAAAGGAAAACCTTCACCAGTGTACAAATGATTCAGTCCAAATAACCATGTATCCAGGCGTAAAACAGCATTTCCTGTCTTACTAAGTTCATCACCTGACATTCCAAATGATATTAAAAGAACCCAGTAGGCAAACAAACAAAGAACTCCAATGAAAATCGTTTTTTTTGTTCCAAGGTAATAAGCCAACAAGGCCACAATACAATAGCTCAAAGCTATGCGTTGCAAAACGCCCATAATACGCGTGTGAGATATCGAAGAAAAAACAAGGTGTGACTGGTTATCTAACCTAAAAAAGGGGAACCAGTACATCAAATAACCAATCAGGAAAATGAGAATCATCCGTTTAATAATTTTCCACAAAACTTCAGATTGTTTCATTGTATCAAATCGCTTCATCACAAAACTTAAAGCATTACCCATTGCAAATAAAAAAGATGGAAAGACAAGATCGGTTGGTGTAAACCCATGCCAATCGGCATGCATGAGCGGCCAATAAGTTGTGGCTCCATTTCCAGATGTATTCACAATAATCATAAAACAGATAGTTAAACCACGAAATATATCCAGTGCCTTGAAACGGTATAATTCTGACGAATTTGAAGATGAGTTACTCAATTAGATATTTTAATTTATTTGGTGAATTCTTGATTTCATGATTGATTTGAAAATTTGATAATTTAATTTAAAACACATTGTCAAAATGCTATTGCTTTGATTGTAAAAATAACCAATCCCAAACTTCGGGATTTCCATAGGTCAGTCCCCAGCAATCGTGTCTCACTCCCGGATATTCAGTATATTTTGGTTTTCCACCAGCATTTATTATGGCTTTTACCATATTTCGGGAACGATCCACTAGAACGGTTTTATCCACTTCACCATGGAATACCCAAAGTGGGATATTGATCAGCTTTGATGCAAACGCGGTATCACCTCCACCACATACAGGAATGGCTGCTGCAAATTTAGCTGTTTCTCGCTGAATTAGTTCCCAGGTTGCAAAACCTCCCATAGATAAACCCGTCACATAAATACGATTGCTATCAATTTGATTCTCTCTGATTACTTTCTCCAACAACTCTATAGTCAATTGCATAGGCCATGTTGGTTCCGATTTCATCGTATGTGACTTTGCATCAAAGGGCGTATCAACCCAAACTAATTCAGAATTTGGGATATTGCCATATTTTGATGGACATTGTGGTGCTAAAATATAACACGGATACCTTTCCCAAAACTTTACACAGGGAAAGCGCTCAAATTGACCTCGATTATCCAGGCCTCTTTCTCCATTTCCATGCATGAAAAGTACCAAAGGATACTTTTGATCACGTTTCATTTTTTCAGGAATATGAAACCGATAGGGTAATTGATGCGAACCTTTCTTATAATCTTTAAATTCAAAGGAATCAAAGTTCTTTTCCCACTCTCTGACAGGAATCGTTTGATAATCAGGATGTAGTGGATTAGAGAAAGTAATTGAAGTATTTTGCCCGTTGGTTTTCGACAAATTTCCAAATAACACCACAAGAATAAATAAACGATTGAGAACTCTCATGTTCAAAGATAATATTTTTTTAATTTATAATATCAGATGAAGGTGGAACAGAGTCTAACGATGAACCCCAGTTCCGGTTTGCTTTATCACCCATTACTAAAACCAATTTTCCGCCATTGGCTATGTCAGAATGACTAAACCATGGTTTATTCCATATTTTACCATTCAAAATTGCCGATTGAATATATTTATTATCTTCGCAACAACCTTGAGCCTCAATTTCAAATACTTTATTATTCCCTAATTCGATTTTCACCGAGCTGAATAACGGACTTCCAATATTATAGGTTCCCGAACCAGGTGTAACCGGGTAAAAACCCATTGAAGAAAAAACAACAAAAGCTGACATTCCTCCTCCATCTTCATCACCGGGAACACCCATTAAATCATTCCGAAACCAAAACTTGAGTAACTGTCGGATACGTTTTTGAGTTTCCCATGGCTGGCCTGCATAATTGTACAGGTACGGTATGTGAAAAGAGGGTTCATTAGCCATTGTAAATTGACCAACACTGCCAGTATTATCAGGGAATTGGTTGTAAAATTGATACTTCCCTTCTCCTAATGGTTCATTAAATGTTGCATTCAAATTTTTTGTAAATTTGTCAGCTCCACCCATCAATTTCACCAAATCTGCAATATTATGTTGTACATCCCATCGATATGTCCAGGCATTATTTTCATCATAATACTCCC
>CAIYOZ010000055.1 GCA_903927945.1 uncultured Bacteroidales bacterium | reverse complement strand
TATTTCAGCTATGATAAATTGAAAATATTTCTCAATTACCATGTTCCAAGAATTTCCTTAAAAGACTTCTTTATCAATCTCGAAACTTATTTCAACATCCGTTTCTTCGTCAATAATACGACCAAAGTTGCAAAGCTTGTATCCGTTGATAAAATAGTAAAGTCAACTGATTATGTGGAATTTTCATCCCAGGTGATCTCAATCGCCCTTGATTTGGAAAACAAGATCACCGGCTTTGATTTCAAGCTTACCATGGATACAAATGATGAAAGATTCCCGGTAATAAATGCAGGCCAACAAGTCGTATTGGATAGGATCAAGTCATCAGTTCAGTCCGTCTGCGAACTGGCACCCTGGCCTGCTTCGAGTGTCGGGGATCTAAGATTTGTATTCGATCTGGATCAGTATTGGGTTATGAATACTACAAAGCTTTGGCAGGCTACAACCGCAATGTATTGGACCTGGAATATGTATTCTCAGTGGATTTATAAAAATAAGGATCAGTCCATTGAATCCAAGTTCTCCTCGCCATGTTCAGAAGAGTTCACTCCATATAATGCCATCATCGGCAATCCAAGGTCAAATTGGGCTGCATATATCCCAACACTTGCCTTTGCATATTATCAGGAAGCTCCTTATGACAATGGTTTTATGGCAAGCCGGGGGTTTACAATTGATAACAATAATCTTTGGGTAGGAGGACATGTTGGCCTGATCAATAAACATTACAAGGCATATTTTGATTTCAGAATGACAGCTAAATGCCTGAAAATCACAAAGCAAATGACATTTCTTGAACTTAAGGAACTTGATTTTTCCCGAAAATATATGATTGGTGGCAACAAGTACCTGCTCAGTGAAGTCCAGGTAACAATGACAAAAGGCAAAATGAATCCTGCCATCATCAAAGCTTATTCGTGTTTTTAGTTGTCCTTTATTCTGGTGCATCAATGGTATAAAATTGCACCATGATCACGATCCAGTCCACACCGCCCGATATTTTATTTGCCGGGAATCCCTCGCTCTATAAAATATTCTCCGACAATATGTTTGTAACTGCCGGCAGGAAATGTACTTTTCTTTTGGAAGTGCTTGCTTGTGATATTGTCGATGGTCATACCCTGACCATTGCGACCCCTGAAAAGTCATTTGTTTTTACGACAACTGTTCGTTCTCCGCTTGATGAATCAGGCCTTGATCTGCCTTGTCCAATTAGCACTCACGACCAGGAGAGTTGGAGTTTGGATGTTTATAATTGTCTCAAAGCAAATTTCCATTTCTGCTCATTATTCAATGTTACCCGCGAGTATATTGCATACGTTTGGTGCTTGAGGTTTACGGCAATAAAGGAAGGAACAAATTACACCGCAACCGTAACCACCACAATTGCCAATCTTAACCTTACCGGTCTGCTCTCAGGAATAGATCCTGTTGTCCGGGATAATTTCTCCATCCTTGGTGGTATTTGGGATAAGAACATGAACCCTTTGTTTCTGGATGCAAAATCGCTTGATTCGTCAGGGAACGTGACATTCAACTTCTGTGAATATCTCTGTAACATTTTGGACAATAACATTCTTCCAAAATTCACTTTCCCTTTCGATCCAACAGTCAATTATAAGCTTTTCTCCAATTACATCCTCGAATTCTATGCCGGTTTCGCTGAGCGCTACAGCGTCAATGTTTTAAAAATACATTTCGACGCTCTTCGCAGTGCAGTCCCTGGTGGCCTTAACCGCGAAACACTTGTTGCTTATAATGCTGCCGGGCAGGATTTCTTTGATGGAGAAAATCTTCGATCATTCCTCACCTGGGCGCCCCTTGTAAAAACTACCGGCAAAACAGTTCCCGAAAAACTGTTTTTCTATGTTTACAAGGGTTTGAATGCCGAGTTTTTCGAGCTTGTAGTAAAAGTTTGGTTTACCGATGGCACCTTTGATTTTGTGCTTTCGGGTCCCTTTGCCGCTGCTGAAAATGATGTGATTGAGTGTTCTGTTGGTTACAAGCAGTTAAACCTTGAATCTCTTTTTCCTACGAAGATTGTTTCAAGTTGGGATGTGACCCTTGATCAATATCAAACAGGGGTATTGGGATTACAAAGAACCTTTATTCTTGATCAGCAAGTTTATGAGCATGAACGAATTTTCATTTTTCAAAACAGCTTCGCAAGAGCCTATGATGTAGTTCGGTTCACCGGCAAAGGGTCCATGAACCTTGAGTACGATTATGCTGTCAACAATTACCGGATTCTTGAACAGGATTCCTTTTACAACGCTCCATCAAGGAAATCAGACACCTCGGAAGTCCAGAAAATGATCACCAATTCAGGATGGATTTCCCTGGAGATGAAAGATTATTTGCGGGACATGCTTCTTTCCCGGCAGGTTTTTGAAATAAAGGATAACCTGCTCTACCCGATTGTCATCACGAATAACCAGGTTAAGGAGTATTTCATCGATGGCAAGTATCTCTATAGCCTTGATCTGGAATATGACCGGGCATACAGAGATTTTTTTTTTCAATAATCAGAGGTATTGCACAAATCATTTGTTACCGGATCTATTCAGACGATTATTCAGACGATTACAGCTAATAATGATAACATTCTCAAATGTATTTGATGCAATAAAAGCGGCCCTGACCGGCAGAGAGGCTGGCACCAAGGTCCAGGTTGTAGCTCATGAGAATTTTGAACTGATGCTTTTAAATTATGTTGAACAGTTATATGCACAGCCGGTTACAAGAGAATCACATGCAAGCGCTACTGCCGGATCACCTTGTGACCTTGTCTGGAATCAGGCTTTTGATGATACAAATTACACCTACGTAGTAAATGGCTTCGACACAAAAGGAAACCCGGTCGAAATTTATATCATCAGCAAAACGGCAACAAAAATTGTCGTGAAAACACTCGTAAACGCTAATATGACAGCTCTGGCCTTTGTCCATACACCATGAAGAAGATATTTGCAATATTCCTGTTCTTTTTCACCATCGCAACGGTGATGTCTCAAAACCGTGTATTGGATACGCTGATTTTCTTTCGCGGTGGAATACTGTACAAAATCAGCATCCAAGGCCAGACTTTAATGATAAATGACACTTCGTTTGTGGGGTTCCCGGGCTTTGGCACAGATCACACGCATGCTGCCTATGGAGATCATACGCATACAGTTCAAACCGTCAACTCATACGAAATCCTGATTGCCGGTGATGGTGCAAATGCCTGGGTTACACCTTTCGTGCTTAAAAGCACTTCGGTAGTTCTTTACAATTCCACACCGGTGCGCTCTGATAGATGGAGTGGCTCCGGTTCAAATATACTCACTGTTTCACTTGATGTCAGGAAGTGGGATCAAATCTTAATAATTCTTTAACCAATAAAATTTAAAACCATGAAAAAGTTATTTCTTCTTCTTTCGCTTATCCTGGCATCCATATATGGATTTGGACAAGCAACACCGGCAATGGTAGTCAGAGTTGCCGGGGTAAATACTGCCTTTGGAATCAATATAGCAGTCGGAACAACTGTTATCGATGCTTCCAATGGTAAACAGTATGTGTGTACCATTGCCACGGCTGCAGCTTGTTCCCTTTCGTATATGTCTTATGCGAACTTTGTTTCAGATGCAGGTGGATCTGTCACGGCAGTCACCGGCACCGGTCCCATCGTTTCATCTGGCGGTTCTACACCGGCAATCAGCATAAATGCTGCTACTACCGGCAGCGCAGGTTCGATGAGCGCAGCCGATAAAACAAAGCTTGACGGCATTTCTGGCACCAATACCGGGGATCAGACAATTACCCTCACCGGTCCGGTAACCGGATCGGGTACCGGTAGTTTTGCTACAACGATAACCGATAAGGCTATAACTCTCGCAAAACAAGCAGATATGGCTACCGGTTCATTTGTCTATCGAAAGACTGCCGGCAGTGGTGCCCCTGAAATTCAAACCCTGGCAACGGTTAAAACTGACCTTGGCCTTACCGGCACAAACTCAGGAGACCAGACCATCACCCTCACCGGTGGAGTTACCGGATCGGGAACCGGCAGTTTCGCAGCTACCGTTGTGACAAATGCAAATCTTACCGGTCCGATTACATCGGTTGGTAATGCTACAACGATTACCGCGAAAGCTGTAACCTTGGGGATGCAGGCAGATATTGCAACAGCATCGATCATGGGTAGAACAACTGCCGGAACCGGCGCCCAGGAAGTTCTTTCGGTAGCAGCTGTTAAAACCATGCTTGGTCAAACCACTTCTGCCGTTTACAATGCTGAAGCCTCGGCTGATGCATTAATATCTCCCTGGACAATAATTACACTCGCCGGAACTCCGGTAACTATTTCTGTTTTGCTTAATGGTATGACATTGAAGTTGACCAACCAATATACCATTGCAACCACCACGCTTACAATTATTATCCCGGTTTATAAATATGACCAGATACAGGTCATTTATTCTTACTAACCATGAGAAAACTCCTGTTTTATATTCTCGTCTTTTCACCGGCGTTATTATTCGCCCAACTGTCTCCAAGGTCCCCGGGGAACATTCAAAATGCAACGACTCCATTCGGCACGAATGTTCCCCTGGGCAATATGGTCTATGATCAGAATACACAGAAATATTACTTCTGCATTGCCAATATTGCCGGTAATTATACATTGACTACAGGTGCATCAAGCTTCAAAGAAATCCCATCTTCGATTTCCCAATGGGTTACCAGTGGAAACAATATCTACTACAATTCCGGCCTTGTTGGAATCGGTACAACAAATCCTATACGAATACTTGATACTTATTCATCAAGTTCTCCGGTAATAGGTGTTTCAAATACCGGTGGCGCAGGTGGCGCAGCTTTTCAAATGATGGATCAGGCAAGTGGTGGGTCCTGGAATTTTAAATGTGTTGGTACCACCGGTGATTTTAAAATGAGGGACAACTACGGCACAGGTGCAGATTTCATGTACGTTCAAAAAGGCGCTGCTGCAAATACTTTGTATTTAAAAGCAGGTGGCAACCTTGGAATTGGAGTGACAAATCCGACTTCCAAACTTGATGTCGGTGGAGATGTAAATTTCAATAAATATAAGGCGATAGCCATGGTTTGTGATAATGGCGCCACTTTCCCGACAACTCCAAATGCCGGCCAGTGGTTCTTACTGGTCACAACCGGCAGGAAAATCCTCTATCAATATAATGGTGCATCCTGGACCTCCGTAATCTCACTTGGAGCATTGACCTACTACGTTGATGATGGTAGTGGCTCCGATGTTGTTGAATATGGTTATGATGCTGCTACAGCTTATGCATCCGTACAATTTGCAGTTGATCAAATCCCTCCTTTGAACGCTGGCAATGTTGTTATAAATGTTGCTACCGGGACCTATTATGATGCTGTTACGATTCAGGGGAAAGCGTACACCGGAAATTACACCCTTACCATTCAAGGCCCGGTTTTAAATACAACAACAGTCATTGCTTCTGGAACAATGACTTCATCCTCTGTCCCTACTTCAGCAAACGGAATAGGAGGTGCAAGTAACTCTCCTGCACCTTCATCTATGACAAATTCAGGAGCAAGTTACACGGTGAATGCTTACATAGGGAAATTCATCGAGTTCAACAATAACGGCGTTTATTACCCGATTTGCAGCAATACCGCTACCACAATTGTTTTTGCCGATAATTCCCTTTATTCACTTTCCGGCACCTATAAAATATTCTCATCTTCTGTTCTCTTCAGTGGTTCGGGGATGCTTACAGTAAAGGATGGGCAGTTAGGAGTTAACATCAACAATATCCAATTTGACAATTCAGCGGCAGCTCCCATAACCATTAATCAGTTCTGTACTGTAACCTTTACCAACTGCTGGATTGAAACCGCACCTGTTACAAATGGTCTTGCAATTGGCCAATCTCTGGTACTGATGAATGGTAATTATATCAAAGGATTGTCCGGTTCAGCCGGAATGGTAATTACAACCGGAAGGATGGGAGGCTCAGGAAACTGTATTGACAATAGAGGCGGGGGAAGCGCCTGGAGACTGGTATTGGGAGCGCAGTTGCAAGGAGGATATTTTTGCTATGGGAATGGTTCAACTGTTTGCATCAATTCCCTGGCCTGTAATCTGTCACTTTACAATATGTATTTCAACAATTGGACAGATGCTGTAAATGGTGCGGACAATTCCAATATCAGTTTTCAAAATGAGGCATACGCATCTTTTGTATCATGCACCCGGGATATTTCCAAACAACTCACCACACGGAATTCCAATCTACTGTTCAAATATCAATCCGGAGTTACGAAAATGACTGCCGGATTCCAGCCTTCCGGAAATTATAATTACTTCAATTTCGGAACGTCCACAACGTCAAATGATCTTGTAATTGCATCGGATAATAAAATCGGAATAGGAACTGCTACACCTCTTTATAAACTTGATGTTGCTGGTAGTCTTTTTTGTCAGTCCGGAATGATTCTTGCCGGAGAGGATGGAGATGCATTTACAGTTCTCAATGGAGTTGATGATTTGCATCAATTCAGAATTGATAATACCAATAACTATGCAAACCTGTTTGAAAACAATACTTTAGGTAAGGTTGGTATTGGTGTGGCTGCTCCATATTCGCTGTTTCACATAAGAGGCGACAACACTTCCATTCAAACCCCACAATTCATTATTGATGATGCCAGCGGGCAAAACAGGCTTGCCATCGACATTCATTCAACAACGGCGGTTTCTACCTTCCAATCCCTTACAAGTGTTGGGGAAGGTGGAACCCCAACGACAATATCATTAAATCCAAACGGGGGTAATGTCGGAGTTGGATTGACAAATCCATCTTCAAGATTTGAAGTTGCTGGATTGGCGACATTGGGAAGCCTGAAAGTGAACGGATATAATGTAACCGTGAATGGGAATGTCACGCTCCCTCAATCTGGCGTATGGTCAAATAATGGCACAAGTGTTTATTACACGACCGGGAACGTAGGGGTTGGAACAAGTAATCCTACGCGTCAATTTGAAGTGTCCGGCACAATGCATTCAAGTGGCGGAATCATTGGTTTAAATGTAGATTCAAATTTTCCGACAAACATAAATACAGGAACATCGACCGGTGATATCAGTATTGGAACAGGCGCTACAACTCAATATATCAACATTGGGTCTGGTATCGCAAACAAAACTATCACCATTGGCCATTCCGTTGGGACTGGAATAACCCGCGTTTATGGAGGTGCCAATGGGTTGATTCTGACTTCAAATGGAGCAACTTTTTTACAGTCCAATGCAACCGGATCAAATTACCTATACATTCAAAACGATAATGGTGCCGCCCCGACAAATATAGGAACAGGAACAACGACCGGTGCCGTCACCATTGGAGGATCAGGAGCACAATCTATTGCAATCGGTGATAATGCTGCCGGCGCCAAAACCATTACCATTGGAAACTTGGTTGCCGGCACCACCGTTAATATTAAAAGTCAACTGCCCGGGTTAGGAGTTCCGGTCTATGCGCGAACAATCGGTAGTGCAACTGCTACAACAACATTGATCGATATTACTGGATTAAGCGTTGCCGTTGCCGCCGGATCGATCTATGAGTTCGAGGCGGTTTTAAACGTAGGTACTTCTGCGGATGCCAATGGAAATAAATATGGGCTTTACTTTTCTTCATCAGGAGGCAGTGTTGTTGCAATTGTTAATGGATCCACTACTTCAACAGCATGCAAAGCAGAAAGACTTACGGCCTTCAATCCGACCGCTTCCGGTGCATTTTGTATTACCAGCTCGCAAACAGGTGGTATCATAATAAAAGGATTACTCACAACAACTACTCTTGCCGGATCATTTTCAATTCAACATCAACATTTATTATCAGGAACGAGCACGGTTTATGCCGGTTCGTATTTAAAAGTCACTAAAGTCCCATAATATGAGCGACCAGGATCAACAAAATGCCGCTTTGCGGTTAAACGAAACATTCAAGAATTATGAAGGAGAGCCAGGATATGAAGTATTCGTTCCCGCCTTTTTCGATTTCCTTACAAGCAATTTTGAATTCGCTGAAGATAAACCCACTAAACCCAATCCCAAATGAAAACAGAATCATTCAATACAGAAGCCTCCATCATGAACTTGGATGGAGTAATGGTACCGGCAAAGTCTGCATTATGCCTGGCTTTGCCTACCGTAGTTTTCGGCCTTGAAGCCTTGAAACTCCTTAGTAAAAATTTCATCGTCAAGCTTTGCATTGGCGTTGTCATTACTGCTATCAAAACTTTTAAAGCTGCATTATGCCCGCAACAGTTAGAAATCATTGACAATGAAAAATAAACGGATTACTAAAAAACCAAAAACCATGGACCCGAATTTCAGTATAATTTTTATGGGAAGAGTGATGAATCATCCTTCCGGCTTCGGCATCGCCGATGCAGTCATCGCAATGCATATCTGCGCCAGGGATGGCGAAGTATTAAACGCTCCCCGGGTTCCCGGGAATGCTCCATTCAAGGTTGTCTTGAAACTTAACGGCGAGGTTATCAGAACTATTTCCGATATACCCGGTGTTGTTGATCCTAACAACGAGGAAGAATATAATTGCATCATTCCAAATCTCCCCGCTGGCAGATATGACCTGGTCATTACCGACAACCTCTTACCGGAGCCAAATGATGCCCGGGGTTTCTCGTGCTTCAATGTTCTTTTTCCACCGTTTGCCACGATGGTAGGTGATGTAGATGCCAATGACTCTCCCACGACAGTTGGATTTCAATTTGGCGAAACTACCGACTATGGCAGATCAGCTGAAGTTGGAATAGTAAATGGTACTGATGTTCATGTTGTTTCCTTGCAACTGAAATCCAAGCTCAACACAGAGGATCCGAATACCGACTTTCTGGAGCCTGGTACAACATATCATTACAGGATTGTCGCTCAGAATGAGTTCGGATCGGTTGTGGGCGAAGATATGACCCTTACGACCTTACCTGCTCAGGTCCCTCCTATTGTGCACACATTGCCCCCAACAAACATTGTCTAACTTTTAAAGAAATCAAAATGAAAAATCAAGCAAAACTTTGGAATCTTAACTGGTTCGATGTTGGAAAAACCTTCATCGTTATTATCGGAACCTCCGTTTTCGGTTCCCTGATCCCTATCATTCAAACGGGAACTATTCCTACAAAACCACAGTTGTTTTTAATTGGAGGCACAGCCCTGGCGGCAGGGTTCACCTATCTTTTGAAACAACTTGGGACGAATGAAAAAGGGGAAATTTTGAAATAGAGTAGGGATGGATTTAGGCATAAAATAATTTGAATCACATTACATATTACGAATTTAATGTAATTTTACTATTTAGGCATCTGATTATTATTGTGCCTATACTGTCCAAATAACCGCAATATGGCGTCTAATCCGTAATGGTTATGCATAATGCAATTTAATTGGGAATTAAAACTGTTCAAAAAATAAACATTAATGTTACAAAAAGCAAACATCAACAAAGCTATTTCCCACACCGTGACCTTTGCAGCATAATGGATCCAAAATAATTGTAAAGATTCATAAGAAACCAAAATGAAAAAAATATTTGTGATATTGCTATTTTTGCCGGTTTTCTTGATGGCTCAAGATTCTACAGAAGTGACAAAGAAAGTTTTATTAGGGTTTGAACTTGGACCGAATATCAGTTCTCTAAATGGTTCTAACAAGGTTAATATAGGATTTTCCTATGGCTATCCTTTTAGGGTTATATTTAACCGATTTTTGAATTTCAAAACAGGCCTTTATTTTGATGGCACCATTCACAATTTAAACAAAGACACAACATATAAAGTTTTATATCTAACCACACCATTTACGTTCGGATTGACATTGAAAGGATACGAAAATGTGCTAATGCATTTTAATGCAGGATTTTACACTTCTTTCAATTTAAATTCAAACGAAGTCCATGCGATGAATGTTGGGCTTGTTTTTGCTTTAGGATTTAATCTGTTTATAACCCAAAGATTGCTATTAAATTTAGATTTTGCTGATTATTATGATCCAACTTTCATTATAAATGGGAATGGAATGTCTTCAAATTCTGTTAAATGCACAATTGGCCTCCTATTTAAAATCAATAAAAAATAGTCACTAAAAGAACCAACATATTGAATATCAGTAAGTGTTTGTCGTCAAAACCACTTAAATAAAAAACTGCGCCAAGTGAAAGGTGTTAATGTCGATGTGTTTTCATTAAAGAAAGCCATAGTTATACGAAAAAAATGAACATATATGAAAGCATGGATTTTGTTTCTATTATTTCTTTTCTGTGAGTTTTTTTCTTTCTCACAGGACTTTATGTATTTAAAGGATAAATCAGTTCAAAAAGTTAAAATTCTTGAAATAAGCATAGACAAGATTAAGTACAAAAAAGTAGAAATACTAGATGGCCCCACTTATGAGATTATCAAATCAGATGTGATTAAAGTCCACTATTCTAATGGCTTTATAGATGTTTTTCATCCTGAATACGATACTGATTCCCTTTTTATGGCCACTCCTAAACAAAAATATGATACAATCGATTACAGTATGCTTTATATTGTTTTTAATTCAACTCAAGATGAAAGTCAAATTTTTCCTATATATTTTAATGATATTTATATATGTACTTTAAAAAACCATCAACGATTATCTTATAAACTTTTTTCAGAGGGTTCATTAGTATTCTCAAGAAAAATTAAAACCAAAACAGGAAAATTTAAAAAAGTCCTAGGCCCAGCAAAAGTTTTATCTATTGAACATGGGAAGCTAATTGGTATCAAGATTAATATACGATATCCCCAAGGGATAGACCCAAATAAACGTTTTTCATTAGATGCATTTAGTGATAGTACTCAATTTAAAACATTTTTGGTGAATAATTACTATGGTTTTCAACCATTTAAGGATTGTGACATTAATATGGAAGAAGATTTAAAAAATCGGATACTTAAATAAAAACCTCTACAAATGGCTCCACCACGATTGAGCAACCCGCTTAAATGTGGGGCATATTTTAATTTCTTAACTAAAGAACGGGTGATCCTTTAGTTTCTCCGCAGTCTCCAGTTTTGTTACCCTGATATATTTCAAAAACGATTCAGTTTTCCGGTGGCCGGTTATCTGCATAATATCATGCAATGGGATGCCCGCCAAATAAGCATTTGTTGCAAAAGACCTTCTTCCTGTGTGAGTTCTGATCTGCATCCAACACCGTTTTCTTATTTATCCGTATATTTGCATCGACTTATGTAAACGGTAAATAACAATGCGAGATTTCGGCAAATAAGAATGCAAGAAATCGGTAAATAAGGATGCAGAAATTCGGTAAATAAGAATGCAGGATTTCGGTAAATAAGCATGCAAGTATCCTTCCTCGATTAGTTTCC
>CAIYOZ010000054.1 GCA_903927945.1 uncultured Bacteroidales bacterium | reverse complement strand
TTTGAATAATCATTAATGTATTGATTTCTTAAATATATGTACTTTTGTAATAATTAATACCACGATAAATGAAAAAAATTATATCGATTTTTTCCGTCATTCTATTATGCCTTAGTTTTACAATCACACAAATGGTTAATGGGCAAAATCGAAAAATTATCTTATTGGATAAAGACTGGAAGTTTTTAAATAATGATTTGAAATCAGCTCAATCAATTGATACAAATGATTTAATCTGGGAGAACGTCAGTGTGCCACACGATTGGGCCATACGAAAAAACTTCGATATGAATTTAGATGCTCAATATGTAAAGGTGGTTGAAGATGGCGAAAATACTCAAAAACTTCGTACGGGACGCACCGGAGCATTACCTATGTTTGGGGTAGGTTGGTATCGCAAAGTACTTCCATTAGCTATGGCTGATAAAGGAAAACGTGTTTCAATAGAATTTGATGGGGCTATGAGTTTGTCGAAAATATATGTGAATGGTAAATTTGTGGGTGAGTGGCCCTACGGGTATTCGTCTTTTGCTTTCGATATAACCGGTTTTATTAACTATGAAAAACAAAATATTTTGTCTGTTCGACTGGAGAATAAACCTGAGTCGTCGCGTTGGTATGCCGGTGCAGGTATTTATCGTAACGTACGCTTAGTTATAACCAATCCTGTACACGTTGCACATTGGGGTACATTTATATCCACTCCTACAGTAAATGACAAGTTTGCGGAAGTTTCAGTCAAAACGTCAGTGGTTTGTACGACTAAAAAAGCTGGAATGTTGAAGTTGATGACTGATATTTTTGCTAAATCAGGCGCTAAAGTAGGATCACAAATCAGTAATCAGGAGATAAAGGATGATAGCTTAAACTTTAATCAAACTCTAAAAATTAAAAATCCTTCACTTTGGAGTGTCGAAAATCCAAATTTATATTATGCCATTTCCAAAATATATGTCGATAGTGTTCTTCAGGATGAATACAAAACCACATTTGGATGTCGTTCGTTGCGGTTTGATAAAGACAAGGGATTTTTCGTGAACGAAAAACCGGTAAAACTTCGGGGAGTTTGTTTGCATCACGATTTAGGTCCACTTGGAGCAGCGGTAAATTTTCGTGCAACAGAACGACAGCTAGTCATGATGAAAGAGATGGGTGCAAATGCCATTCGTACTTCCCACAATCCTCCTTCGCCCGAACTCCTTCAAATTTGTGATAGTATTGGGCTTATGGTGCAGGTAGAGGCTTTTGATGAATGGCGCAACGGTAAAAATCAGAATGGATATCATCTTTTTTTCGACCAGTGGCATGAACGCGATGTGTATAATATGATTCATCGCGACCGTAATCACCCTTCGGTTATTATGTGGAGCATTGGTAATGAGGTTCGGGAGCAAGATATGCCTGAAGGCAAAAAAATTGCCAGTCAATTAACAGCTATTTGCCACCGTGAAGACCCTACCCGGTTGACCACTTCAGGGTTTAATAATCACAATGCAGCCATTAGAAACGGACTTTCTGATCAAGTAGATTTAGTTGGTTTTAATTATAAACCGAATGATTATAAAGCTAAACATAAAAAGTATCCCGATTATATTCTGTATGCCAGTGAAACGGCTTCAACGGTGAGTTCACGGGGCGAATATAAATTTCCGGTAAAGGATTATAGAGATGCCTGGTATAATGATTATCAGGTTTCAAGTTACGATATGGAATATCCGAATTGGGCCAGCACCCCTGATACTGAGTTTCAGGCACAGGACGATAATGAGTTTATACTTGGTGAATTCGTATGGACTGGATTTGACTACCTCGGCGAACCTACTCCTTACAACGAAGGTACACCGGCACGTAGTTCTTATTTTGGAATTGTTGATTTGGCAGGCCTGAAAAAGGACCGTTTTTATCTCTATCAAAGCAAGTGGAGTGATAAACCTATGTTGCATGTATTGCCACATTGGAATTGGCCGGAAAGAGTTGGACAAAAAGTACCTGTATTTTGTTACACCAATTATCCCAAAGCAGAACTGTTTGTCAATGGTGTAAGCATGGGCATAAAACAAAAAGATATTTCGAATAAATACACCCGTTACCGCTTAATGTGGAACGATATAGTATACCAGCCCGGTGAAATTAAAGTGGTAGCTTACAATGCTAATAATGAAAAAATGGCGGAGGAAGTGATACGTACATCCGGAGAACCTTATGCCGTAAAACTAACTGCCGATAGAACCATAATTCATGCTGATGGTAAAGATCTTTCCTATGTAACTGTGGAAATAGTGGATAAAAATGGGGATTTATGTCCACGAGCTGATCAGTTACTTTTCTTTGAAGTGACAGGAGCAGGAAAACTTAAAGCACTTTGCAA
>CAIYOZ010000053.1 GCA_903927945.1 uncultured Bacteroidales bacterium | reverse complement strand
ATATCGAATTAAAAAATCAGAGGATAGAATATAAACCATTTTAATAAGCTGACAACATGAGTGTTGCAAACCAATAAATCAAATGGTGTTATTGTATGAAATTATCAAAATAATAAAAAGTAGCATTTAATCCTGTGTTTTATTAAGATTTGCTACATTGCTACAGTAGTTAATTTATTGACGATAAAAGTTGAGTATCCAAATAAGAAATTTTATTATTGTAAAGCCGCGAAATTATTAATTATATTTAACTTTACAACCAATGAGCATCTCTATTATTAACATGTCTGCATATTAAAAGTATATTCAATAAGAGTACTTTTATTTGCTTTTTTGAATGTTTTGTCATAATAATTCGAACAAAATAATCTGATCAGAACTTCCTAAATCAAATAAACACAAAATTCAACACAAAAAAACCACCTTTAGTATCAAACTAAAAGTGGCTTTTAAAAATATATTAATCGTTATTACTTATGGAATAATTATGAGTTTATCTGATTCATCAACTGTTGTAACACCTTTTACCAGATAAGTCCCGGCAGATAAATTAGTTGGAATTGTTGTTATTCCATTTGCTTTCATTGAAACTGTATTCAGGATTCTACCGGAAAGATCAACAATAATTATTTTACCGGCAAGATCACTTGAATTTTGAACAATGACAGTTTGTTTTGAATTGAATATTTTCAACTTATTATTTTCTGTCTTTGGATTATTCGTTGCAATCTCAGGGCTTGTAATTATTTTAAATCGGTTAACCGGTTGGGCTGTTTTAGGTGCACTAAACGAATATGTCGTTCCACTTTGTGTTATATCCGTAGTCGTATTTTCTTGCAGGTCCACCAGATAGAGATTAGAATATTTGGAACTACTATTCTCGTGTGTAAATTTGAGTGTATAAGTAGCATCTTCTCCCGCTAAAAATCCGATATTCGTGTTATTGATATTATCAACTGAATTCACCTGGTAATCTCCATCAGTTTCCATCGCATAAATCTGAGGAGCAAGTGATGATCCCAGGAATTTAGAGCCATCCCAGCCATTATCGAAACCGTGAGAGCAGTTCGGATTCGTGAAAACCCACATCTTATCAGAGAATCGACTTCCGTTCACATCAATACGGGTAAATATCTTATCGGCATTCTGATCGATAGATTGTACACGCTGCAGGTCATTATTTTTTGTTGCTACAGCACTGTAGGGAATACCAAATGTGGTTGAAACAGGAGATGTTGTATTCATAATGATCAGAAATCCTTGCATAGAAGGAATTTGACCCGGAACTCCACCGACACCTGCCGTACCCTGTGGAGCCGCCACATATTGTCCGGGATTTCCACCTGACCCTGATTGACTTGTCCAATCAGCCAGACTTCCAGTATTATACAGGTAAACTGTTTGATCCAAATCACTTCCAAAAGTCAATTGTTTGATATTAATAGCCGCCGTATAGGGATTACTCAACAGATGTTCACCCGGATAATCAGAAGTGGAAGTATATGAAAGTGTCTGATTGAAATCACTGTTTATGAGTTGTCCTTGAAAGGAATAAGTACTGCCTGCCGGTTGTGTAAGTTCGTAGCCCATAAAAGGAGTCAATGAGGATCCATTTACCAATTGAATCCAACGTTTATCGGCTGTATAGCCACTTCCTTTTCCTGCTTCATTGTATTGACGTACATAATCGCCATCAAACATTGGACTGGCAAGTAAAGTCGTAACCGGAATGCCAAAGTATTGCCATTTGTATTTCCCGCCGGGTGTAGAGTTCGTCAAATCCCATGACGCCTTACTATACATTTCTACAGTAGCCGGTACAGGATTATCAGATGAATTATGAAATATCAGATTACCGTTTGGTGAAGTTGAGCTCGACTTAACAGTAATACCTGATACATCTGCATTATTGGAAATTAGCTGAGCCACCATTTTCGCGCCGGTATTAATTTGCAGATTATTCCCGGTATTAATCAATAATGTCCCATTTACAGTAGCACTGTCATTCAGTAAAACCCCTGCAGCATTGTCAATATACATATTCCCATAAGTTCCGGCAACGGCAGTTTGAGTTGATGAGCCATTGTAGTCTACGGTACCCGGCCATGTTTTTCCTCCGGGAATTGGCAAACTCGAATTGTTCTGAGTTCTAAGTGTACCTGTTCCAGAGTTTGTACTGCCTCCTGTCAAAACAAATGTACCCATATCTAGTGTGGTACCATTATCAATTGTCAGCGCAGTGCTATTAATGTCACCCGAAGTTATAGTTCCTGCAGGATTGCTGATTTGCAAGGAAGCATATGATCCGGAACTAACAGTCTGAGAGGTTGCCTGATTGTTGTAAACAACTCCAAAATTCCAGGTTGCACCCGTTGGCAGCGGTATTGAAGAAGTATTTTGTGTCAATAATAAACCCGAGGTACCCGTAGTTGAAGAAATTGAACCATTCAACACATTCGTCTGCATATCCATCATTGAGCCTGAAGTAATACTTAGAGTGCCCCCAAGAGCAATATCCGATTCAACCGTAACAATATTGCTCGGATTATCAATCGTCAGATTATTGAATAACGTTAATGCTGTCCCACTTATGGTTTGTCCATAAATGGAATTACCATTAAGTATAACAGTTCCGGTTCCGGCAACAACTGTTCCGATTCCGGAAGTATTATTTGTAAATTCATCCACAATATTTAGTGTGGAAGGCAAGTTCTTAGTTCCTGAGCCACTCAGTAACAAATTATGGTATCCGGGTGTACTCCCATTCGGATTTGGAATAGTCTGGGTGCTACTACCATTGAATTCAATAGTATTTTCGTTCGTGGCCGCCGCCAGGGTGCCATTATTTAAAAGAGTACCGGCAATCTGCAAGTAAGAGTCTACTGCAGGCCTTACCAATGTCCCGCTTGCAATAGTCAGATTATAAAAATCAGAATTCCCATTGAAGGCTACATCCCCGACAGTTGAAGAATTTGCATTAAAAATCACGGTACTGGTATTGGCATTAAATGTTCCGCCCGATTCAATGTTCCAGGAAGCATTTGCTCCGGTAATGGTGAATGTGCCGCCACTGGCAGATGCATTCAACACACCTCCTGCATTAATCAGAACGGATTTACAACTGGCTGCTGCCGGTAATATCGGGTCGTAGGTTGTGGTAAAGGTATTTGGTATTATAGCACCCTCACTTGCATCCGGCACACCATTTGGCGTCCAGTTTGAAGGGTAAGTCCAATCGGTACTATTGGCTCCGTTCCAGGTGTAACTACTGATTGCGGTAGGGGCCAGTGTCGCTTCAAAATAACCCCACGTGGAGGATATAACAGCCATGTCAACATCCTGAATGGTGACATAGTTCAAATCGGGACTATTCCCTGAGGTACCAGCTTCAGTGTTATAATACGTTCCAGCCACGTAGGTGTGTGTCCAAATGGATAGACTGCTTTCAATGACTCCTGCAGGGATTTCATCGTGCCTGTAATGAACCTGCATCAAAGCCCGCGTTCCAGTTCCACCTGTTTGAATGATATCGTAAATACGGCTGATTGGATTTAATGGGGCAAGTCCTGTACCCGACCAACTTGGTGTTGACCCAATCGTCACTTTCAGACTTACAGAAGAGGGAAGGGTCTGACCTGACACTGCTGCAAAAGTTAGGTTATTTTTCTCGTCACCGAAGCTATAGGGTGTTGCTATAGCAAAACTATGTGCCCGCCGAATGATTCCGGACACTTCTCCCGGACCGGTAGTGGAAGAATTTAACCCCATGTCGAGTATCTTATCGGTTGCCATGGCCAGGGCTCCCCTATCATTGGTGGCTGGATTATCGCTTATGAAAGTCAAAGCTCCATTGACAGTCAAATTTGTAGCTCCTGTGACACCGGTTGGATTATTTACAGTCAAATTGTTGAATGTAGTGGAGGACGTTCCTGCAATAGTTTGTGCTGACGACCCATCCATCACTACGGTAGAAAAAACTGTAAGTCCGCTTTTATTATTGGTAAATGTCCCTCCCACATTCAATATAGAAGGCCAGACAGGATTTGAAGCAGCACTATTGATGACCAAATTATTATACCCGGGCGTTGAAAAATTAGGATTAGGAATTGTTTGTCCGCTTCCTTTGAATTCAACGGTATTCGAATTGGTGTGTGTATCCAATATCCCGTTGTTCGTCAATGCTCCTGAAATACCCATATAACTAGCGATATTCATTCTTAGAAGAGTTCCATTTCCGATAGTCAGGTTATAGAAATCGGTCGATCCGGTTATGTCAGTTGATCCACTTGTATTCACAATGCTTACGGTGCTGTTTCCCGCATTGAATAGCCCTGCTGCTAATCCTGTGACAGCAGGTTCTGCTGTCCAGACGTCTCCGCTTCCGCTCAATTGAAGGGTACCGCCGGTGGTCGAGTTTAATATCCCACCACTCTCTATAATCATATACTGACCAGTTGCACCAATTGGCAATGAAGGATCGAATGTTGTGGTGGCAGCATCTGGAATAAAAACTCCTTGTACAGGTGTAGGTACGCCATTTGGACTCCAGTTGCTGGCATTGTTCCAATCTGTACTGATGTTTCCATTCCATGTCCTTGTATTTAGGGTTGGTGCAAGACCAAAATATAGAGGAGAAGGTGTTAAGGCAAAGTCAATATCTGAGAGAGCTATAAAGTTCTGAGTCACATCATAATTTGCAAAACCCTGATCCGTTAAAATATTCGGTCCAGGTACAAAACTCCAAAAGGAGAGTGTACTTTCGTTGGTACCTGATGCCAATTCAGTATCTAAGTAAGATGCTCTTATACTCGCTGAGTTTCCCGAACCACCTGTATGGGTTTCGATAAACTGTCGTTTCACAGCATTAGCCGGAGTAACAGCCCATGTGATGTTACTGCCAATTGACACATTTAATGTTACCGATGTAGGGAAAGTTTGTCCGGTAACATCATTAAATTTTAACCTCGTATTAGGATGACCAAAAGTATAAATTGTATTGATAGTAAAAGCATGGCTATGAGTAATGTTACCGGTTACATCACCAATTCCGGTATCGGTACCGTTGAGCCCCATATAAAGTGTATTGCTACCCATATCCAGGCTTCCTTTTATGGAAGAAGGGTTTGCAACTGGCAAATTAAGTGTCCCGTTCAACGTTTGATCGGCTGTTGCAGTTACACCGGAAGTATTATTTACCGTTATATTATTAAAGGTATTTGAAGTGGCGCCTCCGATTGTTTGCGCCGATGACCCGTTGAAGTTGAACGTACCTGTTCCGGCAGTAAAGGTAGCACCATTGTTGGTCCAGTTACCCGACAAGTTGGTTGTCGTCCCTGCGATGTAAGTTCCTGCTGTCAGCGTGGCATTCCCGGTAATTGTCGTAGTAGTCGATCCTGCGGTGAATATCCCTGTTGTCACGGTGGCATTTCCATTGATGCTCAACGTGGCTGGTGCCGTAAAATTGCCACTCGTTTCTGTCAGGTTATTTACAGTAAGCGAAGAGGTGCTTCCCCCCACACTTAACAATTGTGAGGTCTTGTCTACAATTATATTGTTAAAGGTTTGGTTCGCCGAAGTGCCATTAATCGACTGGGCAGTAAGTGTTCCGTTAAAGGTAATAGTCCCGCTACCGGGTGTAAAGGTAGCACCGTTGTTAGTCCAGTTTCCTGAGATTGTGTGTGAGAAGGTAGAAGTTCCAAAAGTTGTACCTGAACTTAATGTCACATTTCCTGCAATGTTTAAAGCACCATTTGCGGTAGCTGAGGCAGTCCCGTTCATCACTAGGTCACCGAAGATATTTAATGTGGATGCCGGCATTGTTTTAGTACCATTACCACTTAATATCAATGTAGAATAACCTGCTGTCGATCCGTTGGGATTGACAATAGTTTGATCAGTTCCATTATATTCTACGGTGTTGGAATTATTGGCTGCATTTAATTTCCCAGATCCTAACAGGGAAAGGACTCCACCGATTCTCATGACATTATTGGTGCCCAACGTCAGATTTCCCCCATCTTGCACCGTAACATTATAGAAATTCGTTGGATCAGCCATGGTAGCTCCTGTATCGGTAAAAATAACGGTACTGGTACCTGCATTGAAGGTACCCAGGTTATTCCAAGCACCAGCTCCACCATTAACCGTCAGCGTTGGCGATCCCGTCGTTGCATTTAAGATGCCTCCGGCCTGTATGGTTATTGAACCAATGGATGCCGAGGCTGGCAACATGGGTGCATAAGTAGTATTTGCAGTATTCGGAATAACTGCTGCATCGCTGCTTCCCGGAGCAATACCTCCCGTCCAGTTTGGACCAGCTGTCCAGTCGGTACTTGCACCACCCACCCAGGTAAAACTAGGTGCCGTGGAAGTGGCTAAGGTCCAGTATTTAACTCCAAATCCACTTCCGGGAGCTATATAATTGATAGTGAGATTTGCCAAGCCAATCCATTTATCGGTTGTATTAAAGTTCGAACGGCCATGGTCTTCCAGTTTTGTTTGACTGACATGATAATCATAAATATCTAAATTACTTTCCGTATTTCCATTCAGTTCACCTGGAAGATAATGAAGGTTCAACGTTGTCAATGTACCAATCGAACCGTCTTTTTGTGCAAAGTCATAATATCTGTTCACCACATTGGTCTTCCAGGCATGGGTACTCGTGATATATATCATTACTTTTACTAAAGAAGGCAACGTTCCACCAGCTTGCATGTTTAGTGTGGTAAACTGATTCCCAAAACTATATGGAGTATTTGCTACAAACGAATTCCGGCTCACAATTCCGGTAACGTCCCCGGTTCCGGTAGTAGTGGCGGTAGCTCCCATATACAGGGTAAAGGGTGTAGCATTCATATCCAGACACCCTTGAGTGGAAGAATAATTCAAACTGCTTAAATTCAGGATTCCATTCACCGTAATGTCCCCAGCAGCTATTTTAGAATTATTGCCTGTTCCACTTATGGTTAAATTACTATAGGTGATCCCTTTGACTGTTTGAGCGGTGGTTGCCGAATAATCTACGGTTGTGCCCGTAGCAATATTTGTGGTTGTAAATGCAGGGAAACTACTATACTTCACACTATATATCCCTGAAGTAAGATTCAACGTACCGGTACCGGTGAGTTGAAAACCTCCATCACTGAATAGGCTATTTGGTATCACATCACCGATAGTAAATGGATTTACACCCAAACTACGAGCCGATCCCATCGTTACACCGTTAGAGTTGCTTATTTTCACACCACCACTTCCTGTAAAAGGAGACACGAATTCATTACCCGTGATCTGTGCACCGCTTCCTTTGTATTGCAGGGTAGCAGAACTGCCATAAGTCATTGTTCCTGTAATAGCGGTGGTGGCTGTTCCTTCCATGGACATAAGGCCATTCACTGTCACAGTATTTGTCACTGTTTTTATACCTGAGTTTCTAAAAGTCAGGTTATTGAAGGTAGTGGTGCCTGTGGCAGAGATAGTTTGTGAACCACCGCCAAAGTTCACCGTTCCTGTTCCTGCCGTAAAGAGAGAACCTGTCCCATTCCATGCTGTGGCACTGGTGGCGTTTTCATTTAATGTACTGGACCCTCCATTCAGCGTACCTGCTGTCAGGGTAATGGTACCAGTGAAGGTATGCGTCAATCCTGTTCCAAGGTGCAAAATACCCCCCCCGACTCCATTTACAGTTAAACTGGTGGCATTCACATTACCTTGCAGGGTAGCAGTTCCGGCTGTTTTCGTCATGGAAACATTGCCTGTCGTTGTGAATCCAGAAATACTCTGTGTAGTCATGCCACTGGTAATGATAATGGGAGAACTTCCGGCTGTAAAAGTGCCGGAATTGGTAAAATTACCCCCAAAAGTCAGTTGTAAACTATTCGTGGATAAAGCCGCATTCGTATTGATCGTGAGCGGAACAGACACATTAAATACTTTCGCAGCGTTCATGGTGATAACACCTGTATTGGTAATGATTACGCCGCCCGTAGCTGCAAAAGGAGTGATCCATTCTGCACCTGTTGTCATTGTTGATGCCGTATTGTATTGCAGGGTAGCCGCAGCTCCATAGGTAGGAGCCACTGCAGCTGTAGCCGCACTTGTCCCTTCCATCGAAAGGATGTTATTCACCGTCACGGTTGTAGTTGTTTTAGCTCCGGTACCCGATAATATCAAGTTATAATAGGCTGTACCTTTTACGGTCTGAATTGCACCGTTATAATTCACTGTATTGCCGGCAGCCGTGGCTGTCAGGGTTGTAATGGCGGAACTACCTCCGATATTTAGAATTCCGGTAGTGCCTTGAGTTATCGCGCCAGCACCTGATAATGTAGTGGAACAGGTAAATGTCCCTGAATTGGTATAGCTGCCGGTAATTGCAGCTGTGGGTATGATAATAGCCGTCGTCCCACTGAGTATTTTTGATGTTCCGCTGAAGGTATGGTTCCCGGCATTTGCGGTAAAGGAGGCATTGTTTGTTAAGCTGCCTGCGAAACTGATGGCCGCGTTTCCTGTTTCATTCCAGATACCACCCGTATTGAGTGTCACATCCCCGGTAAAGGTTTTTGCACCCGTTCCGGCAAGAATGAGTGATCCTGTGATAGATGAAGTCCCTGTAACTCCCAGTGTAAAGGTTGAACCTGTAGTCAATGTTGTTCCCGTTCCAATGGTCAGGTTCCCTCCTATTGCCAGGTTGACAACAGTGGTTGCCGATACGGTACCACTCAGGGTTAAATTACCTGAAATGGATGTAGTACCTGCTACTAATGTCTTTATTCCACTACCCGATAGTGTCAGGTGATTGTAGGCAATGGCACTTATATCTGTGACTGTTTGACTAGAACCGTTGTAATTAAAGGTGCTGGTGGTTCCGGGCGTTAATGTTCCAAGGGTTGCACTAAAAGTTCCGGCCAGGTTCAGTGTTCCTGCGCCACCGGACATATTAATAACATTGTTGGCAGCTGCCCCGGCTGTGAACGTCAGGTTTCCTGCAATGGTCAATGTCCCGCTGGTGATCACTATCGTATTTATCCTGGAAGCCGTTGTGTTTGCTCCGGCCAGGGTAATTGATCCGTTCACGGTAGCTGTACCCGCATTTATATTCAATGCGTTTGTATTCCCATTCCCATTCGACCGGTTAATAATCACATCGCCATTTACAGTCAATGAGGAGGTGCTGGCACTAAAGGTAAGACTGTTGGCCGTACTGTTAGTGGAATTACCGATGGTTAATGTGGCGCAGGTTGCACTGTAACCTGCAGGAATGGTCACTATCCTTGCCACTGCAGCATCTCCAACGAACACAACATCTCCTGCTGCAGGAACAGAAGCCCCTGAAGCCCCTCCAGAAGTGGCCGACCATGTGGATGTCAAATTCCAGTCTGCACTTGCTGCATTGACTGCATACCGGTTGTTCCAAACCCCGATTACCACTCCAAACGTTGTACTCCCTCCAGTATTGGTGGCAGTAACGGTATAGGTGGCTGATGCTGTATTTGTCGAAGGTGTCCCTGAAATAACGCCAGTTGAAGTATTCAAACTTAACCCTACTGGCAATGTAGGACTTACACTGTATGAGGTCACACTTCCGGTTACGGTCGGATTTAAAGCTGTAATGGCACTTCCTGTGGGAAACACATTCGGTGTGGAATAACTAAGATTCATCGGTGGTATGACCCCTGCAAGTACCTGACCTGTTCCGGCAGCAAAATTAGTGGTGTTAATGTGTGTTGCTCCTGAGCCTGTACCGCCATAAGAGCCTGTGGATTGCGTGGTACCTCCTATAGTCATTGAAGTAGCATACAAAGAAAACGTGTTTAGGTTAATCACCGAACTGCTGCCTAATGCCAATGTACCATTAACTGTTTCAGCTGTGGACATGGTAACCCCGGCACTATTACTGATAGTCAGATTATTCACTGCCGATGGCAAGCCTGTTCCCGTTACCTGTGCCGAACTGCCATTGTAAGTGTAATTAGCAGCCGGACTATAGGTTATGGAACCCGCTACCTGGATGGAACCCGTTGTTCCTGTTGACGACAATCCGCCTGTATTTGCAGTGATAATACCTGCTCCGGGGCTTAATGTAAAGGAAGTATTATTCGTTCCGGTCAGTACCGAGGTCCCCATATCAATCGTAGAGCCGCTGGCCACTGTAAACATAATAGCACAGGTAGGTGTGGTTGCTTGGGAGGTAATGGAGGATGTAGATGCAATGCTTACAGTCTGAACACCGGAACCCATGAAAGTAATACCAACCGTTGAACCAGATTGTGTGGTCGTTTCTGTCAGTACGCTTGTTCCGGACATGGTGAAGTTTCCTTTTAAATTCACTCCATCGTTTGTGACTGTGGGTCCCCCGTTGTGTAAGTCATAGATGCCGGCTGTCAGTGTGAAATTTCCATTGATGTTTATGGTACTCGCAAATTGTTGCCCTGAAATTCTGTTATACAATGTACTGCTTCCGGTTTGGGTGATGGTGTAATTCCCCTGGATAGTGGTCGTCCCGGCTGCGCCTACCAATGCTACCGTATTGGTCATAGCCGTAGGATTAAAGGTGAAGTTACCAAAAGTCTGTCCAATAAAATTTAGGAAAACTGTTGCTGTAGTGTACGATCCGGTTACATTCAGATTTGAATTAGCAGCCCAGGTGGATGTGGTAGAACCTATTGGTAAAGTGGCTGAGGACGTGGCATGGTTATAAGTTCCGTTACATATCCATGACGGGGTGGTGATGGCACCTGTACTTTGATTGGTGTAGGTTCCGTTAATTGTAATGCCTGTAGTTGCACTGACTGTCGCTGTTCCCGAAGGGTTCATTACTCCGGTTGCATCAATGGTTATAGAGGTACAAGTGGCATTTGCACTCACTGTCACTGTTCTTCCGTTTCCAATATTAACAATATCTCCAGAACCTGGAATCACACTAGACACTGTACCTGCATAACTTCCTGTCGCCCAGGTTGCAGCTGTATTCCAGGCACCATTTGTCAACGAATAGTAGGTTGTAGCATGTATGGTGGTACAAAACAAAAGAATAGCCGCTGCAGCAACAATCTTGAAAAAAATAAATTGAGAAAGACGGGTGTTTTTTATCGGAGTAGTGTTTGTTGTCATATTGATGTCCTTTATCGATTAATATTCAGGTTTTTTGAGTATTACTGAAAATAATAAAACAAATATATCGATTTTTCATAAGGTATTCGTTCGTCGCAATTTGTAGTAATTATTTCTGAAACAAAGAATAATAACCACAAAACCAAATTTAAATTTGTCAACGCAAATACCCTGAATTCTGATTCAAGGTTTCATCAGAAAATTTTAATATGTTAAAGTATTGCAAGATAAGAATATGGAAGCAACAGGGAGGAAATATCCGATTTAAACGCTGTGCGGGTTGTGGGCAACTTACGCTACCCTTGTCATATATTTTTCATCCGGCGCCGAACCGAAAGCATTGATTATTAATAAATAAACACATTTACAGGAACGAATTAATAACATAACAACAGCTTATTTACATTTATTTAACTCCGAAGCCTTTTCTAACAGCCCAATATTAATCAGATGGATTCTAATTTACGCAGTAGCTCTTTTCCATGCGGGAAATTGGTTTTCTTAAGAATACGGTGAAAGGATACCCGAAGCGAATTGGAAGTTTTTCCCGTTATTAATGCAACTTCTTCAACACTCATTTTAAGGGAAAGGAAACCGCAAAATGTCAATTCTGATTTAGTGAGTCCCGGGATCATCTGTTGGATGAATGCCATCCGTTCTTCCCGGATGACTTCGTGAGGAGAAGTTTGTTTTGAATTGCAATCGCAAAATCCTTCCACTGAATTATTCCTTAATATATTCTCCAGGATTTCTTTTCCCGGCTTATTCAGGTAAGGCTTTAACAGGATCATTTCACGATGCCATGAATGCACCATTTCGGTGAGCAACGTATGGGTTTTCGGGGAAACATCCGTAAATTGAATCAGGATATAGTCCGATTCCTCATCGAATGAACGGGCAAATAAGTTGACGCAGGTTATGCTCTTGTCGAACTTCCGGAGCAACATTTTCTTAATTACTAATTCCTTTTTCAGGAGTATCTCCTCCATGAAGTCTTCCGAACGAAGCAACTCCACGAACAATGAACTTAGATGACATTCTTCAATCGTTTTTTTGGTAGCAACACCCTGCAAGAATTGTATAGCCTGTTGGTTGCCTAGACAGATATTCCCACAGGCATCCGTAATTAGAGCCGGTGTAGGTAATAAATGGATGACTGACTGCAGTTGCTCAAGTTCCTGGCAGGTAGCGATTGGATTGTCGATCCCAGAATTACTCATTTACTTGTTTATGGGTTAATTGATTCTTGTAAAAATAGAATTCACTCTTATTTCCACAAATGTAATTCATTTCCTTTGAACTTCAAAAGAACAGGAACCGTTTTAATCAATATCCCCTGAACAATTTGATCTGTAATGAAAGGGACAAGCAATATTTTTTATCAATTCACTTGAATATTTATCGTGGATCAATTCACTTGAAACCGGATGCAGCTTATTGCCCATTCACTATCTGGTCTATGCCGTAACTTATCCCATTTTTAGATAACCCAAGGATAACCCAAGGATGACCCAAGGATAACCCAAGGATAACCCGTATTTAAATAGATATGGATTATGCCTGGATTATAGGTGAATTACCGTTGATTATACCCTGTCTATACCTAAAATGAGTATAGGAAAGGATAAGGAGATGTTTACTTACAGATAGGAGGAATCGTAAAATCGCGAAAGATTTAGGCAGGAAGATATATTGGCGAGTATATTTCTGATAATCTATTGCCTAACCTGGACAAGCCAGAAATAAGAATAGCACGCGGATAAACGCTGATATAGCGGATTAAAAACGGATAAGAAAAATACTTCGTATTTTGGTTTCAATTAAATAGTTAGACCTGAAATCACACAATATTGTGCCAAAAAAAACACGAATTTGAAAGATAAGAGACTAAAGTTTTAATCTATTATTTTAAACATGAATTATCAACCATTATTCCATAAAAAATGCCATTTGAAATTTCTTCCAAATGGCATTATTTATTGATAAGAATAATTGGATATTCTATAAAGAGGAAGTATTAAAACCCACGGATTGCCTCAATTCCCGGGAGGACAATACCTTCGATGGCCTCAAGCAATGCTCCGCCACCGGTGGATACATAGGATACTTTGTCTGCAATTCCGAATTTATTGACACAAGCCACTGAATCGCCACCACCCACAAGTGAAAATGCACCTTTTTTGGTAGCTGCCACAATGGCATCACCCACTGCACGGGATCCGTGTGAGAAGTTATCGAATTCAAATACTCCGGTAGGACCATTCCAAAGGATGGTCTTGGAAGATTCGATCACATCGGCAAATATTTTTTCTGTTTTAGGACCAATATCCAGGCCTGACCAACCATCAGGAATTTCATCAACAGAGACAAATGCTGTGTTGGCATCATTGCTGAATGCGTCGGCGATCTTAGCATCCACAGCCAATACCATTTTCACATTGTTTGCCTTTGCTTTCTCCAGTAATTCCATGGCCAGATCCAGCTTGTCATCTTCACAAATTGAATTTCCTATTTTGCCGCCCAATGCTTTTGTGAAGGTGTAAGTCATACCGCCGCAGATAATCAGGTTATCGACCTTGGTGAGTAAATTTTCAATAATTTCTATTTTAGAAGAAACTTTCGAACCTCCCATGATGGCGGTGAAAGGATGAGCGGTATCAGTCATGATTTTCTGAACTGCCAGCACTTCTTTCTCCATTAAATAGCCAAACATTTTACTGTTTTCGTCAAAGTGTTTTGCAATAAGGGCTGTAGAAGCATGGGCACGGTGGGCAGTACCAAAAGCATCGTTCACATAGCAATCGGCATAGGAAGCCAATGTAGCAGTAAACTTTTTCTGGCTTTCCTTGGTAGCTTTTTTAGCCGCCGCTTTTTCATCATCGGTAGCCGTATCAGGTAACCGTGGTTTTCCTTCTTCTTCGGGGTAGAAACGAAGGTTTTCGAGTAATAACACTTCTCCGGGTTTCAGGGCAGCTGCCATTTTAGCAGTTTCCTCGTTGGCACAATCCGGCGCAAACTGAACTTTCACTCCCAACAAGTCGGACACATGGTCTAAAATAGCTTTCAGGGAATACTTCAGATCCGGGTTCTTTTTTGGGCGGCCCATGTGAGAAGCAATAATGAGACTTCCACCATCAGCCAGAATTTTCTTCAAGGTAGGTAAGGCTGCCCGAATTCGGGTGTCGTCGGTAATTTTAAAGTTTTCGTCCAATGGCACATTGAAATCTACGCGAACGAATGCTTTTTTACCTGCAAAATTAAATTTGTCAATAGATTGCATATTGTTATTTATTTGAATGATTGAAAATTAATATCCTTCCTTTGCTCACATTTTTCGACCACAAAGATACAAATAAAGTTATAATTACTGGCAAAATGTAGAGATACAATTTTATAGAAAATAACGTCATTTTATTTGCAAAAAAATTAAAGAAATTTTTCTCTAATGAATTTATAATTGTATCTTTGTGGCTCGAAATCAAAAAAGGAAATTGAACAATTTAAAATAAAATATTATTATGTCAAAAGTAACTGTTGTTGGTGCCGGAAATGTAGGTGCTACATGTGCAAATGTCCTTGCATTCAAAGAAGTAGCCGATCAGGTTGTGATGCTGGATGTGAAAGAAGGTGTTTCGGAAGGTAAAGCCCTGGATATTCTTCAGACTGCTGCCTTATTAGGTTTCGATTCAACGATCGTTGGATGTACCAATGATTATGCTCAAACTGCCAATTCAGACGTGGTAGTGATCACTTCCGGAATTCCCCGCAAACCGGGAATGACCCGCGAAGAATTGATTGGCGTAAATGCAGGTATCGTAAAGAGCGTGGCTGAAAACATCCTTAAGTTCTCGCCTAACGCCATTATCGTGGTAGTGAGCAATCCTATGGACACCATGACTTACCTTGCCTTAAAAGCGACAGGTCTTCCAAAAAACAAAATCATTGGTATGGGTGGTACGTTGGACAGCTCACGTTTCAAATGCTATTTAAGCAAAGCCTTGAATGCTAATCCTACCGAAGTGGAAGGAATGGTTATCGGTGGACACGGCGATACAACCATGATCCCATTAACCCGTTTTGCAGGTTACAAAGGTCGTCCGGTAGCTGACATCCTGGATAAAGCCACGTTGGACAAAGTAGTAGCCGACACCATGGTAGGTGGAGCCACCCTGACTTCCTTACTTGGAACATCAGCATGGTATGCACCGGGTGCTGCTGCAGCTTACCTGGTTGAATCAATCATCCACGACCAAAAGAAAATCATTCCTTGTTGCGTGTTGCTGGAAGGCGAATACGATCAAACCGACATCTGTATTGGTGTACCGGTAGTAATTGGCAAAAACGGAGTGGAAGAAATTATTGATTACAAGTTGAATGCTGAAGAAAAAGCATTGTTTGCAAAGAGTGCAGCTGCAGTCAGGGCAACGAATGATGTTTTGAAAGAAATCAACGTATTGTAATTACCCATTGTATTCTAAAAAAAGCCGCAATAGTTAATTCATTGCGGCTTTTTTTTCTTAAGAAGATTGCCATTTCAGAAATGGATGTTTTTTTGTACTTTTGCAAAAGTTTATATCGATTTTGGCTAAATATTTTTAAAACAGTTCATTTGTCCTTTCTCTCTTTAAAAATGAATTAAAAAATATAAAAATCACTATAGTCCCAAATTCCCAAAAAAATTACATGAATACAATTCAAATTAAAGACAAAAAGTTCTTCTTGTCCATTCCGGAGGAAGAAATCCTGTCAGCTGTCCGTAAGGTAGCTGAAGCTATCAACAGGGACATTGCCGACAAAAACCCGCTTTTCATCTGTGTACTCAATGGTGCATTCATGTTTGCAGGTGATTTAATGAAGCATGTGAACATTCCCTGTGAGATTACTTTTATTAAACTCGCATCGTACGAAGGACTGTATACCACCGGAGTGGTAAAAGAAATCATTGGATTGAGCGAGAGTGTGGTGGGCAGAAATGTAGTGGTTGTGGAAGACATAGTGGACACAGGCATTACCATGGAACGTATATTAAATTCATTAAAGGCCAAGGGAGCCAATGAGATACGGGTAGCCACTTTTTTACAGAAACCTGATGCCTTGCAACGGGACATACAGGTGGATTATGTGGCCATGAAAATTCCAAATGAATTTATTGTGGGCTACGGACTTGATTACGACGGGTATGGTCGTAACCTGAAAGATATTTATACAGTTGTTTCCGAATAAATCCATCACGCGAAAAGAATAGGTAACTTTTTGCATGATTTTAGTTAATATATAAAAAGGTAAAAGAATGTTGAACATTATTATTTGTGGTGCCCCCGGGTGTGGCAAAGGAACACAAAGTGATTTGATGGTAGAGAAGTATGAGTTGAAACATCTATCTACCGGTGATTTGTTGCGGAATGAAATTGCGCTGAAAAGCGACTTAGGGTTGGAAGCAGAAAGCTACATTTCAAAAGGAAATCTGGTGCCTGATAAAATGATTTTTGACATATTGTCGAAAGCCATTGCAGAGCAAACTAAAAACAGCAAGGGAATTATCCTGGATGGTTTTCCACGAAACGTGGCACAAGCCGAAGCATTGGAAACACTGATGGCCAGCCTGAATAAAGAAATTACCCTGTTAATCGACTTAAATGTCGATAACGAGGAATTGATCGACCGGTTAATTAAACGCGGCGAAACATCCGGAAGAAGTGATGATAACCTGGAAACAATTAAAAAAAGGTTAGCTATTTACGAGCAAAAAACGGCTCCTGTAAGCGACTTCTATAAACAAAAAAACAAATATGCTGCTATAAACGGAATGGGCACTATCGACGAGATATTCGGACGCATTTCTTCTGTTATCGATTCAAAACGATAAAAACAGCACTACTATATTATTTTCCTTTAACAACTCATCGGAACTAAAGCCGGTGAGTTTTTGTTATCTCATCATTTAAATAGGTATCATGGCAAGTTCAAACTTTGTAGATTATGTAAAGATTTTTTGTCGTTCGGGCAAGGGTGGACCAGGTTCGAAACATTTATACCGCGACAAACTAACTATGAAAGGTGGTCCTGATGGTGGAGATGGCGGACGTGGAGGTCATATAATATTACGTGGAAGTAAAAACCACTGGACGCTGATCCACCTGAAATATGCAAGGCATATTCACGCCGGCGATGGTGAAAGTGGTGGCCTGAGCCGTAGTTTCGGGAAAGAAGGGGAAGACAAAACCATTGAAGTTCCATGTGGCACCGTAGTTTACGATGCAGAAACCGGGGAATTCCTATGTGACATAAAAGAGGATGGCGAAGAGATTGTACTCGTCAACGGTGGCCGTGGGGGGCAAGGTAACTGGCATTTCCGTTCAGCAACCAATCAGACACCCCGATTTGCACAACCCGGTGAAGCCTCTATTGAGAAAACAGTCATCCTGCAATTAAAGGTACTGGCTGATGTCGGACTGGTAGGTTTCCCCAATGCAGGAAAATCCACCTTACTATCGGTGGTATCGGCAGCAAAACCTGAAATTGCAGACTATCCTTTCACGACCTTAGTGCCTAACCTGGGGATCGTGGAATACCGCGGCAACAAATCGTTTGTTATGGCTGATATTCCGGGAATCATCGAAGGCGCTGCTGAAGGTCGTGGCCTTGGATTACGTTTTCTGAGGCATATCGAGCGAAATTCTATTCTGTTGTTTATGATTCCGGCAGATACCGATAATATTATTTCAGAATATAATATCCTGCTCAATGAATTGAAACAGTATAATCCGGAGCTCGTGGACAAACAACGCATTTTAGCTATTACAAAGTGCGATATGCTTGACGATGAATTGATGGAAGAAATAAAGAAACTAATCCCCACGGATATCCAAACAGTCTTTATTTCCTCGGTAAGTGGGTTGGGAATTCCCGAATTGAAAGACCTTATCTGGACTGAAATTAATAAGGAATCCAATAAAGTGGTCGAAATCACTCACCGCCCAATGGAAATAACCTATCACGAAGTGGAGGAAGAGGTTAACGAGGAAGAGGAAGAAGAGGACGAAGAAGACGATCTGAGTAAGTACAAAGGGATTGGTTGGGACGAACTATAAAGAATTTACGATTTAATCATTTACAATTTTAAAATCGTATTTGTTGAAACTGTGATAACATTCAATTCATTAAAGAAATATAAAGAAATTGCCCATTTTTGCACCAGCCGTAATGGTGGTGCAAGTGTGGGCAATTATGCATCCTATAACCTGAGTCCCTTTACTGGGGATAATCCTGAGGATATTTCAGGAAACAGGTTCAGGTTATGCAAAGAACTTGGAATTGATGCAGATCAACTGATTATTCCTTTTCAGACACACGGAACTGAAATACGGGAGATTGACGAGTCATTTTTGCAACTTTCCACATTGGAAAGAAGTCAATACTTACAAGGCATAGATGCTTTATGTACTCAACTTCCGCAACTATGCATCGGAGTCACTACAGCAGATTGCGTACCTTTGTTGTTTTATGATCCACAAAAACAAGTGATAGCAGTTGCACACGCCGGATGGCGGGGAACATGTTCCAGGATTGCTGAAGTGACCGTAAAAAGCTTGGTAGAAAGATTTGATAGCAGGCCTTCGGATATTCTGGCAGTGATTGGTCCTTCCATATCGGTGCAAATGTATGAAGTGGGAAAAGAAGTGGTAAATCATTTTGAAACTGCAGGATTCGATATCACAGAAATCACGATCATTAAAAATCAATCGGTATACCTCGATCTGTGGAAAGCCAATCAGCAATCGTTGGAAAAAGCGGGTATACAACCTGAACATATAGAGGTTTCAGGCATTTGTACTTATACAGAACATGAACGATTCTTCTCAGCACGAAGACTTGGGATTAAGTCGGGAAGAATGTTGAGTGGCATTATGTTGAAGAGGTTGATTGGTTGATTAAGTTGATTGGTTAATTGGTTATTGGGTTGATTGGCATGTTTACTTTATACTCACTAACTCATTGGCTCAATTGCTCATTTGCTCAATCGTTCATTTGCTCAATTACTCATTTGCTGGTAAAAATGGAAATAACAATTTCAGATACTATTCGCAAGGCATGCCCGGAAATGAAACTGGCAGTCATCACGTGCGAAGTGACTAATACACCTTCATCATCAGGTCTATGGGTTGAAATGGAGGCTGAGATACTAAGAATTTCAGCTACTTACACACTGGAACAAATCAACAAACGTCAGGAAATAGCAGCTACCCGGAATATATACAAAAAGCTGGGGAAAGATCCGAATCGGTACAGGCCATCAGCGGAAGCATTATGCCGTAGGATTGTAAGGGGCATTCCTGTTTATCGGGTAAGCACCCTGGTGGACATTATCAACCTGGTATCGATCAGGAGCGGTTTCTCCATAGGAGGTTTCGACTGGAATAAAATACAGGGAGATATTGAGCTTGGAGTGGGTACCGATGAGGATATTTTCGACGCCATAGGGCGAGGGATACTGAACGTAGAAGGATTACCACTCTACCGCGACCAATCAGGAGGAATAGGCACCCCTACCAGCGACCATGAACGGACAAAGATTTCAGAGAGTACTACCCATCTGATGATGATCATAAATGACTACAGTGGGAAACTACAACTACAAAATGCCGTTGAGCATGCCCTTGAATTGCTTGAAAAATATGCGGAATTGAAGAAGAGTGAAGTGACCTGGATCGTTTAGTTCGGTGATTGGTTAATTAGTTAATTGGTTGATTAGGTTGATTAGGTTGATTAGGTTGATCTGTTATTGGGTTATTTCCGAGCAACCTCTTTAGCCCAATCACCTCTGTAAATAAGTTTCTGGTCATGGATTCTGAAAACGAATTTGCCATATTGAACAGATACTCCGGCAGAAGCATTCACTACATGGCAAGTATCAGGAATATTGTAAGTGTTCTCCGATAGAATAATTTTCTTGTTCAATTGATCTTTAATTGAGACCGTTGATTGAGGCCCTACCTCCCAACCAATATGCGTATTGAAACTCACGTGCAGATTGTCTGCAAGTTTGAAATTCTCTTTTGTTTCTATCTTGGTGCTAATAGTTGCTGTTTTACCTTTGTTTAAATCACCCGGGGTTACTTCAATCGTCAGTTTAGGAAGTTCTATTGGCGTGTTGGAAGCCAGAATAAGGATCGATTCCGTTTTAATGGACTTATTATCCTTGTCAAAGAATTCAAAGGCAAGTTCAACGTCTTCAATACCTTTCAGGTCCAATGTAATCTGATCGGCGAAATAGCCTTCCTTCGTAATGTTTTTTGTGAATAAGGCCTTATCATTTACTTTTACTACGACCTTCTTAGCTTCTTTTGTGGTATAAAGCTCCACAGGAATAGTACTGCTGTTATAAATAGTATTGTTTTTCGGACTAATGATCAGTGCTTTCATATAATCACGCATGGCATACCAGACAGGACGTGGTGAACCAAACTTATCATTTACATCGCTATATCCCCAGAAACCGAACCATTCTTCAGGTTGATCGCTGTTATGATAAAAAGCATCACCACCTTTCCACCAACCATCGGCATAATAAAACGGACACATTCCCACAGCACCGGCATCAATGAGATCTCTATAGTTGGCAATCAAGCCCTGGCTTTGTTCAGTGAGCGTGTTTCCTCCATAACGTCCAAACCCTTTGTGTGAAACTGAATAACCGAATTCGGTAATAATGAATGGTTTTTTTAATCCATTTAATTCATTTAATCCCTTGATATAATCTTTGAACCCCATGGTAGCAGTCTGAGCTTCCGAGTGGTCATAGCAGTTGTAAGCGTACACATCAAAGATATTTTCGTCAATATAATCACTGATCATGGCATTTGCAGAGATAGTGACAGGAATTCCGGGATGCTCTTGATGTATTATCCCTGTCAGGTGCTTCATGAGTGAAACAAATGCCTTTCCTGATACTTTATAAACATGATCGGTCTGCGGCTCATTCAGGATGAGATAGGTGATGATACAGTCGTATTTTTTACTGTAATTTAAGACGTTTTGAAGATTCTCGTCACATTCCTTTATAAATTGAGGGTTTCCATAATCCTTGTCAGGATCAACATTAATCCCCATGATCAGTTTCAAGCCCGAATCCTGTATCAGTTTCAATTGCGGTTCGGAAAATTGGCTCCACGTACGGATAGCATTATACCCGGCGTCTTTGATGACATTCATATCGAATTTCATCAAGTCCAGGTTATCTGACTTTATTTCGTGATAAGGAGATTGACCGGGCCGGGCACCAATCTCATAACCAAGGGCTTTAATAAAATACTTCTCACCATTCAGATAATACCAGTTATCCTTTATTTCAATTTTTGTTTTCGACTGAGCAGTTCCCATAATAGACATCATTAGAAACAAAACGATTAAAAGCGCATTTCCTTTTTTCATATTTTATTGTATTTGTAGATCAATCGAGATGTTCCATTATTTTTTCAAGTTCTTCATCTAATTCATGCAATTGCTTTTTGCAGGATTCCATAAGAAATGCAGCACGTTTTACTTTTTCAGCAATTACATCCATGTTGACATCTGAATTATTTTCCAATTCAAACAAGATTATTTCAAGTTCAGCGACTGCTTCTGTATAGGATAGTTTTGCCTTTGTCATGTAATGGTTAATTGGCTTGTTGGTAATTGGTTAATTAGTTAATTGGTTGATTGAGTTAATCAGTTCAATTTACAATCTATTCGTCTGAAAAATGGACTAATACACTGCGGTAGGAATTAAATATCTTGGACTTGGATACAAAACCCAAATAAACTTTATTTTCATCAACTACAGGGAGATACCAGGAACCTGTGTCTTCGAAAATATCCATCACTTTCTCCATAGGCAATGTAGCGTTTAACAAGGCCGGAGGTGATGTCATTAATTTATTGACTTTAAAACGGGTATATAAATCAGGGCGGAACATGATATTCCGTACTTCATCCACCAATACAATCCCAACAAGCACATGAGTTTTTGGATTAACTACCGGGAAGATATTTCGTTTTGATTTGGATATTTTCTTCACTAACACACCCAAGTCCATCTCGGGGAATAACTCGGTAAAATCTGTTTCAATAAAGTTATCCATTTTCAGCATGGTGAGAATGGCTTTATCCTTATGATGGGTCAACAATTCACCTTTTTGAGCCAAACGCATGGCATAAAGACTATGCGGTTCAAACAATATGATGGTCAAATAGGATACTGTTGAAACAATCATCAACGTCATAAACAAATTATAGCCCCCAGTCAATTCTGCAATCAGGAAAATCCCTGTCAATGGTGCATGCATGACACCCGACATAAGCCCTGACATTCCTGCAAGGGCAAAATTAGCTTCAGGAATCGGGAATCCAAAAAAAACCAATATGCGGGAAACTACAAAGCCTGTAATGCAACCAATAAATAAAGTAGGAGCAAAAATACCTCCGACCCCCCCGGCTGCTGTAGTAGAAGCTGAAGCAAATATTTTAAAAAGGATGATTAATCCCAGATAGACTATGATTACCCACGGATTATGTCCCAACCCTAAAAAGAGACTTTGGTTGAGCACAGATGCAGAGTGTCCGTTTAGTAGCGCCACTACGGTATCATAACCTTCACCATAGAGCGGAGGGAATATAAAAATCAATGAACTCAATACAACACCTCCGATGACAATCTTGTAATAGGGATTTTTTATTTTTCTAAAAAATCCTTCTATCCTATTCATACCGCGGGTAAAATAAAGGGACACCAACCCACAGATAACACCAAGCAGGATAAGATACGGAATTCGTGAAATGGCGAAGGGTTCGAACTTCCCAAAATGAAAAGCAAATTCACTTCCGGAGAGGAAATAAGACATAGCCGTAGCAGTAACCGAAGAAATAAGCAACGGAACTATAGCTGTAAGGGTCATGTCGAGCATAAGAACCTCCAGGGTAAATACCATCCCTGCTATTGGCGCCTTGAAAATACCACCAATAGCACCCGAGGCACCGCAACCAACTAACAACATCAATGTCTTCTGATCCATTTTAAAGAAATTCCCCAAATTGGAACCTATGGCTGCACCGGTCAATACAATGGGTGCTTCAGCCCCTACTGACCCTCCAAAACCAATAGTGATGGAACTTCCGACCAACGATGACCAGACATTATGCAGTTTAAGAATACTTTTACGTTGTGAAATGGCATATAGAATTCGTGTCACACCATGACTGATGTCATCCTTCACTAGATATCGGACGAATAAGGAAGTTATCAGAATCCCGATGACCGGAAAAACAAGATACCAGAAATTTACATGATACCTGTTTACACTTTCTGTGACAAATGTTTGAAGGAAGTGAATTGACGACTTTAAAAGGAAAGCTGCAACAGCTGCAAAAACACCCACTAAAAGGCTAAGAATCAGAATAAACTGACGCTGCTTTATATGCTGCTCTCGCCAGGCTATCATTTTCAAATACCAACTTTTATTTTCCATACCGAATAAAAAACTTTTCACAAAGATATAGAAATAACGGAATTATCAAACTCCTTTCCCTTTAAAAATTATTTCTATTGTATAGATCAGGATTTTTATATCGGTAAGTAGTGACATATTTTCCATATAAATAATGTCGTAATTGAGCCGTTCAATCATTTTCTCGACTGTATCGGAATAACCAATTTTAATGGGTCCCCAGGAAGTCAAACCCGGTCTGATTTTATAGAGCAGGCAGTAATAAGGTGCATCTTCAATGATATGGTTGATGTAATATCGTCTTTCCGGTCGGGGACCCACCAAACTCATATCACCTTTAAGGATATTCCAGAACTGGGGTATTTCATCAATCCTGTACTTTCGCAGGGAACGTCCGATTTGTGTAATCCGGTCATCATTTGTACTACTTAGCTTTGGAGTTCCATTCTCAGAACCTTGATACATAGTTCTGAATTTTAATATCTCAAAAGGCCGGCCATACCTTCCGATACGTTCCTGCCTGTAAAAGACCGGTCCTTTGGAGTCTCTCTTAATCCTCCACATGAAATAGAATAAGAAAGGTGAAAGCAAAGTCAATGAAAAAAGCGAGATCATTATATCAAGGAAGCGCTTTACACTAACCTCCCAGTCGGACATCGACGGGTTGGTGATACTCACCAGTGGTATAATGCCCATTTGAGTGATTTTAGCGCTTCCTATCAGGATTTCATAGAGTCGGGGGGTGAATTGTATGTCAACATCAAATTTGTACAGCAGATTAATGATTTTAAATATCTGTTGTTCATCGGCATCATCATCAAGAACTACAATTGTTTCATGGATTTCATACTTTTCGATCAAGTGGGCAATTTGGGTCATATTTCCCAATATGCTTTCTGAAGGCACATTAACCTTCTTATTTGTAGAAACAAAACCGATTAAAGTATTTCGTTGAGCATGTTTCACTAAATCATCCGCTATTTTCTTTGCATTATTTCCGGTACCAATGATTAACGTATTATTAGTCCATTTCTTTGTTTTAAAATTATGTTGTACCCGCGAAAATATAATGTTCCGAAATAGATACGTAAAACAAAATAAAAGACTAAAGAGTACCACCAACGAAAAATAGAAATACTCGTAGGACACCATCACATCACCCAGCTTTAAAACTAAAAAAACCGAAAGGGAAATAATTGCAGAAGAACAGATAGTGCTGAATATGACATTAATCCGCGATTTCCTAATGGCATTTAAATAAAATCCGGAAAGATAATGTACAAAAACACAGCAAAAAGGGAAAATAATAAAACTGGTGAAATAATCGTAATTGGGAATAAAAATTCGTGCTCCATCAAATATTTGAATATCATTGACGGTTTTTCTGAAAATCAGAAATGCTACCCATACAAATATTGCAGCGAGCATATCGTAAAGAATATAATTCAGAAAAAGACGATTTTTATTCATAGTTATTTATTCTCTTATTAACTGGAAAAGATTACCTTTCCCGAGTTTTATGATAGAGGAAGGTACTGGTTTTGACTGTTCTTCCTGCCTGAAATTAACGATATAATCAACCGACGATTTTATTTCATCCGATATCTGGCTGAAATTTGAAGGAGCTGCACTTCCACTTATATTTGCAGAGGTTGATACTATTGGTTTCCGGAATTGAGAACAAAGATTCCTGGAGAATGTTTCTTTGGTTACTCGAATTCCAATGCTTTTATCTTCGGCAATTAAATTTGAGGCCAGATTTCTGGCTTGCGGATATATGATTGTCAGAGGCTTTTCACTTAGCTCAATTAAGTCCCACGCTAATTCGGGTACTTCATCTACGTACGATTGCAATTTAGATGGATTATCAATCAACACCAGCATGGCTTTTGTATCAGCTCTTCTCTTAATTTCAAATATCCGTTTAACGGCTTTTTCATCCGTGGCATCACATCCCAGACCCCAGATAGTATCCGTTGGATAAAGTATCACACCACCCGCACGAAGTACTTCAATGGCTTTTTTTATTTCTTCTTGCATTTCTATTTTATATAAACTCCAATTTCTTAATGACGTGTCTTAAAAGTTCAATAGGCTGTAAAATAAGTTAACGTATTTTAGTGCGTTTTATTTCCTTTCAGTTTCATTTTTAATTTAATCCTAACAAAGATAATACTATAATCTTTTATTGAATCCTTTTTGTCACTGTTATTCAAAACCCTGATAACCTACAATCTTGTAGATTTAAAAACTTTTCTCTACCTTTACAGCACTGAATAAGGAAGTTATTAGTGATGTTGATTCAATTTAGTGATCTGAATAATAACGTCTTTTATTTCAATGGAGAGATTAATCTCTACCTCTGGGAATTTGAAAAATAGTACACAATGATAAATATATGGGCTTACAGGACTCTTACTGAATATCAAATTGAAATACAAAACAAGTTAGCTGATGAGCTAAGTATTAGTCCGATCCTATCACAGTTGTTAGTTCAACGTGATATCCTGACTTTCGAAGATGCACGAAGTTTTTTCAGACCTGATTTGAGTGATTTACATGATCCGTTCCTTATGGCCGACATGCAAAAAGCGGTGGATCGATTAACATTGGCCATGAGGAAAAACGAGAAAATTCTCGTCTATGGTGATTATGACGTAGATGGAACAACTTCTGTTTCCTTAGTTTATAAGTTTTTAAAACAATTTTATTCAAACGTCGATTTTTATATCCCCGACAGGTACAATGAAGGTTATGGCATTTCAATCCAGGGAATTGATTTTGCAGCAGCCAATGACTACAAACTGGTGATAGCACTCGATTGTGGAATAAAGGCAATTGCCAAAGTGAAATACGCTGCAAGCATTGGGGTCGACTTTATAATATGCGATCATCATACTCCGGACGATGAGCTTCCACCGGCTATTGCTGTGCTTGATCCAAAACGTATTGACTGCAACTATCCTTATAAGCATCTTTCTGGATGTGGGGTTGGGTTTAAACTTATGCAAGCGTTTGCTATCACCAACAATATCGATTTTTCTAAACTCACTCCCCTACTCGACTTACTGGCACTGAGTATTGCCTCAGACATTGTTCCCATTACAGGGGAGAACAGGATTCTGGCTTTTTACGGACTCAAACAGATTAATTCAAACCCGAGCGTTGGACTGAAAGGAATACTCGATGTTTGCGGGTTGTCTGATAAAGAAATTACTATCAGTGATATTGTTTTCAAGATTGGTCCTCGTATTAATGCGTCGGGTCGTATGAAACTGGCGTATGAAGCTGTAGAACTATTGGTTTCAAGTGATCACGCGTTTGCGAAAGAGAAAAGTGATACCATCAATGAATACAACAACGATCGAAAAGATCTTGATAAATATATTACTGATGAAGCCATAGCTCTTATCGTTGCTGACAAAAGGTATGCTGAAAGAAAATCAATTGTTGTCCATAAACCCGATTGGCATAAAGGAGTCATCGGTATTGTAGCATCCCGTTTATCCGAGGAATACTACAAGCCAAGCATTGTGCTATCCAACTCTAATGGCCTTGCTTCCGGTTCTGCACGTTCGGTTTCAGGATTTGACATATACAAAGCCATAGATTCATGTCGTGATTTGCTTGAAAACTTCGGAGGCCATATGTATGCAGCCGGATTGTCAATGAAAGAAGAAAACGTTCTGGCTTTTACAGAAAGATTTGAAAAGTTTGTCTCTGAAAATATCCTGCTCGAACAAACCTACCCCCAAATCGATATTGATGCTGTGTTGGAATTCAAAGATATTACTCCGAAGTTTTTCAGGGTTTTAAAACAATTCGGACCCTTTGGCCCCGGAAATATGAAACCTGTTTTTGCCTCTAAAAAGGTATTTGACTTTGGAACCAGCCGTCTGGTAGGTAAAGAACAGGAACATTTAAAACTCGAATTGGTTGATTCAAGTTCTGAAAACGTCATGAATGGCATTGCTTTCCGGATGCATGAATACAACGACCATTTAAAAGCATTAAACCCCCTGGATATTTGTTATACGCTCGAAGAGAATTCATTCAATGGCAACATAACTACACAGTTGATGATAAGGGATATCAAGATTGAACAAGTCTAATTTGATTAATCTCGAATAAAGCCGGATGATTTAAAATCATCCGGCTTTATTTATAATACCTTTATAACAGTTATATCCCTTCATCCGGTGATATAACATCATCTAATTCAATCTCCTTGAGTGGTTCAAGTTGACCTTTATCCAACACGTATCTTTTATAGTATGAAACAATTAGTGTAGTCAGAGGTAAAGCTATAATGATACCAATGACACCCAATAAAGTTCCCCAAATGGACAACGAGAGTAAAATTACAGCAGGATTAAGTCCTGTCACCTTTCCCATAATCTTAGGAGTAAGAAATAGATCCTCTGTCAATTGTATGACAATAAACACTATCGCAATACCTAAAAAAACCGAACCTAAGCTTTGTCCTGTTTCAACCGACCGTAGCAATCCCATTATGGCAGTGGGTATAATTCCTACAATTTTCAGGTAAGGCACCATGTTAATCATACCAATGAACAATCCAAGCAAGATGGCCAGGGGCAACTGGATAATACTAAATCCAACTGCAAAAAGTGTTCCCACAATTAATGCCATTAAAGCTTGCCCTCTGAAATACCTGTTCATTCCATTTTCAAGGTCTAATATGATCTCTGTCACCAACGTCCTGTAATTTGGAGGTATTATTTTAAATAGACCGGATACCAGTTTATCGTAATTCAACAAAATCAAAACCAGGTATAAAAGTACTATGATGATTACTGCCAAACCTAATACAAAGTTCAATGAACTATTTATTATATTCCATAATTCAGGCACCAATTTCTTAAAGACATTCATGACGTTTTCATCTCGTAATACCGATTGGATATTTAAGTGTGAGAGATAATTTCGTATTTCATTCTGCCAGGCAAGTGGCAAGAAAGTATCTACATTAAGACCTCTGGTGTACAATACTATGAGTTGTGATAATTTAGACAACTCATTGCTAACCATAGGTGTCAAAACCCATACAAGACCAATTATACTTCCTATGATGAGCACTAAAGTACATATGATAGAAAGTATCAGACTTTTAAGTTTCAACTTATATTGAAAAAACTTCACAATGGGTTGCAATAAATAGGCGAATAACCAGGCAATCAAAAAGGGTAATAATGCTCTGCTCAATTTATTGATCAGAAAGAAAATAAATACCAAAACAGCTAAACCAATAAGCATTCTCACTACACGGTCGAAAGTGTAAGGTTTGTAATTTGTATTCATGATATTTGATGAATTAAATTATCGTTTCAAATTGTGGGATGACTAATATACTATTTATGTTTGGTTTTATTAAAACATTCCCGGCATATCGGTTCATATTCTGTCATTTCACCTAATAAAACACGTTTATCACTGTCCACTAACCGATGTGAGACATAGGCCAACGCACCACATCGGACACAGATGGCATGAACCTTATAAACGTCTTCTGCTATGGCACAAAGTGCAGGCATGGGTCCAAACGGAACCCCTTTAAAGTCCATATCCAATCCCGCTATGATGACACGGATTCCTTGATTCGCTAGTTGAGTGCAAACATCTACCAACCCATCATCAAAGAACTGAGCTTCATCAATTGCCACCACATCAACGTCACCCGACATTAACAAAATACTACCGGAAGATTCCACAGGTGTAGAACGGATAGCAGTTTTATCGTGCGACACTACTTCATCTTCCGAATACCTAGTATCGATTTTAGGCTTAAATATCTCTACTTCCTGCTTCGCAAATTTAGCTCGTTTCAACCTTCGTATCAACTCTTCTGTTTTGCCGGAAAACATGGAACCACAAATTACCTCTATACTGCCACGTCTTTGTTGATTCGGATGGTTTATTTCTGAATAAATCATAGTATTTTATTGAAAATTAGTGCTGTTTCTTTTCTTTTTATCTTTCGTTTATTGTACCTTTACACCCGTTTATGATTTTAAAAAATTATAATAACTAATTTCAATTGGGGCTCTTTGGTAAACAAAGTAAGAGATATGTTATGTGACTACAGGTGTCACATTTATATAATATTTATTGATTTTGTGATTGTTTTTAATTTAGGCAGATGTTCCGATCGCTATCAATATTAAAACGAGTGTGTTTAAGCCCTGCAAAGATAAAAAAATAACAAGAATAGAAATTATTTTTATAAAAAAAGATATCAACACTTCGTGTATCAGCTTATCAATTCCAAAAAATAAACCAATCAAATAATTAACTAACCAATCAACATCTCCACAGTTTATCAATTCAACCATCCTTTATGAAACTATACGTTGTCCCCACACCTGTTGGAAATCTTGAAGACATGACATTTCGGGCTATCAGGGTGTTGAAGAATGCCGATTTAATCCTGGCCGAAGATACCCGTACCAGCGGCTTTCTATTAAAACACTTCGAAATTAAAACTCCCATGCAGTCGCATCATAAATTCAATGAACATAAAACCGTTGAAAATATCGTTGAACGAATTAAAAACGGCCAGACAATTGCGCTGATCTCTGATGCCGGCACCCCTGCAATCTCTGATCCGGGCTTCTTAGTAGTACGCCAGTGTGTGGAAAATGGAATTGATGTAGAATGTTTACCTGGAGCCACGGCATTTGTACCGGCATTAGTCGCATCAGGGTTACCTAACAACAGGTTTTGTTTTGAAGGATTCCTGCCACAAAAGAAAGGGCGTCAAACTAAAATAAATGATTTAATCTCTGAGAAAAGGACAATGATTTTCTATGAATCCCCTTTTCGATTAGTCAAAACACTAACTCAATTATCAGAAGTCTTCGGAAATGAAAGAAAAGCATCTGTTTCAAGGGAAATATCCAAGCTGTTCGAAGAGACAAAAAGAGGAACATTACAGGACTTAATTCAACATTTTACAGAACACAATCCAAAAGGTGAAATTGTCGTAATTGTTGCCGGATTAGAAGAATAACATTACCTTTGT
>CAIYOZ010000052.1 GCA_903927945.1 uncultured Bacteroidales bacterium | reverse complement strand
TTCGAAAAGCATCTTACTACCTGGACAGCAGACAGGTATGCCAACGGTCTCCCAATAACAGGACCGGCAGTATCAAATACGCAAAATTCAAGTAGTGCATCAAATGATTATTATCTTTCCGACCGATCATACACTCGTATAAAAAATGTTGAAATCGGATACCAGTTGCCTTCATCTGTGGCTAAAAGGATAATGATGGAATCGTTGAGAATTTACATAAGTGGAAATAATCTGTTGACCTTTGATAATATGAATAATAAGGATATTGATGTAGAAAATACAGGTTATACGGCTATTCCAATTAATAAAGCTGTCAATGTCGGATTAATTATAACCTTTTAAATAAAGAAAAATGAAAAATAGAATTTTAATATTAGTATGTCTCATCGGATTGATGTTGAGTTCTTGTAACAATGTCTTAGATGTTGGTTCCGACGGTCGCTTATCGTATGATGTTGTCTTTTCTGATAATATTCTTACTTCAGGATATCTGAACAACTGTTACGCGTTAATGCCATTAAATGGTATGAGTTATAATTCAAACAACTTTTTTGGGGTTTTCACCGACGAAGCACAAGATGCTGAAGATGTGATAGCTGGCTCAGTAAGTTTAAACTATTACAGAGGAGCAATGACTTCTTCTATTAATTTAATGGAAGGAGGATCAAATAACACTACCTACAACAATATGTACAGGGCTATACGTAGTTGTAATATATTTATCGATCACATTGATAAAGCCACTATTACTGTAGAAACGAATCGTAATAGATGGAAAGGGGAAGCTTACACGTTGCGGGCCTTTTATTATTGGCATATGATAAAAAGATTTGGACCACTTCCACTTTTAAAACACGACCTGGCATCCAATCTGGATTCTGCAACGCTTGTTCGTCCTACTTTCTACAATTGTGTAAAAAAGATATTACAAGATTGTGATAGTGCACTGGCACAGCCCAATTTACCTTGGCGTTCAAGCTTGGATGGCGATCGTGGTTCTATGACAAAATCGGTAGCAGTAGCCATTAAATCAGAGGCTATATTATTTGCCGCAAGTCCACAATGGAATGCCACGAATGATAATGTAGTTTGGAAAGAAGCTGCAGCAATTACAAAAGCTACACTAGACAGTTTGGCAAAAAGGAACTATTCACTTTACAATCCAAAAGATGCAAATCCCTCCATTAAAGCATACAGCGATTATCAACGCTTATTTTTACTGAAACCGGAAATGGTCGATAATCCGACCTATGATAAAGAAACAATCTATGCACAAAGAACTCAGCTTGCAAATGTATGGCAACAAAATGGACCTCCGATGTCAACCGATGTTCAGAAAGCCGGCACATGCCCATCGCAAGAATTGGTAGATGCTTACGAAACATTGAATGGTATGCCTGTTCTAGACCCTGTCAACCCATACTCGGACGCAGACCATTTGGTGCCGAATTATAATGCTCTCAACACGCAATATGATAAAACAAAACCGTATTTGAATCGCGACCCGCGTTTGTTGTCCACTATTTTTTGCAATGGATCAAATTTCAATTTATCCAACAATACGCAACCGGTAAATATTTATGTTGGTGGATCGCAGGGAATATCCACTACAGATCGCCGTTATACACGTACAGGTTACTATTTAAGAAAGTTTGCCAATTATACCTCTACAAAAACTGCCAATTCAGATGGATATTGGCGTTATTTCCGTTTGGCTGAAATGTACCTGAACTATGCAGAAGCTGACTATTTTGCAAACGGTGTGACTGTTGCTGCTGTTGATGCATTGAATAAAACGCGAGTACGTGCCGGTTTACCAGCATTGTCCTACAGCATTTCTACAACCGAATTTAAACAACGCTTACAAAACGAGCGCCGGGTTGAACTGGCTTTCGAAGAGCACCGCTATTTTGATGTTCGGCGATGGAAAATCCAATCGAAAGTTGAAGGTTTGGTTACAGGTATGAGTATTACAGGAACAGGTACTTATACTTACAATCGGGTGGTTATCAGCCGTCGTTCCGTAACAGCTTCCAAGTACATGTTATGGCCAATTCCAGCAGCTGATCAAATCAAGTTGTCACAACTATTAAAGTTAAACTTTCAGAATTCGGGTTGGTAAATAAGACATTGAAATCAGGACAAATCTATAAACATGTTTGTATTTGCAAGTATGAAGTAAAATTGTAAAACAGTTGAAAGATAGACAATTGTCAAACATTATTTCAATAGACATTCAGGATAAAACTAATAGCAGCATTAATAAATATTATTATGAAGAAATTCGTTTTTATTGCATTTACAGTATTCACAACCCTCGGCTTTGTTCATTCAGCAACAAAAAGTAAAACCACCTTTACCCAGATAGAGTCGGGGTTCAGAACCATTCCGGATTCCATTCAGACCAGCGTTTATTGGTATTGGATATCAGACAATATTTCAAAAGAAGGGGTAGTTAAGGACCTTCAGGCCATGAAGCGAGTAGGGATAAACCGTGCATTTATTGGTAATATTGCCTGTCAAGAGACACCTTATGGCAAAGTGAAGATGTTTTCAGACCAATGGTGGGATATCCTTCACACCACCTTAAAAACAGCTGGAGAACTGAATATTGAAATAGGAATTTTCAACAGTCCGGGCTGGAGTCAATCCGGTGGTCCGTGGGTGAAAAAGGAACAATCGATGCGATTTTTAAATTCATCCGAACTGAAAGTAACCGGGCCACAAAAATTCAGCAGCAAACTGCTTGCTCCTAACGCACACTTTCAACGGGTTAGTGTCATAGCATATAAAGCTCCAGGAAGTTTTGAAAAAAGCTATCGTTCATTAAAACCCAAAGTGAGTTCGGTACCTATGATAGATGGACTCGAAAAGTTGGTAGATGGTGATACGGCTTCCATTGTTAAACTGGCAAACAACAAACCTATAACAATTACTTTTGAAACAGAAACAAAGGCAACTGTTCGAAGTATTATCATTCAAGCGGCTAATAAAAAGTTTAGACCAAAAGGGGAAGCACCTATCAGGGATGTAATTAAAGCAATGGGCGAACTGTTTGTGAAAGAAGGAGAGAGTTTTCGCTCCATCAAGAAATTTGAAATTAACCGTAGCAATTTTGCATTAAATGTAGGCTTTGAGCCCAATGCTCCCATCGTAATTTCAGTGCCTGAAACACAATCTACTACCTATCAACTGCTTATCACCGATATTTCTATGGTTGGGGCATTAGCAGAAATTGATTTGTCAGAAGCTCCTAAACTTGAACGCTTTCCTGAAAAAACACTGGCTAAAATGTTTCAGACTCCACTTCCATATTTTAAAGATTATATGTGGGCAGCACAACCTGAAGTTTCAAAAGACCTGGTTATTGACCCTAAAAGTGTAGTGGATATTACCAAAAACCTTTCGGCAGATGGTATGTTGAACTGGTCGGTACCTAAAGGAAATTGGATTATCATGCAAACGGGTATGACCACAACCGGTGTTACCAACGCACCTGCATCGCCCGAAGCTACAGGACTGGAAACGGATAAAATGAGTAAGAAACATATCGAGGCCCATTTCGATGCATTCCTGGGTGAAATACTTCGTCGCATACCGGCAGCCGATCGCAAAACATGGAAAGTGGTGGTGGAAGACAGCTACGAAACCGGTGGCCAAAACTGGACAGATGGCCTGGTGGAAGAGTTTACAGCGAAATACGGTTATAGCCCAGTTCCATTTTTCCCTGTGATGAAAGGAAATGTGGTAGGAAGTCGGGACCGTTCAGACCGTTTTCTTTGGGATTTGCGTCGCCTGATTGCCGATAAGGTTTCGTATGATTATGTGGCAGGATTGCGTGAAGTGAGCCACAAAAATGGGTTGACCACCTGGTTGGAATGTTATGGCCACTGGGGCTTCCCCGGAGAGTTTTTGCAATATGGAGGTCAATCAGATGAAGTTGCAGGTGAATTTTGGAGTGAAGGCGATTTGGGAAATATCGAAAACCGCGCCGCATCCTCTTGTGCACACATTTACGGTAAAACGAAGGTTTCGGCAGAATCATTCACTTGTGGCGGCAAAGCCTATTCGCGCCATCCTGCCAGTATGAAACAACGTGGTGATAGATTCTTTACCGAAGGGATTAATAATACATTGTTGCACTTGTATATTCAACAGCCCGATGAACGTGAGCCGGGAGTTAATGCCTGGTTTAGCAACGAATTCAACCGTCACAATACCTGGTTCAATT
>CAIYOZ010000051.1 GCA_903927945.1 uncultured Bacteroidales bacterium | reverse complement strand
TAGTGTTTAGTGTTTAGTAAGAAAATAAGCATTTTATAAGTAATATAAATTTTCCAATTACTTTTTTCATACTCCCAATTAAATAGTTAAAATTATGAATTTATTGGACGCAACGTTAGTAGACTGGTCGAGGGCTCAATTTGCCATGACAGCAATGTACCACTGGCTTTTTGTACCGCTCACCCTGGGATTAGGGGTGATTATGTCGGTCATGGAAACCATCTATGTAAGGACAGGTAATGAGGAATGGAAAAAAGCAGCCCAATTCTGGATGACCCTTTTCGGCATTAACTTTGCCATAGGGGTAGCCACAGGTATAATCCTTGAGTTTGAGTTTGGCACCAACTGGTCGAACTACAGCTGGTTCGTGGGTGACATATTTGGGGCACCGTTGGCTATTGAAGCGATTCTGGCATTCTTTATGGAAGCTACGTTCATATCCATCATGTTTTTTGGTTGGAATAAAGTGAGCAAAAAGTTTCACCTTACGGCTACCTGGCTGACTGTATTAGGGGCTACCCTATCGGCCTTGTGGATTTTAGTTGCCAATGCCTGGATGCAATACCCTGTTGGCATGGAGTTCAACCCCGATACCGTTCGTAATGAAATGATCGACTTTTGGAGCATATTACTCTCACCGGTGGCATTAAACAAGTTTTTTCATACAGTACTGTCCGGATGGGTACTGGGCGGATTGTTTGTAACAGGGATAAGCGCCTGGTATCTCCTGAAGAAACGGGAAGTGGACTTTGCATTGAAAAGTATGTTGGTAGGCGCTGTGTTCGGACTGGTATCCACACTGCTGATAGCCTATACCGGTGATGGATCAGCCTATAACGTATCACAACGCCAACCTATGAAACTGGCAGCCATGGAAGGGCTCTATAACGGGAAAACCAATGCCGGTTTAGTAGCCTTAGGGATCCTGAATCCTCATAAGAAGTACAACGATTCAACAGATCCATTTCTTGTCAAAATCGAAATACCCGGCATGTTATCCATGTTGAGTCAACACGAATTCAATGCTTTCGTTCCTGGAATAAGCAATATATTGGATGGTGGATATGAAACCAAAAATGGCATTGCACTTTCTTTTCTTGAGAAACAAACCCGTGGGAAGGCAGCAATTGAATCCTTGGCTTCCTATCAAAAAGCAGTTACTGCTAAAGATACTGCCTCAGAAAGAACTTATAAAGCACAACTCAAAGTGAATTACCCTCAATTTGGGTATGGTTATATAGCGAAGGCAGAAACATTGATACCCAATGTACCCACCATCTATTATTCATTTCACATCATGGTCATATTGGGTTTCTATTTTATCGGGTTGTTCGGGTTGATACTCTATTTTGTAAACGGGAGATTGATAGAAAAGGCAAACTGGTTGTTGTGGATAAGTGTCTTAAGTACTCCCTTGGGATATGTAGCCAGTGAATTAGGTTGGGTAGTCGCCGAAGTAGGCCGTCAACCCTGGGCCATACAGGATGTGTTACCGGTAAATGCAGCCATATCGCACATATCGTCCGATTCGGTCAAGATAACGTTCTTCCTTTTCCTGACACTCTTCACCGCATTGTTATTAGCTGAAGTACGTATTATGCTCAAACAAATTAAGAAAGGTCCGGGGGTTGGTTAATTGGTAATTGGTTAATTGGCAATTAGTTAATTGGTTAATTGGTTGTTGGGTTATTAGGTTATTGGGTTATCAGATACAACTTCCGACTACAAACTACCGACTACCGACTAATTACTACCGACTTCAAACTCTTCAAACTTTCCAAACTCTTTAAACTCTAAAGCTCATGATTACATATTCATTCTTACAACATTACTGGTGGTTCCTGATTTCATTACTGGGTGGCATACTGGCCTTTTTGCTGTTTGTTCAGGGTGGGCAAACATTGCTTTTCTCGTTATCAAAAACGGAGGATGAAAGACGACTGTTGGTCAATGCACTTGGCAGGAAATGGGAATTCACGTTCACGACGCTGGTTACTTTCGGAGGTGCATTTTTTGCTTCATTTCCGTTGTTCTATTCAACGAGTTTCGGAGGTGCGTATTGGGTATGGATGATTATATTGTTTTGCTTTATCATTCAGGCGGTATCTTATGAATTCCAAACGAAACCGGGGAATACATACGGAGCCACCACCTATCGGAGTTTTCTGTTTATCAATGGCCTGCTGGGCACTTTCCTTATTGGAGTGGCTATTGCCACCTTCTTTACCGGTTCCGATTTCATTGTGGATAAAGGAAATATAACCCATCAACTGGCTCCCGTGATTAGCTATTGGGGTAACGAGTGGCATGGTCTTGATGCATTATTTAATCTGAGAAATCTTACGTTGGGGTTAGCTGTTTTCTTTTTGGCTCGTTCACTGGCAGTGTTGTTCTTTATCAATCGGTTAAATCATCCGGTGCTAGAAGCAAGATCAAGAAGATTTCTCGGGTATAATGCCATTCCTTTTGTAATGTTCTTTCTTGTTTTTGTCATTTGGACATTTTTTTCGGAAGGTTATGCTGTTGATGCCTCCACCGGTGTTGTTTCCCTCGAAAAATTCAAATACTTTCACAACCTGATTGAAATGCCGGTTATCCTGGTTTTATTCCTGCTGGGAGTATTAGCTGTTTTGACCGGAGTCATTGGAACGTGGATATCCCCTGATTTCAAAAAAGGTATCTGGTTTGCCGGCATTGGTACGGTGGTTACCGTTTGCAGTTTATTGCTGATAACCGGTTATAATAATACTTCGTTCTATCCTTCTACCCATCTGCAAAGTTCACTGACCATATTCAATGCCTCTTCCAGCGAGTTCACTCTGAAAGCCATGTCAATCGTATCACTTTTTATACCGGTTGTCCTGATATATATTATTATAGCATGGAGGGCCATGGAGAAAAAACGGATAGATATTGAAGATATAAATGC
>CAIYOZ010000050.1 GCA_903927945.1 uncultured Bacteroidales bacterium | reverse complement strand
TGCTCTCTTGATTTTGGTTGTATATGGCTCATAATCTTTATTTTATGTGCCATAAAGTTACTTATTTATTTCCATTTATACAATATTTCAAAGAACATTTATTATTTTAATTTTTACACAGCCTGTTTAGGGGCTTGGGGCAGTTGGTTTCTTAAATAGTAAATAGTAAATGGTTAAATCGTAAATAACTACATCGTAAATGAATTCAAATCCACTTCTCGGGACATTCTTTCATGCTATTGGGGGAGCATCGGCTTCCACTTGTTATTTGCCCAGTCAAAAGACCAAACAATGGTCGTGGGGTACCTTCTGGTTGGTGCAGGCTACTTTTGCCTGGCTGTTAATGCCACTTCTCGTCGGTTATCTGACAGTACCCTGTTTCTTTGAAGTACTGCATAAAGCTCCGGCGGGTGCCTTCTGGGGTGCTTTTCTGTTGGGAGGCATCTATGGATTTGGTGGTATGTCCTTTGGGTATGCTATCCGCAATATAGGATATTCCCTTACCTACACCATTGGAATCGGAATATCGGCGGTGTTAGGAACATTGACACCGATCATCATGCGAGGCCAGGTTGTTGAGTATTTCTTACGTCCCGGAAGCGGGTTAGTCCTGGTAGGTATGGTGTTATCGATCATAGGAGTCTCACTCTGCGGATTGGCGGGTTTCCGCAAAGAACGTGATCTGGGCGAACTGAAGAACACTGTTCATTTCAATATGCGCACCGGATTGACACTGGCCATTATTGCCGGGCTGTTGTCTGCTGTCTTTAATATCTCCCTCGAAGTGGGCAAGCCGATTGCCGATCTGGCTGCTAAATATGGAGCCGGGAACTTTGAAGGAAATGCCAAGATGATTGTCTCCACTTCGGGTTGCTTTGTGGTGAATCTCATTTGGTTCGTGATACTGGGGATCAAGGATAAAACGCTGAAAGAATTCACTAAACGAAGTGGTATAGCAGGCAACCAGCGGGTAAAGAATACACTCTGGTCAGCCTTGGCCGGTACTCTTTGGTGCGGCCAGTTCTTCTTTTATGGATTAGGGCACGTACAAATGGGTAGCTTCCAGTTTATCAGCTGGGTGTTGCACATGTCGATGCTGATATTTTTCAGTTATATCGTGGGCCTTATCATGAAAGAGTGGAAACAGGTTTCCAGGCGTACCTATCTGATATTGATTCTGGCATTGATAGTACTTTTTGTGTCTTCAGCCGTCATATCATACGGAAGTTATTACGGGGAACAAATCCTGGCAGGCAGATAATTCCGATCAACCGCTTATTTCAGCGGTTTGTCGGATAGAAGAAATTAAGTTGATTGTGTCGATTGTCAATGCGTCAAACCGAAAAAAGAATCGGTTAGACGCAACTCCGATCAACCGCTTATTTCAGCGGTTTGTCGGATAGAAGAAATTAAGTTGATTGTGTATCGATTGTCAATGCGTCAAAGCGAAAAAAGAATCGGTTAGACTCAATTCCGATCAACGAAGAAAATAATACGAAGAAAATAACACGAAGCAGATAACACGAAGTAAATAACAATAAATTACAATAATATGAATCAGAATTTTTTAGAAAAGCTCTCCGAATGTGTTGAATTCGGAAAAATCAATCTGGCCTCTCCCTATCCACCTCAAATGAAAGGTTTTCCGGGCGCCGATGAAATCACCAAAGAAGCATTGGAAGCCGGTGTTACACCGACCGAAATACTCAATGAAGCCTTAATCACTGCCATGAATAAAGTAGGTCAGAAATTTAGTGAGAATAAAATATTTGTACCTCAAATGTTATTATCGGCTAAAGCAATGGGAGCATCGATGATACATCTGAAGCCCTTCTTTGCCAATGGTACCGTTCAACGCAAAGGCACCTTTATCCTGGGAACGGTCTACGGCGATTTACACGATATCGGTAAGAACCTATTCGGCATGATGGTCGAAGGAGCCGGTTGGGAAGTCATTGACCTGGGCATTGATGTCAAGATCGAGAAATTTCTGGAAGCAATCGAACAAAATCCAACTGCTGTTGTAGGTATCTCGGCATTGCTCACCACTACCATGGTCAACATGAAGCCGGTAATCGATGCCATCAAGTCGGTTTCTCCCGATACAAAAGTCATTGTGGGAGGTGCACCTCTTTCGGTGGAATTTGCACAGTCAATCGGAGCGGATGGTTACGGAAAGAATCCTCAGGAAGGAATTATGTGGTTAGATAAAATAGTAGCTTAATATGAATAAATTTATAAATCAAATACTGCAAGGCTCCAACGTTGAAGCGTTGCCGATCATGACCCATCCTGGCATCGAAGCCATTGGTAAATCAGTCCGTGAAGCGGTGAGTGATGGAAATATCCAATATCAGGCCATTCAATACCTGCACGATCATTTTAAGACGGTCGCCTGCACTTCCATCATGGACTTGACGGTAGAAGCCGAAGCTTTTGGTGCTACCGTTAACCTTCCGGAAAATGAAATTCCGTCTGTTACAGGCAGACTTGTCTGTGATGAAGAATCGGTAAAGAACCTGGTAGTTCCAAGCCTTGAAAAAGGTCGCGTTCCTCAATATCTGTTAGCAAACCAACTGGCTGCTGCGAATATCACTGATAAACCGGTATTCTCCGGCTGTATTGGCCCGTTTTCACTGGCAGGGAGGCTGTACGACATGTCGGAAATCATGGTGGGCATCTATATTGAACCTGAATCCATTCAACTGTTGTTGTCAAAGTGTACAGAGTTTCTGGTTGCCTATTGCAAGGCATTGAAAGCATCGGGAACACAGGGAGTCATTGTGGCTGAACCGGCTGCCGGATTGCTTTCGGGTGAGGATTGCATGACTTATTCCACCTTTTACGTCAAACAAATTGTGGATGCCGTCCAGGACGATAGCTTCACCGTTATTCTGCACAATTGCGGCAATACCGGTCAATGTACGGATGCCATGGTGGCTACCGGAGCGAATGCATTGCATTTTGGAAATGCCATTGATATGGAAGGCGTTTTAAAACAATGTCCATCCGATGTGGTCGTTCTGGGTAACCTCAACCCGGTAGGTGTATTCAAACAGGGTACGGTTGAATCGGTCAGGGAAGAAACCCTGCAACTGCTTCAAAAGACTGCCGGATACAAGAACTTCGTCATATCGAGTGGCTGCGATCTGCCTCCGAATGTTCCCGAAGCTAATATACGCGCTTTCCTGGAAACAGTGGAAATGTTTAATATCTAAAGTCTAAGGTCTAAGGTCTAAAGTCTAAAGTCTTTAGTCCTTAGTCCTTAGTCCTTTGACTTTTGTCCTTAGTCCTTATTCTTTTTAAAACATGCCCGATAATTTTCAGTCCTTTCAGTTTACATTCCCCGAAGTAGCCCCTACCATTTCAGAGGTGCTCGACTTCCTTCATTCTACCGATCTGGAAGAAGAACATCCGGCCGTGGTTTTTATCCGCGAAACACTGGGTGAACTTTCCTTCGATACCGGAATAACGGGTGGCTACATTGTAAAAGAGATTGTGGAGCTAAATGTAAAATCAGGAATTTTATCAATCGATGGCAATGAATTGAACCCCGGCCGGCAAGTATGCGGTTATATCCGGGAGTCCACTCAGGCAGCTTTCTTCCTTTGCACGGCCGGAGAAGATTTTACCCGCCTGAGCAACGAATTGAACGAAAAAGGTGACATCATGGAAGCATACCTCCTCGATACCATTGGCTCTTTGACCGTGGAAAACGCCATCGGGTTGATCCATGAAAATCTACGCCTTACCTATCACGCACAGGATCTGAAAATCTCCAACCGCTACAGTCCGGGTTACTGCAACTGGCCCCTTTCCGACCAGCAGGCTCTCTTTGAGTTAATTGGTGAGAACTCCACCGGCATTACCCTGAGCGATTCCTCCCTGATGACTCCGCGCAAATCGGTCAGCGGCGTGATTGGTATCGGCAAGAACCTGAAGCATCACGAGTATGGTTGTAAAATCTGCTCCAACACCACCTGCATTTACCGCAAGTTGCTCAGTGCGGAATCCGTATAAAAATAACCTAAACTACGTAAAACTCTTAATCAAGAATCAAATGAGAAAATGGATAATTTTCGCTTTAAGTTTGTATGTTTGTTTTTCAATTACAAGTATCAATGCCCAAGGCTTTACAGTAAATGTGGATGTGGTCAGCTCCTATATCTGGCGGGGCATCAAACAAGGATCGAATGAACCGAATATCCAACCGGCTGTTGCCTACACGTCGGGTTGCCTAACCCTTGGCGCTACGGGGTCCGGAAACTTCTCCGGAAGTCTGAAGGAAGTCGATTCGTATGCCACTGTCGCGCTGTCCCCTTTGTTTTCACTGACCCTGAACGATTATAACTGGATCTTTACGCCCGGAAGAAGCTATTTCAATTACCACAAACGGGAAACCGACCACATTCTCGAGGGTTCGTTTGCGTATGCCGGTATTGAATCATTCCCGTTGAGTGTCGCCGTCAATACTGCCTTTTACGGTGCCGACAAAAAAGCCGGTGGCAGTCAGGCCTTTTCCACGTATGTCGAATTGAATTATCCAATCGCTCCAACTGCCAAAGCATTCTTGGGTGCCTCACTCATTGACAGCCCCCAACTCTATAACAATTCCCGATTCGCCATTACCAATGTTGGGATAAGGTTGAATAAGTCGATCGTCCTGACCGATAAATTCAGCCTGCCCATCTACGGTATCCTCGGTGCCAACCTGAATACCGAAGACGTTTTTTTCGTTGCCGGAATCTCGTTTTAATTGATTCGTGCAAAATGTATACCTGATCTTTCCGACAATTCACCCGAATTGCCGGAATCTTTCGTGTGATACCGTCAACTGCCAAAAGTGAATCTCCAACCACCTGATCTGCCTTATCCCACACCTTTTCCCGGCTCCGGAGCTTGCCCTTAGTTAGCTCTATATATGGTCGTATTTCAGAGGGGGTTCAGTGAGGGTTGAATGGGGTAAACCTCTCCGAACCCTGGTCGGATTTAGACTGGAAAGAGAGGGGTTGAACTACAAACTTGTTTCGGGATGGATGCCTCCCCGGTGATCAGTTATCCCCTGATGCTTCTTGCCAAAGGTTCCTTGCCACCCGTGACGATAATCGATGCCACGATCGATGCCGAAGGAATAACACTGAGCTATAATGCCCATGACTTGATTCCTAAATTATATTCCACCGATGAAATCATTGCCTGTGCCCTGTTAAAAACCGGTGAACTGCTGACAGCCGGCAATTCATTGGACAAGGATCCAATGGTACCCTCCAGCTGAAATACCCGGAACTGCACGCGGAAGAGGTGGTTTGCTGCTATGCATTAGTACTGAGCGTTGATGGGGGAAGGGTTTCGAATTCGGTGTGGGTGGAAGTGAAGAACTGATTCGAAAATAAAACAATAATTACGTCATTGCGTTGACTATTTTATATGTAATTACGTCATTACATTGACATTTTTCGTAATTTTGCTATAGGATCATTCAGGCGAAGAGCACCGGAAGAGTACAGCACACTAGTTGATCCGGGTTTGTAAAAAACAAAATTAAATATAGAATCCACATGTCGATAACTAAAGAAGAAGAACTTATTGGGATTAAAAAAGCAAGCGAAGCTGTTGCCTATACGCTCAAAGAAATGAGAAACTATGTACGACCGGGCATGACAACCAAAGAGTTAGACGAGTTTGGAGGAAAGCTATTGATGGAGATGGGTGCAAAATCTGCACCTTAAGAAAGCTATCACTTCCCCGGTTGGACCTGTATAAGTGTCAATAATGAGTTTTGTCATGGTATCCCCTCGAATCGTTTGATATTGCAGGAAGGCGATTTAATAAACATAGATGTTTCTGCCGAGCTAAATGGGTATTTTTCGGATAACGGTGGCTCCTTTGTATTAGGGAGTGATAAATATAACTATCAAGAACTCATTGATGCTTCCAAGGATATCTTGCATAAAGCCATTTATAACATAAAAGGAGGAGTACGTATTTCGGATATAGGGCTTTTAATAGAAACGGAAGCAAAAAAACGAGGCTACAAAGTGATCAAGAATCTGACCGGACATGGTGTGGGAAGAAAACTCCATGAGGAACCGGAGGAAATACCGAATTATAAAGACAGACAGATTACCGGACGATTCCGTAAGAACTCAGTTGTTGCTATCGAAACGTTTATTTCAACCACTTCAACGTATGCCGAGACATTAGTGGATGGTTGGACTATGATCGGGAATAAAGGCGGGTTTATGGCTCAACACGAACACACCATCCTGGTAACCGATGGAAAGCCTATTGTACTGACTGAAATGAATGGGATTTGGAATTAGACCGGTGAATGTGGAAGTGAAAGGCTGAACGACGAAGGCAAAATAAAGTTATTAATCATCAATAGAAAATCGGTAAAGAAGCGATAAAATAATCCGCTTCGTTTTTTAATTCATTACGAATCTTACTAAAAGGACCCCGACACTGTGTTGGTTAATTCCATCTTTTATACAACAAAAGTAAAGAATTAACATTTAAATATATTCTAACTGCAAACTAAGGGATTGTATTGTGTGGGAGTAAAGAACAGTTAATCATCGTGCTGTTTAAGTCAGGCATCTAATATCACAAATAAGATTCACTCTAATTCAACATAAACAATTTTTCACTTAGTATTGTTATCCGGTAAATCAGAAGTGCGTATATTCGCAGGATAAAACGTAGAAATTATGTCAGTAATTGCTAACATTGATGATAGTACATCAACCGGACGAAAAATTCTAAGGGAATTGGAAAAACATAAGCGAGTTGTTAAACTTTCGTGTCCTGATAATGAGAAGATCCCGAAAGGATGTATTCCTTTGGAAGAGGGTATTGAAGAGTTTTGGAAGCATTTGGAAGACCGTTTCGGATTCGATTTTGCGAGGATATAAAGAAGTATAGAGTGCTTTTAAACTAATGAGTATTGCTTTTCTGCAAGCAGAGTCTAACTAATGGTATAAAAACGTAATAAAGTATCCCTATAAGGAAATAAATATATATCTTTGCAACAACTATATTTAAATGGAATACAGGTTCGACATTATACTTTTGCAAGAAGTTGATGAATTCCTGGATTCATTAGACGATAAAACCAGGGAGAAAGTAGTATATAATTTATGGAAAGTACGAATGATAAATGATTCAGAGCTATTTAAAAAACTCACAGATGAAATTTGGGAATTCAGAACCCGTTATATGGGGAATCAAGTCAGGTTACTGGCATTTATGGATAAATATTCAAAGCAACCTAAAATAGTAGTCTGCACCCATGGATTTGCAAAGAAGGATTGGAAAGTGCCTAAGCAAGAAATAGATAAAGCACTGAAAATAATGAAAACGTATTACACAGAAAAGTAAAAAAGATGAAAAAATATTCGTTAGAAGAAATAACCGATAAATATATAGGCAAATCAGGTTCCAGGCAAAGAGAGCGATTTGATTTTGAACTACGAGCCGATGTAATTGGTGTAATAATTAAAAATG
>CAIYOZ010000049.1 GCA_903927945.1 uncultured Bacteroidales bacterium | reverse complement strand
GATTTTTAATTCCATCTGCACGCATTGCAAGATTATTGGCATGATGCGTATCATCAGCATCGTAATATCCATACGTATAATCAATGATACCATCTGCATAAATGGAAGTTGTCTGATGGTTTACAAGGTCATACGTGTAGGTTGTTTTTTTTGCGCCTTTATAAATACTGGTTGCCTGACCCAATGCATTTTCGGCATCGGCTTTCCATATTGAACGAACATTGTCCTTTACTTCGGTCAGGTTGCTGTAGTTATCATAGGTATTCAACGTGTAATAGCCTGAAGGATAAATTTCTTTCTTTATCCTACCCAAAGCATCGTATTCTTTGTCGGTGTTATAGATCCTCAGGTTACCGCTAATGTCAGCAATTTCTTCTTTTACATTAGTTACCCTGTCCGTTATATTGGTTGGGTCATAGGTAAAGGTTTGCCTGTTTTTAACCTGACTGTTCTTGTCTTTTAGTTCTATTCCGTTAACCCTGCCTTTGATGATGGGATCGTAACTATAGGTGGTTATTTCACCGTTCCGGTTAATGTTACTCAATAATCCTAAACCGTCAGCATCGTATGTATTTGTGGTAGTTATAAAATCAGTAGCATTATGTACTAATTGCTTCTCCCCCGTCCCCCCGGATATACAAATCTCTCTATATATATGTACAAATGGACATGCCTGTGGTTGGGATGTGTCATCCCAACCTACTGTATTATGAGGATTTTTAATCCGCTAGACTCTTCAGGTAATACTACTGTTACTTCCGGTAATCCCTTTCCACCAACCCAGTCAATGGCCGAACTATACCTAATAGGGTTTTAATTAATTCCTGACTTCATTTTCTGAATGAATTTAAGGATTACAAATATAGTGAATATATTCTAATATTTGAAAGTAACGGAATGCAATTCCTTATAATACAAGAAGGTGGGATAATTTATCCCACCTGTCAGGCATTACCATTTTCTCATTTAATGAAAGACAGATCCGGAAGGACGGGCACATCCTTAAGGACGGGAAACCCAGATATATTATCAAATTTAATCATCAACTTTTACAGTATTCTCTTCATTAAAATGGCAAGTAGGAAAAACTTTTAATCCTAATTTTTTATAATCTTTTTTCATCTCATTCCATTCTACAACATCCATATCTACCATTCTTATTTTTGTTTTAAACATTTGAGATTTTTTTGGTACTTGAAAAATAGCATAGCCATAAATAGTTAAAGTATCACTTGATAAATTATAAAAATATATTGGATAATCATGATAACAAATATATTCATTTATTGAATCAACAGGATCTTTATAAATGCTATCTAATGAAATAAAAGTAGCTTCATGACCATTATCATAAAGACAATATTTTAAATATATCACTTCTCCATTAATTGGGTTATATATTTTTTGTTTTTCGCTATTCGAAATATTACTACAACTGTATAATATTGATAATAAAATATAAATAAATGCTTTCATTTCTATTTTGTTAAATATGTTAATCGGCTTCTCTGAAGTACCGTAGATCTATCATTAGCTTTTGGATTGGCCAACCATCCTTCCATAACCCTACGAGCACAATAATTTATTTCGCCATACCAAGGATAGGGACCATATACTTTGCCAGTTATAAAACTATTTACTAAAGCTGATTTACTACTACCTGTTGCATGTACACTTCCAGCAAGTCGCATATATAAATCAAAACCTACACGAGATGCTGCATTTAGTCCCGCTAAATAATTTCCTGCACTCTCTGCGGTAGCATATTTTCCATTCAGTTTTTTGCCAATATTTGATGTATGAGATTTTAAATCAAAAAACTTTCCCGGTCTTGACTCTAAAGCTAAGTCCACGATATTAAATAATCCCGACATTGAAAAATAACGAGAAATTTCATCATCCCATGTATCTTCTTCATCAAAGCTTATCTGATAATTATCGTATGGTTTATAACTACCATTAGCATTTCTTATTAGAATTCCATTAGGATATCTATCAACAAACTCATCCCAATATGCAGTAGAACCCATATATTCACCACCTGCCGAAGTATTATTATTACTATGATTATTATCAACTTCTTCTTTAGCCTCTGCCCTATCTCCTTTATGTTGGTAAACTCCTAAGTCACCATCATTAAAAACTTCAACTACATTTCCATCTTCATCGGTATGTGTTGATGCTAACATCCCTGTGGGATCAACCATATTAGCCGGATTCCCTTTACAATATGCATACGGACTGATACTACAATCAATCTCTGCCAGTGGATCAACAGTCATAAACCTCCCACTCGCTGCATAATACCCCCTTGCCCCATAATCAAACGTATCATACCCCCGTCCCCCCGGATATACAAAACTCTATATATAGATGCACAAATGGTCATGCCTGTGGTTGGGATGTGTCATCCCAACCTACTGTATTATAAGGATTTGTAATCCGATAAACTCTTCTGTTTATACTAATGTTACTTCCAGTAATCCCTTTCCACCAGCCCAATCAATGGCCGAACTATACGCGTAATCTTGCTCCCGGTTTACTATTTCTAACCTCACCGGATTGTCATAGATAATAGGGTTTCTGATTGATTCTTGAACTTCATTTTCTGAATGAATTTAAGGATTACAAATGTAGTGAATATATTTTAATATTTGAAAGTAGTGGAATGCAATTCTCTTTTTATGAAAGACATATCCGGAAGGACGGGGGTGGTAAAAAAGCCACAAACAATCTTTCAATCATTCGTGGCTCTCTCTACAACGATAGCGCGGCTAACCGCAGAATCTTAAAAACACCATTCTTTACATCCCCTTTAGGGGCTTGGGGTTACACCACCTGTACAAACTCCGATTTCGAAGCTTTGGTACCATCCACATTCAGGATAAAAACAAAGCAGCAGACAATGTCCGAGGCACTGAGGTTTTTAAACGGAATAAGAACAGTACCCGTTGCTTCTCCACCACGGGCCTTACGGACTACCCCCAACTGACCTTTTGCTGTCTTGGCAAAGGCAATTACCTGATCGGAGGCCGATACCTTCGCAATGGTGGTATCCGTGGCATACGAAATGGTGATACCGGTTGCACCCACTGTAGCTGATGCAACCTCCACTTGTGGCAAAGAACCTTCCGCTACGATCATCTTGCTGTAATCGATCACCGGAATGGCACCCGTCCTGTCGATGGCATTGTCCAGGTTCGCTTTCATAAACGCGTTATAAGGCGAATAGATCTTTGGACGCCCCGGAAAGCCGGCATCGGTGATACCACCAAATGAATCGTAGGCATCGATGATCAGTTTAAAACTTGCCCTTTGCATTTGTTGGGCGGCTGAATTCACATTGCGGGGTTTGAACACCTTCGCTCTAATGATATTTTGACCGTGGCAAACGGTCGTTACAAAATTTGCCATTGACTGACGCATTTCCCCCGTCATAGGGTTCTGACTAATACTCATAATGTTTAAAGTATTTAGTGAATAACTTGAAAATAACTCTGTCCATCAGTGACACGGGCCCTTATCTCCTTTCGACGAAGCAAAATTACGGCACACCAAAATAACTCATGTACAAGTTGTACTACAAGTTGTATAAACTAATTTTTAAACATCTAATATACAGTGAAATAAAAAGATGAGAATTAATGGGGAATTTTGTAAAAGTTGTATGTCTGAAAGATTTTTATTCAAGTGAGAGCTTCTAAATGCATCTTTTTGTAAACAAAAAACAAGACATGAGACACCTATCCAACAGTCTGGAACTATCGCCGAACATCATGTACTATACAGCTTATGGTTAACGCCAAATCTGGAGCATGGTTTTGATCCATTTTCCTCTTTTTAATTCGTTAAAACCCCTAAAATAGAAAATGGCAGGCATACACCCACCATTTCTCTTCCTGTTTTTATAAATCAGTATTGATCTACGAGCATTTATTTTGATAACGCCAAATCTGATACATTACCATTCACTATAATGTTTTAGAAAAAGTCGAAGTTCCTTTGCTGATTTCAATATTTTTTTTTGTAATTTTTCCCTCGAATGGAACTTGGAGAAGTACACATTATTTAAATAGAATTCGTTCTTGTCTATTTTTGAAAGAATAGCCTCATTAAGTTTGTTTAAGTGCAAAGTTTTCGTTTCATCGTCATAATCAGGAATTTCTCCGTTTTGCAATTTAAAAATAATTACCTGAAAATAATCCTCTATATTTTCATATGAAATAGAAATAATTTTTGTTTTATCTCCATATTGAATATCATAAAAAGCATTTCCACGAATCTTTTCGTTAATTATTAATAAATCACATTCGGTAATAAGAAATGAGTAATAATCTTTTACTGTTTCTATATATTTTTTAGCTTCAATCATTAGATATATTAATTATTATGGGTGAAGAAATCTGTAATTTTTAATCATATTTTGCTCCATCTGATAAAAAATACTAGGTTGAGCTCTATTAATATCAATACCTATATCTATTATTGTATTACCACTTCTCAGTTGATCTAACATCCATTGACGATTATATTGCATCATTTGACTTGTAACTTGTTCAACATTACCAGTAAATGCGGGCATATCGTTTAAGATTACAGAGCCCGGAATTTTTGAAGCAGCAGCTTCTACCCTTCCCATTCCTTCTCCAATAACTGTAACCCCCTTATTTGCACCAGCTTCACTTACGGCAGCACTAGCAGCACTATAAATCAACCTTGCACCCAATATTACATCAAACTCAACATTAACCTGATTGATAGCCCCGGAAGATCTTGCCCACCAAGCAGCAGTCTGTCCAAGTATAGTATGATGCCCATAAATTGTAGTCTCAGGTCCTTCCCACATGAATCTTCCATCGGGTTGTTTTACATAATGATTCAATGCACCAATAGCAACTCCTTGAAAAAACCCTTTTACTGGATCGCCTCCCATTAAAGCTCCTGTTCCTGCTCCTGCCGCTCCACAGGCTAGGATTCCTAAAACAGGACCAACACCTGCTGCCTGTAGTCCAGAACCTACCAAAGAGGAAACCGCACCTACAGCAAAACCTTCTTTAAAATCGCCTCCTTGTGCTACATACATTAAACCACTGAGTGTGGCATGACTTCCCGCACGAAGTAATTCATGGCCAATGGTACCAACATTATGTCCAAATAAATCACCAACAACGCCTGTTCCTCCCGTTAACATTGCTGTTGCCCCTCCTGATATTGTACCCTTCACTCCGGCCAGAAAACAATCACCAAAACTACCACCATTCAAAGCCGTACTTAATATTGCACTTGTAGCGTTAGAAGCACTTGCACCTAAAATACTTGCAGCAAGAAGAAGTCCAGGACCTGCCCCTACACCAGCGGTTAGTACGGTCACCCCTACACCAACTGCAATTCCTGCTATTGTCGTTAACCAACTATTCCCACTCGGATCGGTATACCTAAAAGGATTCCCCATGCAGTACCCATACCGGTTATAATTCAGCCAGTCACCAGGTGACTGTAAATTAGGATCGGGACTAAAAAATTGTGCCGTCAATGGATCATAAACGCGCCCGTTCATGTTGATAATTCCAAAAGCATCTAGATGCTCATGTCCAGTATAGCCACGGTTAATTATAAATGAAGTTCGGCTATCTTTTAAATTCCAATCGGTTGGATCACGCCGTACACCCCAGGGATCATACGCGAATCTTCCTATTTCTTCATCTTTACCATTGATCGATTTGGTTAACAGATTTCCGTCTGCATCAGTCAGCACGATCAAAGAACCTTGTGCATCGTGATACGTGTAAAGTAAGCTATCCGCTTTCCCTTCATTCTGTATCAGAATGGCACCGCTAAGATAATGAATTTTCCGTACTTTGCCATCCGCACCTACTTCTTCTTCGTAATCACCCAGATAATAACGGGTCAAAGTAGGCGGAACACCCAGTGATTTACCGTTCGCATAATAGACCGACATTCGCCGTTGGTCGTCCGCTCCATAGGTAATTTCGTAATGCTTTGTTCCTTCGTCTAAAGTAGCAATTTTCTTAAAGTCAGTATACGTTACGTTTAAGTCAACTTGTGGAAAGGGAATAGCCGGTACTCCTGAAATGGAAGTCAATGCATGAGTCCCTGTAAGTGCTCCATTGGCAACACCTGACTTAATTGTGGAACTTGTTCCGGTACCATCTTCTTTTTCACCGCCATATTTCAGCGTGAAAGCACCTAAATCCGATTTATGATTGATATTGCCATTGTCATCAAAACTCATCGAGTTATAGGTTGTTATGCCGCTTTGTGTAACATCCCAGTTGGTCAGCCGGTTTTGGGGGTCGTAGCTGAAATGTTCACTTTGATTTTTAATTCCATCTGCACGCATTGCAAGATTATTGGCATGATGCGTATCATCAGCATCATAATATCCATACGTATAATCAATTATACCACTTGAATAAATGGAAGTTGTCTGATGGTTTACAAGGTCATACGTGTAGGTTGTTTTTTTTGCGCCTTTATAAATACTGATTGCCTGGCCCAATGCATTTTCGGCATCGGCTTTCCATATTGAACGAACATTGTCCTTTACTTCGGTCAGGTTGCTATAGTTGTCATAGGTATTCAACGTATAATAGCCTGAAGGATAGATTTCTTTCTTTATCCTACCCAAAACATCATATTCTTTGCCGGTGTTATAGGTCCTTAGGTTGCCATTAATGTCAGCAATTTCTTCTTTTACATTGGTTACCCTGTCCGTTAAGTTGGTTGGGTCATAGGTAAAGGTTTGCCTGTTTTTAACCTGACTGTTCTTGTCTTTTAGTTCTATTCCATTCACCCGGCCTTTTATGTTGGGATCGTAAGTATATGCGGTAATTTCACCGTTCCGGTTAATGTTACTCAATAATCCTAAACCGTCAGCATCATACGTATTTGTAGTGGTAATAAAATCAGTAGCATTATGTACCAATTGCTTCTCCCAGATCAATTCACCAAAACCATCGAAATGGGATTCAACCGTTCCTCCATCCGGGTCTATCAGCTTGGTCCGTTTTCCTTGCAGGTTGTACTCCATGGTGACTGCTTGCCCGCCTTCGGGGGTGGAAGTATGGGTCAGTCCCGTAGGATAATACGTGTAAGTTACTGTTTTGTCGTTCACGGTACTGGTCATTATCTGTCCGGCGGCATTTGTTACAGTTATGGACGTTCCTTCGGGTGAGGTAACAGTTGTTTTTAGCTTATTGACTTTATCATAAACCGTGCTGGTTGTTCCCACAGGGGTAGTTACTGAAGAAACATACCCGTAATCGGCATCGTAGCTGTAAACAGTATGTTTATCGGTTGCCGGATTAAACGTAGAATTAAAAGTAGGTTCGGAAACTTTATCTGCCTTTCCATCACTTTTATAAGTTGTAAACACCCGTATGGTATTTCCATTGAGTCCTTTGGTTTCTTTTTTTATTTCACGCCCTAATGCATCGTAATAAACCAACACCGGTGCTTGACCGGATATCTCGGAATAGGTGTAATATTTAGCGGAAGTATCACTGTTCCATTGCACTACATTGGCTTTGCGTATTCCGTCGGGATATTTGGTCTCAACCAATTGCCCCCAACCATTGTACGTGTAGGAAGTGGTTCTGCTGGTGCCTCCAACACCATTGACACCACCAACCACGGTCGTTTCAGTATTGAGCAAACCAAGCGTTTCATCCCAGCTATAGTTCGTCGTTTCGCTTAACAGGTTGGTTTTGGATACCATAAACCTCCCCGATGGATTTTCAGAAGAACTATAACTAACTGTAGAGGATCGTGGTTTTAATGTACCCGTTTGATCCTTGGCAGTTACCGTGATGGTTCGCATATGCCCCCAAGTGTCCGGGTTGCTGTACTCGGTACTGACTGGGTAATCTGTATCCAGTGGATCGGTGGTTATGGTGGTCTTCTTTATTTTATATATGTCGGGGGAACCATAAAATTCATAGGCATAACTGGTTGTCCGTGTATCAGACTGTCCGTTCTGAGTACGGGTAGTGGTTACACTTGCAGGTAAATAAGGGGTTTTACCTAATGGACCGGTATTGGTAGTCACTGTTGAGGTGGTCAAATCGCCTACTGTTATACTTTGGGTGATTTTATCAGGATATAAACTGTAATCTGCTGTAGCAGTTTGCGATATGCCTTTAAAATCATCTGTGCTTGTTTGTTCTGTGACAATGGGTATATAACGTTTATTAACCGCATCAATTACTTTAATGCCATTCGTTTGTGTTGAGGATGAAACAGCAAGATCATTGGCCGTAGTAATAGTTTGTGTTTTCAGATTTACTCCAAAATAGTTAGGTTCAATTTCATAATTACTGACAATTTTTGCGTTCTTTGTTGTATTGACAGCCGTCACGGTTGTGAATCCCAGGAATCCCTTCCCTTCGGTATGCATTATTGGTTTTTCAAACGTATAAGACGTCACACTTCCATCCGGATCAGTTTCTGTATCCACTACCATGATGGGTGCTTTGACATTACGTAAGGGTGCGGTATATGTTGTCCTTTGGTCGTATTCGGAGGTAAAGTTTTTGTAAGCAAATATATTTGTTTGTCCCATACCATTGGTGATACCCGTTACCCGATTTCGTAGTGTAGCATTAGGCATACTGATAGAATAATAATCATAATTGTTAGCTATATTTTGATTATCCCTATTAACACATACTACTAAGTCCGCAACTCCATCACCATTTATATCGGTTACTGTATTTAAATTAGATATTTTACCCTCGAATTCAAAATCCTTCTCAAATTCAAAATTAAAATTACCTTTATTCCTAAATAAGGTTATAGAATTTTGATATATAGCATTCCCATTTTGCCAGTACGCAATATAATGAGAATTAGAAACAATATCCAGTAACCCATCACCATTAAAATCGAGAAAATAAAATACCTGTTTATTTGTATCATGATTTCCGAATTGTGGTAACTGATATGGAGCTCCGTTTTGAGTTACATTAATTGGTATATGGGTAAGATTAAAATCCCCATCATTTCTGTAAATGAACCATTTCCCATTACTATTTTCCTGAATTAACATATCACTTAAACCGTCACCATCCAAATCTCCGGTGCATCTTTTTTCGGTGGATGCAGCTTGGAAATATTCATAATTCGATTTAAATCTTAAATAGTTATAATCTTTATCAATTGCACTTACATCATTACAACAGCGGGAGCCATATACATCTATTTCCCCATCCGCATTAAAATCACCAATTTCAAAATTCTCAAATGCATTTATTGCTATTGAATTATAACTTGGTGTAGTCTGCAATCCTGTCTGACTGCCAAAATATACGGCATAACCAGTATTGCTGCCATTGTCATTATAAATTAATACTAAATCATTATAATTATCATGATTTACATCAACAGAAACTAGCTTTACTTTCATGTCTTCTGAGTATATTCCAATAATAGGGTCGGTCCATTGCCAGGATGTATTATCGGTAAAAACCGGCAAAAAGGAGTTGGACCTATTATCATATTTATATGCATATAATCCTCCAAAATTAGTATACATTACTTCAGCCTGACCATCGTTATTGATATCGCTAAGTATCATCTGAGGTTTATACTTGTCAAAATCACTATAAGTAATATCTAAAGAAGCTGTAACTGAATTTGTAAATGTTTTATTCACTTTATCATAGATATATGCCATTATATGTCCGGGTCCACTACTTGTTCCTGTCCACATTTCTACTCTGTCTGGATATCCATCGCCATTTATATCCGCAAATTGAACAGATGCCTTTCCCTCACCCTGAGAATTTAGAAATGCATTAGTAGAAGCACCAATCTTTGTTAGAGTTAATCCACTGCTTTCAATCCCCCAATTAATGGTTGTTGAATTTAATTTTGAATTATCCGATGCTGTTTCCGATACTGTTTTTAAACGGTTATCGGATGTTGAAGTATATGTAAATCCAACTGTTTTTAGAATTGTTGCACCCGATTTGGTGGTAATTGCGCTTAATAGTTTAGGTTGGGTTACCAAGAATGTATTAGTAAATGACTTCTTCGGAACATCCATAATCTGATTATAAGCAAATTCAACGGTCTGTCCCGCATAGGCAATTTGTTGAAGGTATTGCCCATTATCAGAATAAGTATAGGTCATAGTATTGCCGTACGTATCGGTAACTTTATTTATTTTCCAGGCTAGGATTCTTGGATCAGTGGCATCATTTGCATTTTTCAATAACGAAGTAGATGAATTACCATATTCCATGATTTTCCCGTCCTTGGTGGTAAGGGTAAATACAGAACCATTATATACAACCCGGGCATAATTTTCCACTTCCGTAGCATAGGTAGCTCCAGTAGTCAAGTTTCCTGTCCCTCCCGATATGTAAATCAGCCGTTGACCATCTATGAACAGTCTGTCTTTGTCATTGAATTGAACGGAATTAGTTTCAACTTTCCCATTAACTTTGTCATAATACAGGTTCTGAGGTGTTCTGCTTATGGAAGAGACAGCCGATAATTCCCAACCAATACCAAGTGCTCCAAATCCTCCCTGGCTGTTATAAACTATGGAAACCTGAGGCTGCATGCCGTTTATGCCTTGTGGCACTTCTATTGGTATTTGATAGGTTGCTGCCCCTGTTGGGCTCACTGTTGCACTTCCGGGGATACTCCCTACCGTTTGTGTTCCTGTTTCTGTAATAGAATTTATTAATTTTGTCGGATTTAGTGAAGTTGATCCGTCAGAAAACACATATGTGTCCGGAACAGGAGGGAATAACAGCCCTGCATCAATTTTGGCATTAAAGGTGTTGGTACCCGAAGCTGTATAAATAAATCCAGGTTTCAATGATACAAAATCACGGGCTACATACGCTTTTATAGCTCCTGTTTCAATGTCTGGTAGTGTGTAGCTGGGCTGAGGTATTGTTTGTGCCCATCCGGTGATGGTTCCTAAACCAGAGAGTAATATTGCTAATATAATGCGATAGTATGTGTGGATCATAGTAGTTATGAAGTTGATGTAGTTAAAATAAAATTACATGCCACCCTCAAAGCCTCTCTCTAAAAAGAGAGGCTTTTAGAGGCGTTTGAAATGAATCCGAGTAAATTAACCCTTATCTCTCCTTGAGAAGAGGTAAGGGTGAGTGGCTATTTTAGTCTTTGCTCCAATTCGTCAATCTTCTTTTGCTGGCCAATCACATACAGTGTCAGTTCTTCAATCTTTTGCAACAATTTGTTTTGCATTTCACCCAGGCTAAGTCCATTCCTTTTAACTTCCTCTGCCGAAGGCAATTCAGGCAATCTGCTGTTGGTCTTTACATATTGTTCAACTTTACACAGTGGCATTAGGGTGTAGTTACTGTTGAATACGTAATCAGCAAGTGATCCGGTTAAATCAACTTTCACTTCTTTTGCGTGGATAGTGCCGTTAACGGTCAGTAATTCATCCGACGGTGAAGCAGCTAATTTTGTAACTGCATCCGATAATCCAATGCCGATCTTTCCGCCAGTGATGATATTTCCATTATCCATTAATGTTAACCGAGATGCACACATTCCGCCCGAAACACATCCAATATTATCGTATGCCCAAAATTGAAGAGAATTGCCATATGAACCACTCATATTATAAATTCTCCAGGTGGAAGCTTGTCCTGCTGAAGTTTTTGCAGTATTTGTTATCGAAACAGTGCCTCCTATATCTGCTCCTGAACCCGTAACAATCATTTCATTGGTTGCATTTATACTTCCCGATGTAATCACACTTCCTGCTACATCGAGTGCTGCTCTTGGTGTCATAGTTCCAATTCCCACATTATTTCCAGTAATAGCCATTGCCACATACGTTGAGGTATTCCCAAATAAGAGTTTCCCTGCGGAATTTCGATAACAAACATCGCCTGCTGACGATCCGGTAAACCATTGGTTAGCGAGTCCTGCATAACCAATCCAAGCATTTTGCCCTGGACCTCCTGTGCCTATTCCACATGCTTTTGATGTCGCAATAGGCATATCAATCCATGAGGTTTGACCCGGAAAGTCCATTACTTTAATCTTATAATTTGTCCCAAAAGTAGCATTACCATATACATCCAATGGCGTTGTTGGTGAGTATGTACCTATGCCTAATTTTCCTGTCACATACGAATTACCTGTTACCTGTAGGGAGTTATTTATAATGTTATTTGAATTCACAGCAAAAGAAACATTTATTCCACTATAAATACTCGGATTGGTTACATAACAATAACTGTCATCCGATGTAAAAACAACTTGCACTCTACCATTTGGAGTTAATGTTGAAATTGTTCCACTTTGAGTTCCAGAAATCTTAAGTAATTGGGAAGTAACATTTCCAAAATTATCTACATTGTTTATGGTCAGCCAGTCGAAATTACTTTCGGTTCCAATCGTATAGGTAATAACCAGGGGTTTCGTTAGATCTGAAGTTGTCACGTTCCATGTTTCGTTCATTTTATTTACATAATCACTGGTAATGGATATAACGAAATTCTCATCTACCGGATGTATGCCCGCTGCAGTTACAGGGATAGCTATAAGAAACAGAAGTAAGGCAAGAAATATGTATATTGTTTTCATTTGGCTGTTTTGTTTGTTGTTTTCTTATTTTTTAGTACATGTTTTTGGGTATGTTCTTTTTTCATTTCGACTTTTGCTTGTTGCCTTTTTCTTTAAACTTAGCTTTTTGATCGTCAGTGAGTATCGTACCCAATATGGTTTCATATTCATCCGATGCCTGCTTCTTTGCATTGAATTTATCGCTGTCAGTCAATTTTTTATCGGCACTTTCCATCTTGGCAATAAATTCTTCTACACTTTTTTTTACAACTATTTTCTGGCTGTCAGTGAGTTGTACGTTGCTACTGAGCTTCTCGGTCAGCATATCGGCAAGATTGTCTGCTTTTCCGTTTAATGGATCAGTGGCAAATAATAAATTTGAGGACAACAGAATGGCAATTATTACCGTAATTAATTTGGGTGTTTTCATAAATGATGGTGTATTTTATTGATTGATTATTTTTTATTTTACACATGTATAACCTGTCAGCGTGCTTGCACCTGATAATGTTAAATAGTTTAAATTCATTGTTTTATAATTTTAAATTCCGTCGCCTTATCTCCTGCCTGTACTTTGAGAATGTACCATCCGGAAGGATAGGCCTTCATGTCAATCCTTGTGGTACCGATCGCCGTTTTCATTGTTTGCAGTTGAATTCCTTGTGAACTCATCACCATAATCCGAATGTCATCCTTGTCACTGCCCCCGGTAATCCCTACTGCCAACGCTCCCTTGGTTGGATTGGGGTAAATGGTTATCTTCCGTTCCCCAAGCTGGTCCTCTACAGGAGGAGCAGGAGTGTCATCAACGGTTTTTTTCGCATGAGTGGGGTTACTGCCAAGATCAACTACTTTTCGGGATATCCGGTTACCCGCGTTATCGTATGCATAACTGACTATGTTTTGTCCTTTCACTTGAATGGAAAAGACGAGTAAAAAGACGAGTAACAATAAATAAGGCGTAGTTTTGTAAAGATGTTTCATACGTTTGATGTGAATTAATTGATTGTAAATCAAGTATTATCCTTTATCAGGTTTCATTAATAAGTTTTTATCTACACGATTCAACGAGCACTTAGGCCGAATCCAGATATTTTACAAATCTTGCCGGCATAGGATAGTAAAATCTGTATTATTATCATTCTTAATCATAAGAATTTCTTACATTTCGGGTAATATAGGCACTCAGGCCCGAACCACCTCTGGCAAGCCCTTTCATGATATCTACATTCATTTTCCCGGCTTTACCACTGTAGCTATACGAATAGGGTTTAGCTCCAAACCAAACGGTTATAGATGTGTCTGTTATTTGGTAATTTGTTACCGGTGAATTACCGCTCCTGTTTAAGTATGTTTCCATAATTTGTTTTTATTTATTATTTTTACTAATGGCTTCTAAATTAAATATCTTTTTAAATTAATAGCGGTACAGTCTATGCAAAATTACGTTCACATTTGTCCGAAATGATTTGAATACAGTTTAGGCTAAGAGACAAATGTTTTTTGGTTCACTACACCATCATCGACTGTACCGCTAATTTTTTATTTTAATTTATTGAATCACAAAATCACCCTGTAAGGCTGTGCTTCCATAGGTAAACTTTAAACTATATTCACCGCTTGTCCAAGCATCTACAGGGATATGAATTTCTGAAGTGGAATTGGTATCAACTGTTTCCTGATACACCGTAAAGTTTAATGCATCCACCACGGATACTGTCACATCACCGATCGATGAATCGAAATAAATTGCCAATTCAAGGTCGTTAATGGTTGCTTCAACCGGAATCACACTCGTAATTTCAAGAGGTTGAATCTTAGGTGGAGGATTATTACCATCTTTTGCTATTGGAATGTCCCCGGCAAAACAAAATGGAGTTGAAATTAAAAATGAAAAAATAAGACAGATTTTAAATATCCAAGAATTGAATGCTTTCATGGTGAAAAAATTAAATGTGAATAAAGGATGAATAAACAAAAAATACAGAACGTTCGAGGTGCTAAATTAAGATTACTTTTACCCTTCTTCCAAATTTCAGGGCAACAAACAGGGGGACACACACATAACAATAGATCATGTAAATCAATGACTTAAAGCCTGTCTTTCAGGGAAAAGGGGGACATCGTTTTAGGAAGGAACAGATACCATGAAAAAACGATGCTTTTTAGGCATCGTTTCCGTGGAGAAAGCAAAAACAGAGTTCTGCTAAATGGTTTGAAATGATAAGATCTTAATTATTCGGAGAGTATTCTGTGTAATAAGTCATCGAGTTCAATGACTCCCGGCTGGCCGGTTTTTAGTGCCAGGCGTTGTTTCATTTTTTTTAGGCCGTCTACTTTATAATCGAGCAGCATATAAATATCGGTAGTGGGTATATTCAATAAATGAAGGCAGCACCAATTTAATTCCCGGTCATTGATGGAAGGATAACGGCTTTTTAATTTACTGACCAGTTTGTTGAGCACAGCATCCATTTTTTTGTAAAAGTAATCAGGATCACTCAGGTGTAATAAATCTTCATAAATTCTACGGTCCAATTGTTCTTTTTCAGCTGCATTCGCTTTTTTTCGATCATTCACTTGTTCGGCTTTGTGAGCATCAATTTTCAAAAGCAAAGATTTCCTGTAGCTACCCAACGTTTCAATCCGATCTTCTTTTTGTTTTAAATGCGTTTCCTCTGATTGCAATTTCTCCCACTCAGTCCGATGGCGATATCTTGAATAAAATGTTAGGCCTGTGATAATGATCACGAGGAAGAAAAAAACAACATACCACAACATACTTTTACTTCTTACCACTTGTATGTCTGTGTTGTGGATAGTTTCCAAAATAATCCCTTTGGTTTGACTCTCAATTTTTCGTAAGGAATCACCCAATGCCACATATTTGTTCATATACTTCGACATCTCAGGCAAGTTTCTATTTAAATAATCCGCATTGGTCATTATCCGGTAACATTCACGTTGTGTGAAAATGTCCGGTTTGTAATTGAATGAATTTTTGGCATAATAATAGGCTGAATCCACCTGTTTCATATCAAAAAGCAGGTCGGCATAGTAATAATAACGAATGGCCCGGTTATTTCCGATATAGGGGTAATGAATCACTTGTCGGAAATAAACGTTGGCGGAATCGAATTTCTGGTAGTCGTAGAAGTTTATGGCCATTTCCTGCAACAGGAATCCCTTTTGTAAGGAGTCCATTGGTCGTGAATAAATTTTACGATAGTAATCCTGTGCTTTTTTGTAGTCTTTGGCCGCATGATAACTTGTGCCAATATCCAGCAGGGGATAAAAAGCCATCTTCTGATTCTTTGCTTTTGTATAAAATTCGTGCGCAAGGGTGTATTTCTGTCGTGATAACTTATAATCCCGCTGTTGTAAGTGAATGTCACCCATGCTAAAGTAGATTCTTGCCAATAAAAGGTTGTCATTTTTAACCTGAACCATATCCATGGCTTTTAATAAAAACTCCATCGCTTTATCATATTGGAATGCATTTTTATACGATCGCCCTTTGAATAAATAACACGCCGCCAGATGTTCATGATCACCATTGGCCAGGTAATAACCGATCGAAAAGTCGAGCAATGAATCCGGTTTCAGCGGCATCAGGTTTTTATCCAGTGCCTGAATCATCAACAACCCATAGAGTGCCCGTTTTGAACCCGAGTCATGTTTGTACGGTGAAAGATGTTGCAGGATATGTAACGCCGAGTCGGGTGCCGTCTCCATCAATTGTTCGGCAGTCTTCAGCTCATTGGGCATAACAGAGCAGCTAGTTATTAAAACACACAGGAGGGAATATAACCAAAAACGATAATATAGATATTTAAACATTAAATACGATTTGTCGGACAAATGTACAAATTAATTTTAATTTCTGTAGAGTTTAAAAAAGATGTTTTGTTAATTAACTATTTGATTGATTGGTTGGTTGGATGATAGTTAATTGGTTAATATTAAGGCTTCATTGATTAATTTGGAATTAGCTTTTTTGTTTTAAGTAGTAAGAACAATATATTGTCCTGTTTGAATAAAGAATGGCACGCGGATGGTACATTCCTATTTAGGAATTCCAAAGGATTTAGCGGATTTACGCAGATAAGAACGTATAATTTGATTGGTTAAGTTAATTGGTTGACTAAGTTGGTTTACTGTTTTAGTTGGTTTGTTTACAAGTGAGGGCTTTACTATAAAGTAAAACCCTCGATATAAGTTTGATAAGTTATTGAATATATGTTGTTTATGCCAACTACAAACTATAAACTACCTACTAAGAAACCACAAGCACCTTCCCGCACCCGGCATACTTCACTTCCACCGGCTCACCCGTAAAGCCTACATTGCCGAATTCTACCGCCATGCTCAACAGCACCGTCACATTGTCGGTAAGTTCGGCTATTTGGGAGGGATCCATTTGAACACTCATGATATGTTCGGGAAGGATGGTCTGGGTTGAGTTCCATTCACCGGTCAAGGTTTCGCTGGCACCGTGCAGGTTAAATACCATCGGTTCATAATCATCGATCGTCGGATTATACACCATGTCCGATACGGTACCGATGCAGATGATCAACCTGAAAAAAGGAAGCTTTTGTATGTTCAGCAAATCTATATCCGTATTAATGCGAGGGATGGTTACTTCGGCTTTCAGGCTTTCACGGTTCAACTCCAACCGTGGTAAAATGCGCAGCACCGTGTTGAACGGATAATTGCGGTTGAAATTAAAACCTTCTAATGCCTTTGGGTATGCGGACAGTTTCAGGCTTCGCTTGCCCACTTCCGATACGGTGTCCAGCTTCATCAGGTACTTACCCATACCGCTCAGTACCGGCATGAGATTATAATCCGCCAACCGGTGCAGCCCCCCGAAGGCATATCGCACCAATGATGCAAACTTGGAACTTCCGCCAAACTCTTTTTGTTGCTTGCGCAGACCTGCAAACTTGGGCGAGGTGGCTATCTGATCCTTGGTGGCTCCCCCTTTCGTCCGCATGAATACTTTGTCACTCCCTCTCAGACTGTAAAAGGAAACACCCTTGATGCCTCCATTCATTTGAATTGCTCCCTTGATTGATGCCATGATATTTAGTGTTTAGTGATTAACGTTTAGTGATTAGTTGATTGGTTGATTAAGTTGATTGGTTGATTAAGTTGATTGGTTGATTAAGTTGATTGGTTGATTAAGTTGATTGGTTGATTAAGTTGACTGGTTGATTAAGTTGACTGGTTGATTAAGTTGACTGGTTGATTAAGTTGACTGGTTGATTATGTTG
>CAIYOZ010000048.1 GCA_903927945.1 uncultured Bacteroidales bacterium | reverse complement strand
GTTACAACCGTTAAAGACAAAATTATTAATAAAAGACCAAGGGCAAACAGTATCAAAAACAGTAACTAATATTGAATATGGTATATCCCCGGGGGATAATTCCATTGGCAAACCAGTACTGATTTGCGATCAATCAGGAAAAACGGAGATTGTTTCCTATGACTTTAAGGAAAATGTACTGGTACAGCACAAAACCCTGCTTAGTGAATACAAAAATGATGTTGACTGGGATAGTGATCCCATTCCGGTATTTGCACAGGGAACGTTTATACAGAGTTTTGAGTTTGATGCAATGAGCAGGCCTGTGCAGGTCACTCAGCCGGATGAAAGTGTGGTGAAATACACGTACAATAAAGCCGGATTGTTGGAAACTATACAATCACAACTGAGGGGAGATGTCAACTGGACTGATTTTATTACCAATATCAATTACAACGAAAAAGGACAGCGAACCGATGTTTATTACGGCAACGGGAGTAAAACCGGTTATGAATACGATAAAAAGACTTTTCGTTTAAATAGGATTCTGACAACCCGAAATTCTGGCGCAAATAATTTGCAGGATTTAAAATACTTTTATGATGCAGTCGGAAATATCGTAGAAGTATATGACCTTGCCCAGCAGACTATATATTTTAGTAATTGCGGGGTAGAACCAAAGGGACAATACAGGTATGATGCCCTTAACAGGTTGATAAAATCAACCGGGAGAGAACTAAACGGGCTTGCTATGCCTTCAAGCGATGATATTTTAAACGAAATCCCTATACCAGATACAAGTTCAGGGGCAATGCAGCAATATACAGAATATTATTTCTATGATGCACTGGGCAATATAGGTCAATTACAGCATTATTGCGGTCAGACACCGAACTGGACAAGGAACTATGTGTATGACAACGACAATAACCGCCTATTAAGGCATGTCCAAGTTCAAACTCCTGACGATTACACCTACGATGCACACGGCAATATGACAAAAATGCCAAATTTACCGGTAATGGATTGGGACTATGCAAACCGATTGAAGAAAACCACCTGTGGAAATGTAAATACTTGGTACTGTTATGATGTTAATGGAGAAAGAGTAAGAAAAGTGACTGAAAAACAGGGAGGGATAAGGGAAGAAAGGATTTACATGAATGGTTTTGAGGTGTTCAGAACTTATTCGGGTGAAAGCCTTAATTTGGAAAGACAATCACTTAATATTCTTGATATAAAACTACCCGAAAAAGGTGAAGAAGAAAACCAGCAGGGAACCAAATACAGTTTTGATTACAACAAGAAAATAGCAATTATTGAAACTCTGACAATTGAGGATGAAGAAGTTCCTTCACCAATTGTAGCTACAATCCGTTACCAATACAGTAACCATTTAGGAAGTGCCTGTTTGGAGCTTGATGGGAGTGCCGCCATTATTTCTTATGAAGAGTACCATTCGTTTGGAACAACCAGTTATAGAAGTGGTAGAAATTCTGTTGATGTTTCTTTAAAACGATATAAGTACATTGGCAAAGAAAGAGACGAAGAAACTGGATTGTACTACTATGGTGCAAGATATTATGCGGCATGGTTGTGCAGATTTGTGAGTGTGGATGCTTTACAGCACAAATTTCCTGAACTTACGCCATATCAGTATGCTAGCAATAGACCAATTAGTTTTATTGATTTAGATGGTTTTGAAGCAAAATTAGCGATGGCTGGGAAGGGTCAGATTGAAAATACACATTATACACAGGGGGATATAAATGCATTTAAAGGAAGAGCAAATAGGTTAGCAAAATTCGGTTACACGCCT
>CAIYOZ010000047.1 GCA_903927945.1 uncultured Bacteroidales bacterium | reverse complement strand
GCCAAAACAAAGGTATCCTCGAACTTGCAAATCCTGAAAATGCTTCGAAAAACAGTGTTTGGGTAGATGATATTCAGATTGAACGTACCGGAGATTACAAAAGTATAAAAATTGCCGGAATTAAACCACTCCCTCCACGCTTACAAATCACAGATCAGGGGATTCAGGCTCAACCTGACTCTAAATTAACTTGGTTGCTTGATGCGAAATTCGGGATGTTTATACATTGGGGGTTGTATTCCGCACACGGAAAAGGTGAATGGATAATGAACAGAGCTGCCATATCGCCCGAAGACTATCGCGTATATGCTTATCCGGCCAGTGGAGAACAATATTTTTCGGCTGATAAATATGATCCAAAAGCATGGGCAAAATTAGCCAAAGCAGCAGGAATGAAGTATATGAACCTCACAACGATGCACCACGATGGTTATGCTTTGTTTGAAAGTAAATACATGAATGCATTTACCTCAAAACAAACTCACAACCGCGATTTTGTGAAAGAATATGTGGAAGCTTGCCGTGGTGAAGGGTTGAAAGTTGGTCTTTACAAAACACTTATTAACTGGCGCTTTCCCGGATATTATGACGTTACGGGCACCGATTGTAAACCAAATCCTTTTGGTTATACTACCGACATAGCCCACAAAGAAAATGCACGATTGATGAAGGAAGAGCTTTACTGTCAGGTGAAAGAGTTAATGACCAAATACGGAAAAATAGATCAGATTTTTTGGGATGGCGGTTGGTTAGGTCAGCAGGGAGGCGATGCTGATGGCGCTTATTTTTGGGAATCAGGCAAATATCTTGATCCTAAAAACCAATGGCCGGTTAATCCTTATTTTCAGGATATTGATGAAACGACAGGAAAACCACTTGGATTGATGGGTATTGTGCGCAAATACCAACCGGATATTATCGTTAATCCACGTTGCGGGTGGTATGGAGATATTAAAGCGGAGGAAGGCAATGCACCAATCACAGGGGCAGTAAGGACTGAGGATATTTATGAAAAATGTATGTCTATTGGTACAGCTTGGGGCTATGCATCCAATTACGAAGATCCTAAAAAAATAAAATCATTGGATTTTCTGAAAAGAATGCTATCTGATTGTGTTATTCGCAACATGGTTTATTTATTAAATGTTGGTCCCGATAAACATGGACAAATACCGCAACCTGTGCAATACCGACTGCTTGAAATGGGCAAATGGCTCGAACAAGTGGGTGAAGCTGTGTATGGAACTCGTGGTGGACCGTGGAATCCAAAAGACGGTCAATATGGATTTGCTTATAAGGGTAATACTATCTATGTTTATTTATTAGGTGATTTTAAGGGACAAACTCTTACTCTACCTTCAGTAAACAAAGGTCAAAAAGCAGTTAAGGCTTATATCGTTTCGGATAAAATACCTGTAATGATGAGTCAAAATAAAGAATGGGAAATAACCTTGTCAGGAATCAATCGAACAGATAAAACCGTTACGATTATTGCAGTTGAATTAAATCAAAATGTAATGGATTAATCTTCTATCCAGCAATAAAAAAGAAAATCTTTGTAAAACTCCAATAACATGAGATATGCAGTTCTGCTATTTGCTTTTGTTTTATTAACAACTATTTCAACCTCCCAAAACAATAAAACTGAGTCGATACAGATGGATAAAATGTGGGGCGAAACCACCGTATCAACTGATGCTTTAAAAGCCGGGCGTGGCAAACTTTTCGATGAAAGCAATTTTGCCATGTTTATTCATTGGGGGCTGTTTTCCTCGTTGGGCGGAGTATGGGACAACAAAACCTACTACGGTATTGGTGAGTGGATGATGAGAAAAGCTATGGCCAATATTCCTGTTGACAAATACAGGGATATTGCCAAAACCTTCAATCCCAAAGATTTTGACGCAAAAGCAATAGCAAAGCTGGCGAAGGATGCGGGAATGAAATACATCATTATTACCAGCAAGCATCACGAAGGATTTGCTATGTTCGACTCCAAAGCAGATTCATTTAATATCGTTGCGGCAACGCCCTTTGCCCGCGATCCTATGAAAGAACTTTCCGCCGCTTGTCATGAATTGGGTCTTGGGTTTGGGTTTTATTATTCCCATAATCAGGATTGGACTACGCCCGGCGGAACCAACGGGCCAAAAACTTATCCGGATGGTACACCCGCAACTTTCGATGAATATTTCTATAAAAAGTGCCTCCCACAGGTAAAAGAGATTTGTACCAATTATGGGAAAATTGATTTTGTTTGGTTCGATACACCGGGCAAGATGAAAGAAGAACAGGTTATAGAATTAGTCAATACCGTACGAGAACTTCAACCCAAAGCCATGATGTGCAGCAGGGTTGGTCATGGTATGGGCGATTATGCCAGTTTGGGCGATATGGAAGTGCCGATGCGGAATAATGAAGGTTTGTGGGAAACCTGTGATACCAACAATGACTCGTGGTCGTATGCCTGGTACGATAAGAATTTTAAAAGTCCCAAAGAAATACTACATCGCTTAATATCAACAATTGGTCGAGGCGGAACGTATTTATTCAATATCGGTCCCAATGGCACGGGCAAAGTACCTGAAATAGCAACCAAATTCCTCGAAGAGACAGGAAAATGGATTCGTAAATATCCGCAAGTCATTTATGCTGCCGGCAGCTCACCGTGGGGACATGCATTGGCATGGGGCGATGTTATTACAAAAGGAAATTCGATGTACCTCTCTGTTTTCGATTGGCCACAGGATGGTAAATTGTACCTTCCGGGATTAAAGACTAAAATAGTGTCGGCTTCTGTATTACAAGGTGCTAATAAAACAGATATACAATTTGAAGTCAAAAATGGCTGGACTATTTTCAATATTCCTTGTACTCCAGCCGATTTCCCTGTTTCAGTTATTGAACTGAAACTGGACGGTGTTGCCGAAAAAGCAAAGGTAAATACCGACCTTGCCATTTATCCTAATATCACTTCTACCTTATCAACCGAATTTGCCGAAGTAACCGGAGCGACTAAAAAAGGGGTGAACTGGATGGAGAAATTTGGCGAATGGAAACACGTTAGCCAGATAAGCGAATGGGGCGAAAACAGCAAAGCAGTTTGGAAAGTTGATGTCAATACTCCGGGATATTACGCTTTAAGTCTACGTTACAAAGGGGCAGGTAAAGTAGCAGGTAAATTAGTATGGCACACCGAAACTGATGAAAAAATAGTTGTACAAAACCAACAAGCAGTTACCGAAAAATACCAAACCTATCCTATGGGTATCCTTGAATTTAAAACTGCTGGAAAACATTCCATATCAGTTTCATTGGCTGAGGGTGATCCAGAGATCTCCAGTCTCGAATCGGTGATTATTTCACCAGTGTTGACTGAATAAAATTCCTCAGAAATAAATATTCAATATTAAGTGTGAGAGTTATTTCAACAGTGAAGTATTTTTT
>CAIYOZ010000046.1 GCA_903927945.1 uncultured Bacteroidales bacterium | reverse complement strand
GGCCAAACGACAATATAGTAGAAAAAAAGATTTATTTATTAAAAAAAATGAAGATTATGAAAAAGATAAGAAGTCCAGGTAAATAGGCGTTTCCAGCGCATAAAATGCATACCTAAATTCTCGAATGAAAAAAAACATACAAGTTTTTTTAATTAATTGCGAAAAAACTTTGAATTATCAATTATATAACACTATCTTTGTAGGACATTAAATAATAATTTATCAACAATGAGTAAAGGAACAGTTAAATTCTTCAATGAATCTAAAGGATTTGGATTCATCAGCGAAGATGGTTCAAAAAAAGAACATTTTGTACACATTTCTGGGTTAATTGATCAAATCCGTGAAGGCGATACCGTCGAATTTGATTTGCAAGAAGGCAAAAAGGGATTGAATGCAGTAAATGTGAAAGTAATTTAGTATATACTAATTGACTTTTGTCACATCATCGGAAAAGTCTATCATTATTTGATAGGCTTTTTTTATGCGCTCCATTGAACGATTTGTAATAAATATCGCAGGGAATTAAACTATTTGAAAGAAAATGAGTCTAATAATTGGACCTTTGTTTTTTTAAGATTAATAAAGCATAAAATAAAGTGTACATGCCGGAACTTTTCTCTAGTTTCGCAAAGCTTTCAAGATGAATTGATAACGGTATAATGAATGCATAAATATAACGTATGCGTTTTTTTATTAATGGCATATAAAACACCTTCAATATTTATTTTCTAATTTATGAAACACATTTTTACGTTCTTTCTTATTGGATTCCTACTAACAAGTTCTGTTGTGTTGAATTCCACCAATCAGATTACTCCAGATTATTCACAACTTATCACCAATCGTTTTTTGAAATTGTGGGTCAATTCACCTCAGGAAAAAGTTTATCTTCATACCGATAAACCCTATTACAGCGCGGGAGAAGAACTTTGGTTCAAAGGTTACCTAGTAAATGCCACCACGATAGAACCTACTGCTCTCAGCCAATTTGTGTATGTAGAGTTGACCGATAAGACTGATTCGGTGTTCTACCGCGTAAAAATCAAAAAAGACTCCCTGGGCTTTGCCGGACATATAAAGCTGAAACCAGAAATACCTTCGGGCAATTATGTGCTGCGTGCCTACACCTATTGGATGCAAAATGCAGGGAGTGATTTCTTCTTCACAAAAAATATTATCATCGGCAATGGGATCGACGACCGTATATTCAGCAAGATAACCTATGGAACACCGGTAAACGGTTTGATCCCGGTTACCCTGACCTTTACTGATGGTTCCCAGAATCCGGTAGCAGGCAAACGGTTTGAACTGGTTCAGAACTGGACCAGTACTTCGAGAAAGAAACTGGCCATGACCTCGAATAAGGAAGGAAAGATTAATTGGTCAATATCGGTCGATCCGAAGGATAACTCCAGGAAAAGCATACAAGTATCGCAGGCCGATGAAAAATACACCACCAATTTCTTCCTGCCTGAATTTAGTACGGACTTTGATGTACAGTTCTTTCCCGAGAGCGGTGTGCTGCTGGATAATGACCTGCAGTCGATAGCATTTAAGGCAATTGGCAAAGATGGATTATCAGTGGCTGTAACCGGTAAGGTTTTCACCGATAAAAACGAAGAGATTTCTGAGCTCTCGACCTTGCATAAAGGAATGGGCAAATTTTCTATTCAAACCCAACCGAACGAAAGTTATTATGCGTTGGTGAAGACTGCCAATGGAACTGAAAAGCGTTTCGACCTGCCTAAAGCTGAATCAAAGTCCGTCACCCTGCATTTGGTGTATAACCGGGGGAAGATATTGTACGAAGTGGTGAATCAGACAGGCCTGCCGAATAATTCACTCTATTTATTGCTCCATTCACGTGGGAAAGTGTATGTTATTCAACCCTTGAAATTTCTGGAAGGCCAACTGACAGAATCCATTCTTCCTCCCGGAATAGTCACATTCTCGGTGATTGACTCCCTGGGACATACTTATTGCGAAAGGCTAAGCTTTATCAGGTCAACTACATTTCCATCCATATCCATGGAGAGCGATAAACCAACTTATGGGAAACGTGAACCGGTTAACCTGAGCTTGAATATACAATCGGCATTGGGAAAGCCGGTGAATGGCAATTTCTCCATCAGCATTACAGACTCGCATACCGTGAAACAGGATTCGCTGGCTGATAATATATTAAGTTACCTGCTGCTGACTTCAGACATTAAAGGGTATGTAGAAGAACCGGCTGCTTATTTTGCCGATAATAAAATTGCAACCCGTGAGAAAACTGATGTGCTCATGATGACACAAGGGTGGAGACGCTTCAATACAGCTGATATTGTGAAAGGGATTTACAAACCATCGACTTTTTACATGGAAGAAGGACAGGCATTATCGGGGAAAGTGCTGAATCTGTTCAACAAGCCATCCAAGAAGAGCGATATCATTATGATTTCACCCTATAAAAATCTGATCAGAACAGCTAAGACCGATAGTTTAGGACGTTACTTAATAGATGGGATTGAATTCCCTGACAGTACTTCGTTCATATTGAAAGCAAAAAAACCAAAAAGCATCACGGATGTAGAGATTGTAACGGATATTGATGATTTTCCTAAGCCTAATGGCTATCAGCCGACTCCCTTTAATGCTAATAGTGCTGCTGAGGAAGACTATTTCAAGATAAGTAAGGAAAAGTATTATTACGAAGGTGGAATGCGGGGAATCAACCTGGGTGAGGTCACTGTAAAGGCTGCCAAGAAGGCGGATACCCAAACCGAATATTATTCCGGTATGGGTGATACGGAAATAACCTCCGAACAGCTTGATAAATATCCGGGTATGAGCATTATCAACTTGTTATATACCATTCCCGGTATTCAGGTTTCGGGTGATAAGATTTCCATCAGAGGTAGCATGGGTAATCCTATGTTTTTGGTTGATAATATTGAAATGCAGGATATGGAAGAAATATCTTATCTGACCACCAATGATATTCAAAGCCTGGAAGTCTTCAAAGGGGCAAGTGCTGCCATCTTTGGTTCTCGCGGTGGAAATGGTGTCATTGCCATAACGCTTAAAGAAGGTGTAACGCTCAAAGCAAGCACCCCAATCAGTCTGGCTCATGTGATACCGTTAGGTTATCAGAAAGCCTCGCAATTTTATGTTCCGAAATATGAAGTGGATAGTGTAATGAAAAGCGCTCAACCTGATTTGAGGACCACTATCTACTGGAACCCCAAACTTGAGGCTGATGCCAATGGAACAGTTCATGTGAAATTCTATACCGCTGACAAAGCCAATAACTATTCAGTCGTTTTGGAAGGCATTACCAAAAGCGGAGAGATATGCCGGTATGTCGGAATGTTGAAACGGGAAGATAAATAATCCTAGCCACATAGCACCACATAGTTAACACATAGTTAAATTATAAACATAGAATACATAGCCATTTAAACTATGTATTCAATATCTTTTTTTTTTCTTAACTATGTGGTTCTATGTATTTTAACTATGTGTGACTATGTGAGCCTCTTACCACATACATAAAAAAACGCTCCCTGGAATCAAATCCAGGGAGCGTTTTATAATAATAAGGATACTGTCTTAAACTACTTTATAAACATCTACATTTTCAACGTTAAATGTTTTGATGAAGGCAGCATGTCTGCGTACTTCCACTTCACCATAGTTCAGATACACTTCGGCTGATTTGCGGAACTGATCACTTGTGTCACGTGAAGCATCGATGATTAACAGATAACTCATGATAATGTGACCTGCCATTTCGACCAAACGTCGTGCCTGGAAATCAAGGTATTCCTGATTCTTGGCTTCTATGACGCGTGCCACTGCATTTGAATACAGGTTCGTCATGATCTGCAGACGCTTGCGGAACGAACTAAACTCAGGATTGATCGGTTGAGCATCGTAATCGCGGATTTGTTTCAGGTAATTCCCGGTAGTGACGTGGCGAATGGCTGCTACCACCTGTAATTGAGAAGTTCCTTCATAAATCGTCATGATACGTGCATCGCGGAATAACCGTTCGCAGGTATAATCCTTCATAAATCCGGAACCACCATGAACCTGAATACTGTCGTAAGCATTCTGGTTGGCGTACTCACTGGTAAACATCTTCAGCATGGGTGTCAACGCATCTGCCAATTTCGAGAATTCCTTGTAATCGGCCTTTTCTTCAGGTTCCAGCTTGCGTTCTGATTCAATAGCTTCATAAGCCTTGTAAACATCCACAAAACGGGTTGTTTCATAAAGCAAGGCACGGGAAGCATCCAGTTTAGCCTTGATAATCGAGACCATTTCATATACAGCAGGAAATTCAATAATGGCCTTTCCAAACTGACGACGATCCCTGGCATAAGCCAATGCTTCGTTGTAAGCTGCAGCAGATAGTCCCACTGATTGAGCCCCAATACCCAGACGGGCACCGTTCATTAATGACATTACGTATTTAATCAGACCCAACCGACGTGATCCAACCAATCTGGCCGGAGTGTTGTTGAATACTAATTCGCAGGTAGGAGAACCTTTGATACCCAGCTTATTTTCAATACGACGAACTAACACCGTATGGTCATGTTTGTTGTCAGCCACAAAATATGACAAACCACGTCCATCGCTGGTGCCTTCTTCCGAACGGGCCAATACCAGTTTGATTTGAGCATCACCGTTGGTAATAAAACGTTTCACACCGTTCAGGTACCACATTTCATCTTTTTCGTTGTAAGTAGCCTTCAGTTGAACTGCTTGTAAGTCCGAACCTGCATCAGGTTCAGTCAGGTCCATGGAACAGGTTTCACCTTTACAAACACGTGGTAAGTATTCCGCCTTGATTTCTTCGGAAGCAAATTCCGAGATGGTCTCAGCGCAATCCTGCAGTCCCCAGATATTGGCAAACCCGGCATCGGCACGGGAAACCATTTCACCTGACATCACATATGCCACCATGGGAAAATTAAGTCCGCCATACTGACGTGGAAGGGTGATTCCATAAACTCCGGCTTGTACCAGTGCGTCCAGGTTTTCCTTTGTTCCACGTGCATAGATTACCCGGCTGTTTTCTACCGTTGGACCGTCATGATCGACACTCTCGGCATTTGGAGCTATGATGTCACCGGAGATTTCTCCGATAATTTCAAGTACTTTGTTGTAATTGTCAAGAGCATCTTCAAAATCGCGTGATGCATAATCAAATTTGTCTTTTTCAGCAAAATTGCGCTCCTTGAGGGCAACTATTTTCTTCATCAACGGATGGGAAAGCTGAAATTTTATGGCGGGATTGTCGTTATAAAAATTCATGTCTTTTATAGTTAGTAAGTAGTTAGTAGTAGGTAGTAGGTAGTTTTTAGTTGGTAGTATGTAGTTGAAAGTTGAAGATTTGCAGTTCGTTTTTCTAAAACTACTACCTACTTCTTACTACCTACTGCCTACTTCTTATCTTTACTTGGAGTTCTTTTTGTAATATTTGATCATTTTAGGCAATACTTCTTCCACACTACCTGTAATTACGTAATCGGCAATCTGGTTGATCGGTGCTTTCGGATCATTGTTTATGGCAATAATCATAGCGCTTTCCTGCATACCGGCAATATGTTGTATCTGTCCGGAGATTCCGCATGCAATATACAGTTTCGGACGAACGGTAGTACCTGTCTGTCCAATTTGTCGTTCATGTTCCGCAAACCCGGCATCCACTGCGGCACGTGAAGCACCAACTTCACCTCCAAGGGTTGCAGCAAGCTCATAAAGCAGTTTAAAGTTTTCGGCACTTCCTACCCCGTAACCACCTGAAACAATAATCGGCGAACCTTTAATGTTCAGTTTCGATTTTTCCATATGGCGTTCAATCACTTCCACTACAAAATCAGTATCGGCCACATATTTGGAAATATCCAGTTTGTGAGTCTTGCCAACAAATTTAGCATCCTTGATTTCTTTTTTCATCACCCCTTCACGAACCGTTGCCATTTGAGGACGGCAATCCGGATTCACAATGGTTGCCACGATGTTACCTCCAAAAGCAGGACGAATCTGATACAACAGGTTTTCATATGTTTTTCCCTGTTTCTTGTCTTCATACGTTCCTATTTCAAGGGAAGTACAATCGGCAGTCAGTCCGCTGAATAATGCTGAAGATACCCGGGGGCCCAGATCACGTCCGATAGAAGTAGCTCCCATCAGGGCAATTTGAGGTTTCTCTTCCTTAAACAGATTTACCAGTAACGATGTGTGAGGCATCGAAGTATAAGGTGCCATGCGCTTGTCGTCCAACAAATGCAGCACTTCCACTCCATAAGGAAAAACCTGAGCTCCGATTCCATCCAGTTGGTATCCTGCAGCAACCGCTTCAAGTTTACAATTCAATTGTTTGGCCAGACTGCGACCTTTCGTCAGGAGTTCCAGGCTGACATCACCTACAATGCCATCTTCTATTTCGAGATATACAAATATATTATTCATCGTACTTATCCTATCGTGTGGTTAGCAATTAATTCTTTCATCAAACTCTCCATGTCAAAATCAGAAGCCGTGAGTCGTTTACTTTCTTTGGCAGTAAATACTACATTTTCGATTTGCTTTACTTTGGTTGGTGAACCTGTCAAACCTAGCCATTGAATGTCATGTTGAATGTCGTTTACTCCCCATTCGGTAATATTTAAATAAGGATGGGCATCGTATAAATCGGTATAATCGGAACCTGATTCCTGTTTTTCGGAAGGAGTGGCGGCATGTTTGTACTTCATGGTCAGTTTCGCATGACGGGGGCGGCAAGTTGCTGCCGAACTGTTTACGGTAACCAACATAGGAAGCGATCCTTTCACCACTTCAACGCCACGTTCGAGGCGACGTTTCACCGTTATTTTATTGTCCGAGAGATCCAGGATTTCTTCTGCATACGTAATTTGGGGGAAGCCTAATTTTTCAGCAACCTGTGGACCAACCTGGGCGGTATCCCCATCAATAGCCTGACGGCCACAAATGATTAAATCCACTTTACCCATTTTGCGAATGGCACAAGCCAACGCATAGGATGTTGCCAGCGTGTCCGATCCTGCAAATTCACGTCCACTGAGCAGATAGCCACCATCAGCACCGCGGTACATACTTTCACGAATAATTTCGGCAGCACGGGCAGGTCCCATCGTCAGGATTTGAACCGTCGCACCTTCAATTTTACTTTTCAAGCGAAGAGCTTGTTCCAACGCGTTCAAATCCTCGGGATTATAAATTGCAGGAAGTGCAGCACGGTTTACCGTACCATCAGCCTTCATTGCATCTTTCCCTACGTTGCGCGTGTCGGGGACTTGCTTAGCAAGTACAACAATGTTAAAACTCATTTTTTGTTAATTAGTAATTAATATATTTTGACTGATAATTTTATTTCAATGGGAAAAAATCGAGCTTTTTGTATCCGGAGTATCCTGTACCAGGAAGTAAAAAGAGAGAGAATAGAAAAAGACCCGCAAAAATAGCAGTTTTTATTGAATATGCAACCCATTTTTGCACAAAATTCAGAAATTGTGCATAAATTCTAACGAATTGACACAAAAAAACGTGAGACTTTTCACAAAGTCTCACGTCTAAATAGGTATTAGTTTTTTTAAGGTATAAAAAAGATTGTGTTGTTTAGTTAACGATGCAAATAAACGGGTAAAAATG
>CAIYOZ010000045.1 GCA_903927945.1 uncultured Bacteroidales bacterium | reverse complement strand
TACAATGCCAGAAGTATGGATGTTTATATCTGTAAACTGCGCAAGTTGCTTAGCGGCGATCCAGACGTTATGATTATTAATATTCATGGTAAAGGTTATAGAATGGTGGCTTCAGTAAGCCAACGTTTAAACTAAACCGCAAGATATTAAGCACAGGAATCGACTGAGTATTTAAATACAAACCGATTCTCACTAAAAAAACCCCACAATTGTGGGGTTTTTTTAGTGCACAAATAACGAGACTCACGTTATTGCTTATTGTTTTTTCTGTTCTGCCTGGCATGACTGTGTTTGATGCCGTAGGTGAAATAGATCACAAAGCCGATAGCCATCCATGAAAACAGACGTATCCAGGTATCCAACGGCAAGGAGGACATGATAAAGAAACAAACAAGTGCACCTAATACAGGAACAAGGGGTACCCAGGGTGTCCTGAAACCACGGATGGCATCAGGTTCCGCCTTGCGAAGGATAATGATTCCCACACATACAATCACAAAGGCAAGCAAGGTTCCGATGGATACCAATTCACCCAAAAGCCCGATTGGGAACAGCCCGGCAAAGAATGCTGCAAAAGAACCTGTAACGATGGTTGTAATATGTGGCGTTTTAAACCTGGAATGAGTCTTTGCAAAGCTCTTCCAAAGCAAGCCGTCACTCGCCATGGAGAAAAACACCCTTGACTGTCCCAACAACAATACCAGAACGACTGAACTAAGTCCGGCAATGGCTCCAATTTTAATGATCGGACGTAACCACATAAGAGAAGGACCTGCTGTATTAATAGCCACTGCGATAGGTGCCGGTACATTTAAATCCTTATAACTCACAATCCCAGTCAGCACTAAACTTACACCAATATATAAAATAGTACATATCAATAACGAAGCCAGAATTCCTATAGGAACATCCCGTTTGGGGTTAATAGCTTCCTGCGAAGTGGTGGAGACTGCATCAAACCCGATATAAGCAAAGAATACCACGGCAGCGCCCGTAAGTACTCCCGAAGCCCCAAAGTGGCCCCATTCGCCTGTATTTGCAGGAATAAAGGGTGTCCAGTTGGCAACATGGATATGGGCGATGCCAAATCCAATGAAAAGAAGTATGACTGTGACCTTGACCAAGACGATAATATTATTGAACTTGGCCGATTCTTTGATCCCGATTACCAATAGGGTAGTCATCAACGCCACAATAAATATAGCCGGGAAATTTATGATGGCACCTGATAAATGCCAACCTGCAGAATCGAATATAAACGGGCTTTGACACATGGCCGAAGGCAACGTGAGCCCAAAATCTGCCAGAAAACTTGTCACGTATCCCGACCATCCTACAGCCACGGTGGCTGAGCCGAAAAGGTATTCCAGGATTAAATCCCACCCGATAATCCAGGCTACGAATTCTCCCATGGTGGCATACCCGTAGGTATAAGCACTCCCCGACACCGGAATCATAGAGGCAAACTCTGCATAACACAGGCCTGCCAGTAAACAACCAAAAGCCGAAATGATAAACGATAAGGCTATGGCAGGTCCTGCATGCAGTGCCGCTGCTGTTCCTGTCAACACAAAGATACCCGCACCAATGACGCAACCTACCCCTAATAATGTGAGGTTCAATGCCCCCAAATGTCGTTTTAACGTGTTGTGTTTGCTGTCAGCCTGTATTTCGAGCTCAGCTAACGTCTTTTTAATAAATAAGTCTTTTATCATAAATAATTAATTTCAAGCAATATATAAATCAAATTGTTCAATTAAACGTTATTTTACTTCATAATTGCTATTTTTTTGTGACAAAAATAGCAATTTTAATCGAGTTTTAACCGATTAATGTAAATCTAATTCTAAACTAAGAAGATTTCCCATAAAAAATAGAGATGTCGTTTCCAACATCTCTATCATTTAATTTTCTAATCAGGTATTCTAAAGCCTTTTCAGGTTACTTTTTTTCAATAAAAGCTAATACTTCTCCTTTACGGACTAATTCACCCTGTTTCTTCTCTACACCGACAATCCGGCCATCGCAAAAACTGCCGATATGCTCCAACCCGTAATTTGTTTGGATAGTACATAGGGTATCAAACTCCTTGACTTCTTTCCCATGAACAGGTTCCACCGATACTTCGTTGAAATCAAGTTCCCAGATAACACGACCCGTAGCATTTGAAACAACAGGTTCTGCATTTGGATATTTCAATGCCCGCAGGTCAGGTAATTCAATCACGCTGGTGGCATATTTTTCCTTGATAGCAGCTTCCAGTTCTCCTTCAAAACGTTTTTTCGCTTCTCCTGATTTGAAATCACGGTATTGCTTTTCGTGCATGGCGAATTCGAACAATTCTTCATCATCCTTGCCTCTGTCCCATCCGTTTGTTTTCATTTCTTCCACAAAACGTGGTAATTCGTTTGGATAATTTTCCTGAGGATTGCCTTCGAAGAACTCATATTTGTTCTTTTCAGCCAATGCAATGATTTCCGGTGCCAGTGTACCCGGAAGTTTCCCGGCTTTACCCAATATCATATCCCAGCTATTTTTGTCAATCATGCTCCAGCGAGGTTGTCCCTTCACCAGGAACATCACGTTCATCAAGGCGATATTCTTGACATACTGGCTAAATGGAGTCACCAAAGGCGGGTTACCCAGCTTAGGCCAGATATATTTCACTTCATCAAACAGCATAACCAACAAATCGTCGGTGGTCATTTCTTTTTTATTGGCTCCTTTCAAATACGAATTGATTCCGGCATGTACCCCTTTCAGGTCAGCCATGAGTGAACCCATCATTCCTCCGGGAAGTCCGCAACCCACCAACAGGGAAGTCATGAATTTATTCCGGTCGTCAATAAAGTAACCCAGGAAGTCATCCACAAAGGTTTGTGTCAAACGGCGTGCTTCCATATAGGCTGTCATATTGATTTCAGGTACTTTGAACCCTGCATCTTTCAACATAGCCTGAATGGTGATCACATCCGGGTGAACCATACCCCATGAAAGCGGTTCCATAGCCACGTCCAGGTAATCTACACCTGCTTTGGCTACTTCAAGCATTGAAGCCACTGAGAAACCGGGGCCTGAATGTCCGTGATACTGAACAATAATATGAGGGTGAGCGGTCTTAATGGCTTTTACAATCTTACCAAGCATATCAGGACGTCCAATGCCTGCCATATCTTTCAGGCATATTTCGTCTGCACCTGCTTCAATGAGTTTTTCCGACATGTTCACATAATACTCCACCGTGTGAATTTCGGAATACGTGATACACATGGTAGCCTGGGCAATCATGCCTGCTGCCTTGGCATAATGAATGGAAGGAATGATATTGGTCACATCATTCAATCCGCAAAAGATACGGGTGATATCCACCCCTTGTGCTTTTTTCACCTTGTACATTAACTCGCGTACGTCGGCCGGTACCGGATTCATACGTAAACCGTTCAGTCCACGGTCGAGCATATGGGTTTGTATTCCTGCATCATTAAATGGCTTGGTAAAGGTACGTACCGCATCGTTCGGGTTTTCACCGTACAACAGGTTTACCTGTTCCGAGGCACCGCCATTTGTTTCCACACGTGCAAAACATCCCATTTCAATGATTACCGGAGCAATTTTTGCTAATTGATCCTTCCGTGGCACGTATTTTCCGGACGACTGCCACATGTCACGGTAAACAAGACTGAATTTAATCTCTTTCATAATTTATTTGATAGTTGCTTTAAAATTCTTGGTTGATTTTCAAGTTTTCAAAATTCAAATACAAATTCATTTTCAGGCAGTTAAAACCGATTAAAAACCCCCTGAATTCGGGTGTAAATATCGGGTTTTATTTTCAATTGACAAAGAGATTAAAGAAATATTTCTTTAATTATTTTGCCCATTATTGCCTTCCAATTTTCGGTTTGAAAGTATATGCACTCAAAAAGTAAAACATCCGAATCTCAGACCTTAAAATATCAACTTATTATACAAAATAAGTGATTTTTATGTCAAATAATAAGTTCACAGGGGAGTCAGGAAATAATTCGGAAAAGAATATTTTAGGGAAGGCAATAGTGTCTTGTCGTACTTCAGGTGAGTAAATAATGTTTCAGCGGAGGTCACCCCTGATTTCATATCCTATCGTATCTCCATCCGGTTACTACCTGTTCACTTAAAAAAAGGATATAATTTCTTTATAAGCCCATAATAAACCCTATATAATCCATACATAAATAAATAGGGTTTATATACGGATTATATAGGGTTTATATAGGGTTTATATATGGATTATCTCAAAATGGATATTGTCTCACTAAAGAATCAATTGCGACTTAATGATATCCCTGTTTATTTGGCTGAAGGAATGTTATAAAAAAAAGGAATAATCGTTTGATTACTCCTTTTCCTTTGAATATAAGTAAGCGAAACAAAATAATGTCCTATTTATAAATTGAAGAATAAGATAAGATTAGAAC
>CAIYOZ010000044.1 GCA_903927945.1 uncultured Bacteroidales bacterium | reverse complement strand
CAAGTAAGTACTAAAAGTGTTACCTTACTTTTAAATGTTGTAGCGTTTTGTTTCATAATTGTTTTATATAAATATTAATTTGTTTCTCTTCTTTCCTTTACGATGAGTGATGCTCTCACTTTCTAACATACGGAAACTTCTCTTTTTTGCTAAATCTCCATAAATCAGCGCTACGAAATTAATACTAATTAAATTTCTTAATGGGACAAAAGGTAATGAATACTTACCAAAGTATACACAAAAAGGGACAAACTGTACTGAAAAAGTGTCCAAAACGTACAACATCCCAGATTATTGCAATAATTCATTAATAATGCCCTGTGTTTTTATTTATTTTAGATTGTGAAGTAAATTAATTATATTAGTTTTGTAAAAAAAAGCCACAATAACATTGTTAAAATTAAATTTAAGTGTTACTGCAACGCTGGTCAATAAGAAAGATATTATTGCAAGGAAAAAACAGTGTGCTTGAATCGAACAATTCAATTCGGATATTCAGGTTGAGAGAGTTTTACAGTGCTAGAAAAATGGAATGCTTTTTTAACTGCAGCTAATTTATGAATCATATAAAACAAGGAAAATCAATTACGGATTTTCCCGCCCGCTTACTGTTTCTATCTCTTTTTTGTATTTTCACTATCCTCTCGCAGGCACAATCCCTATCAATGTCCGGTATCGTCACAAACCTAAAAGGAGAAGCTCTTATTGGTGTTACCGTAGTTGCTGTTGGAACAACTACCGGGACTATATCTGATGCAACGGGTAAATGGTTACTTACAGTCCCATCAAACTCAAGCGAAATAAAATTTTCATATATCGGCTACACCGTCAGAACAATAAAAATTGGTAGCAAAAGATCCTTTCAGGTTATTCTCGAAGAATCATCAAAACAACTGGATGAATTGGTAGTGATTGGGTATGGAACAATCAAAAAAACCGACTTAACAGGTTCTGTTTCATCCATAAAAGCAGAAGCAATCATCCGCAAGCCTGTTGCAGATGTCGCACAGGCACTTCAGGGCCTGGCATCAGGCATTTTGGTTACTTCTAATTCAGCTTCGCCGGGTAGCTCTGTTAGTGTACGTATTCGTGGTATCGGAACGGTAAATGACCCAAGCCCGCTGTATGTAGTGGATGGAATGCCGGTAAGCGATATCGGTTATTTAAGTCCCGCTGAAATTGGAAGTGTCGAAATACTCAAGGATGCTTCGGCAACAGCCATTTACGGATCGCGTGGAGCAAACGGCGTGCTGATGATAACTACCAAACACGGAACAGCAGGGAAAGATGTTATTACACTTGACTCATATTATGGCTTTTCAACGACAAACACCGATTTGCATTTACTTAGCGGGCAACAATGGTACGATATTCAATCAGCCATTAATACCACCCGTACTACACCGATAAATTTAACGAATATTGATCCTTCCATTTCAACAAACTGGCTGAAAGAAGTGAGTCAGACAGGTACTTTACAAAGCCATAACGTAAGCTTTGCAGGCGGGATACAGGATTTCACGTACAACCTAAGCATAGGGTATCTCAATCAAAAAGGAACTATTCAGAAAACAGATTTTAATCGTATCAATGCCCGTATCAACCTGGAGCGTAAAATGAATAAAATAATCACTATTGGTACAAACACGTCCATTTCAAACTCTTCGCGCGATAAGATACTGGAAGGAAATTCTGCTTTTGGAATTTTCAACAACATGCTCACCATGGAACCGGTAGTGCCTGTTTACAACACCGATGGCAGCTATGGATGTTCAAAGTATATCAATGATTACAACCCTGTTGCTACAATAGATAATACATTCAGCAAGGAGAAAAATCTGACAGTTATTAGTAATGTTTATAGCATAATCCAACTAATGAAAGGGCTAAATTTCAAAACTTCGTTAGGTATAAATATCAACCGCTACGATTCTTACGATTTCATACCGACCTATTTTGTAACCAACACCAATAGCAATCCGACAAGCCTGGTTAGCCGTGGATATGCACTCACCAACAATCTTATTTCGGAAAATACAATCAATTTCACTCACACATTTAATACGAAACATGCGGTGAGTGCCACATTGGGTTACACCTCCGAGCAAACGCGTTACGAAAACCTGATAGGCAGCAAGGCTAATACGCCCAATAATAATCCCGACATGCAATACCTGGATGCGGCAACCAACAGTACTTCCGCTACCGCTAATGGCACAGCTTCCGAGTCGTCCATAATTTCCTATCTGGGTCGTGTAAATTACAGTTATGATAACCGATACCTGGCTACGGCAACCATTCGCCGTGACGGGTCTTCCCGTTTTGGCAAATCCAATCAATACGGCAATTTTCCTTCAGCTGCCATAGCATGGAAAGTAAACAACGAATCATTCTTCAAAGACTGGAACCAGGATATAATTAATACAGCTAAAGTTAGAGTTGGATGGGGGATAGCAGGAAACCAAAACATTTCCAATTATGCCTATCAGAGCTTTTTGACATCATCCTCGCAATATGCCTATCTGTATGGCATTCCAGAAAAACTCTACCAGGGTGTGGTGGCTGTGGCGTTGGGCAATGCCAATATTAAATGGGAATCTACCGAATCGATAAATCTCGGCATAGATATCGAAGGGTTGAATGGCAAGTTAACTTTATCGGCCGATTATTACAACCGAACAACCAAGGACATGCTACTGGTTGAACCCATCCCCTCTTTCCTGGGTTTTGAATCAGGCCCTACAACGAATGTGGGATCAGTGAATAACAAAGGTATTGAAGTACAACTGGAATGGAAAGATAAAATCGGCAAGAACTTTAATTATAGTATTGGAGCCAATATATCGACTGTTAAAAACGAAGTATTGAGCTTAGGTACCGAAAAAGCAATTAGCAGTGAATCAACATTTACCGGCAGTACAACTTATACCACAGTGGGTAGTCCTGTTGGAGCGTTTTGGGGATACAAAACAAACGGCCTGGTACAAACATCTGAACAATTATCCGACATTAAAACCCGCCAACCCAATGCCGGCCTCGGAGATGTTATTTTCGTGGATAATGACAGGAATGGTGTTTTAAATGAATTGGATAAAACAATGATTGGCAATCCAATTCCCAAGTTTTATTATGGTTTTAATATCAACATGGAATATAAAGGAGTTGATCTTTCTGCCAATTTCGAAGGAACTTATGGAAACGATATTTTCAACGCCATGCGTTATTATACCTATAGTGAGGGTACTGTTACTCAAAAATCGGTGGATGTATTAAACTACTGGACACCTACTAACACCCATACAAACATGCCACGATTGAATGGTAATGATAAAAATGATAACCTGCGCATTTCCGATCGGTATGTTGAAGATGGTTCGTACCTTCGATTGAAGACTTTGCAAATTGGATATAGCTTAGCGGCGGTAGTAGCACAAAAAATACACATGACTGGGTTGAGGATATTTGTTTCAAGCGATAATTTGCTGACATTTACCCATTATTCGGGACTTGATCCTGAAATCGGACAATTAACTTCTTCGAATACATTAAGCAGGGGAGTCGATTTGGGAACTTATCCTCAAGCCCTTACAGTTGTAGCAGGTATGAATATTACGTTCTAAAAAGCCAATAAAAATGAAACTGAAGATATTGACAATACTTTTTGCTGCAACCATTTTTTACAACTGTAGTGACGATTTTTTAGATAAAACCAAACTGGGAGAACTGACCACCGAAAATTTCTTTGTGACTGAAACAAATGCTTTTCAGTCGGTAGTTGCAGCTTATTCCGATTTAAAGGATTATCGCTACGTATGGACTATTTGGTGCTTCGGCGATGTGTTGTCTGAAGATGCTACCTATAGCGGAAGCGATAATGATGTTCAAGCATTTGCACTTATGGAATCGTATAATTTCCCCGCTGATAACGCTCGTATTGCAGATCGTTGGCAGATTTTATTCAGGGGGGTGAATAAGGCAAATCAGGCTATTGATGGAATCTCCGGAATGGATGTCGGTTTGTTTAAGACTATGAGCCAACATCGCTTGCTTGGTGAAGCCCTATTTCTTCGCGCATACTATTATCATGAATTAGTAATCACATTTGGTGATGTTCCATTAATGACAAAAACTCCAACCATCGTCGATAAAAACCTCACACGTTCACCTATTGACCAAGTGTATGCCCAAATAGAAAAAGATTTGATAACAGCTGCCGACTATCTTCCTGCAAAATCTACATTGAACATGGCAACCGATGCCGGTAGAATAACAAAAGCTGCTGCCAATGCCATGCTTTCCCGGGTTTACCTTTACGAGAAAAAGTACGAGAATTGTAAAATAGCTTCGAAAGCCGTGTTTGCTGAATCCGATTATAGTTTAGTTGCCAGCTATTCCGATGTGTTTAAACTGAGTGGTGAAAATTGTTCTGAATCCATTCTCGAAATCACACAATACGACTCTCCCGGTGGGGCAAGTGTAGGCGCCCTGAATAATAATGGCAATTTTCATATGCTAATGATGATGCCTTTTGGCACAACCTATGGGTTCGGTTTAAATCAACCCAAAGCTACACTGGCGAAGGCTTACATGGACGAAGGTGACAGCATCCGTAAACATGCAACAATGCTTACGGTAGATAGCTTACGCGTTTGGGAATCGGCAATTGACTTTGCAAAATTAGCACGCAACAGAACGGGCTATTATAATGCAAAATACTACTTAAAACCTGCTCAACGTTCGCTTCAGCCCAGAAATAACCCCACTAACATTCGGCTAATTCGATTGCCGGAAGTCTATTTGAATTATGCTGAAGCTTGTACGTTGCATCCAACTACAGTTGAGGGTGAGGATGAAGCCCGCACCTATCTGAATAAGGTGAGGGAACGTGCTCATTTAGCTAAGAAAAACAGCAAGGGAGATGCCTTGTTTGAGGATATCATGTTGGAACGCCGCCTTGAATTTGGCGGGGAAGGTCGTCGATACTGGGACATAGTTCGTGCGGGCAAAGCAGCAACCGCTTTTGTGTCAAAGGGTATATTTAAACCGGCAACCTGCAATTTGATGCCGGTGCCACAATCCGAAATTGATGCATCTGGTGGTTTAATAACTCAAAATCCACGATGATTTCTTGAATATACTGTCAGGTGTTTGTAAATAATTAGTTTTTATATCATGTTAAAAACCATTGCGCTTTTATTACCGGTATATGTTACCGTTTTTTGGGCCATCCTACTGAATGGAAAAAAAAACACACATTCCAATCCGCGATCATTTTTGTCAAAATATATGCTCATTCTGGTAGCAATTACCCTAGGCAAATTTTTTTTATATGCGCCCCTGCATAATCTCTATCATTATTACACCTTTATTTTTTTGTACAGCGGTTGCCTGGCCTATCCATTTTATCATATCTATTTCAGGCTTCTTACCGTAGACGAAAAGTTTTCCTGGAAAGCACATTCCCGATTTCTAATCCTTCCTTTTGTAGTGGTTTCAATATATGAAATTGGTGTATTGTTTACTCCAACCGCTGAATATCGAGTGTGGCTATTTGACAGAAGTGCATATGTGAATTTACCTCAAATAAGGTTTTTGAGTATAATGCTCGAAGTGATTAAAATCTTAGTCAAACTTCAGGTAATTTATTTTCTTATCAGCAGCACCTTGTTGCTACGAAAATATAAAAATAGAGCTGAGCAATTTTATTCCGATATGCAGGATGGTACATATAAAAACGCCAGAACGTTGAATTATCTTTTGATATTTAATTGTTTATTAATTATTATTCCCGGTACGTTTTTTAATGGAAATGAAATAGCATTATTTGTTATATTACCCATTTTATTTTCCGTTGATCTTTATATGGTTGGTTATATGGGCTATAGACTCAAAGCAATTAATCCTACTTTTGAAGTGGAAATGGATAGCACTGATGAGCAAGCTTTTGGATCTGAATTAAATGCCGATCAGATAAATATTTTGCGTTTAATATTGATTGAGTTCGGAAATAATAAACTATATCTCAAGAGTGATCTTACTATAATGGATGTTGTGCAAGTCATAGGAACTAATCGAACCAAGATGTCATCGTTGATTAATCAGAAGTACAATCAAAACTTCTGTGCATTTGTAAATGGCTATCGTATAAATGAATTAGAACGGATTATAAATCAGGACTTTCAAGAAGTCAACGAAATTCTTGCTCAAAAAGCCGGCTTTGGGTCTGTAAAATCAATGAGACGAGCTATTTTGGTCAAAACAGGCTTGTCGATATCCGAATGGAAAAAACAAATTCTTGTAAGTGAATTAAAACCAGTATAACCCACCGAACTAGCAATAAGTTATGTTACGATCCATACTGCTCATATCTCCTGTATTTCTTACCCTGCTATAGTCAATCAACATGGCGGGGTATTCGAAAAAACACAGCAATCCGCGCTTGTATTTAGCGTGGTTTATGCTTCTTTCGAGAGTCAATTTAAATATAGTAATCTTCAATGGTAAGTTCCTGAGTTTATTTTCCCCTTTTGTAAAATCTTAGAACCTAATAATCCTATTAAATCAATGAAAAGGAAATACCCATTTCGAGTATTCCCTTTTCATTGTTTCAATCTATTATTTTTTTCACTACTTTCTGCTGAATAGTATCTTCATTGTTTTTTGAGTCGTCGCTTTTCAATTTATTGCACGATATATGTCACAACCTGAAACTTCTGGTTCGATTTTATATAATTATACCAAGCCAATGCCCATTGAAATTTTGGACACTCTGCTGGTGCAACTTGACTTACTCCGGGTACATATCCATCAACGGTCGAACTACTGCCTACAGAGGTTGTTTGATTATTACTAGAGCCATAGCCATAACTTTCACCCATTTTAAAATCTCCTGCAGTAACAACTAATTCCGCTTGATAGCTTTGTTCAAAACCGGTGGTTTTTGAATTTGTTACCTCTGTGCCAATTGATTTATCTACACCCCCGTTGTTACCTACTGATACAAAGTCAGATTTATACTCTAATTTATCAGTGCCTGTCACATTTGACAAACTAGTGTTAGGACCAGGATATGTATTGGGTTGGCCAATGGTATGACTTAACACAGATTTGTCAATCATCGGCACATTAGACCCTTCTACTGCCTCATTATAACTATCTAATGTCAGGTTAGTAGTAACAGGAGTTCTTGGAAAGCCTAACATGATTTCACTTCCAACTTCTGCTGAATTTTCACTTTTTAACACCTTGTAAAAGTAAGCATCATATGGAGTTGTAGTAACAATAACACCATCTTCAGTATTAGTGGAGTAGGTTGTTGATGTACTTTTCTTGATTTCGCTTGAAAATCCAGTTGAGAAGTTGCTCGAAACAGTGGCAGTAAAGTTAATACCACCTACTTTCACGCCTGTTAATGGAATTTCGAAATCATGCTCAAATCCCACGATGAGTGATGAGGAGTGAGTCATACTTGTTTCGGTAATATTGCTCGATGAATTCCCTTGTCCCCACGATGTTGAAGGACTATTTGTTCCTGTATAATAATTTGGATAGTAAGGAGCAACAGCCAATACCGCATTAACAACAGGATTTGTCGATAAATACTCATAATGTGTGAAATTCAAAATCCTGCCGGCATGTTTTGTGTTTACACCTGTAATTACAGGATAATAATTATCAAGAAAATCGTTGGTCCCATTGCTGTAATAAGGCTTACTATCAATCTGACCAATAGTTCCATTATCATTAATATACATACAGTTTAAGTATGAAGTATTATCCATTGCGTAGTTTTTAGTAAACGCTGTATGAATGTAATATACTTTGTCTTTTCCGGATGGATCTTTATCAAAATTACCTGCTACCATTTGGTCTCCAAGAACTTGGTAGTTAAGACCTCCACCAGCAATATAGGATGTATTCCCAAATGGATATCCAAGAGCTCCGGTAGTTAGATCAACTCCTACAATATAGTTGCTGGTTACAATATAATTCGGATATAAAGGCCCTTTTAGTTTTGCAAGTATCACACCTCCCATCCACATGGTATTCACGTCAACGGGACATAATGATTTTAATGCAGTGAATTTAGTAGCAGTAGTAGCATCATAATTAAAATAAGTTACAAACTGTCCACCATCATTATTAGTCACGTGAAAGACAATTTCATCTTTATCATCCCCTGTTATATCACCAACAGCGAAAGATGCTGTTTTAATTACTTGAGTAGAAACAGTAGAAGTTAGACTGGTTACTATATGATCTGCCAGATTAGTGGGGTTTAATTTACCATTCAAAAAAACATGAAGTTTTGGAGGATTTGAACTCATGTTCGAGGAGGTGAGCACTAATATATCGTTTGTACCGTTTTTGTCAATATCAGCCACCTCCACTCTTAAGCAAAAAGCTTTTTCAGGAGTAAGATTATGGTCTGATTGAAAACTGAGTTCGTCAATTAACTTATAAGTAACCCCATCGTAAACTCTTAACATGTCATGTACAGCCACAAAGATATCTTGCACGCCATCACCGTTAATATCACCTGCCTTTACAGTCATTTCCCATTGCATAGCATCTACGATACAGGAGTAAGTTAGTCGTGGCCAATTATTATAGGCTGTTCCACCACTAGCGTCAGGCATTGTAAAACTTTCAGGTAAAAGAATTGATTTGTTTGCAAAGTGTTGTGCAGTATCTCCAATGATATGTAAAGTGACTTGTTTTTGACCCCAGATATTTTGGTAATTTGGATCCTTTGAACATACTTGTGCTTCATTCCATACAGCCAATACTGTATTTTCGCGGGCATTTTCATTTAGTTGGGGGCAGGCTTTTTTGAAGTTTTCCCACCATTGTACGCCTGTTACGGCTGTAGTATAACTAGGTATTAGTGGAGCAGTAGCTGACGACGGGTTATCTAAAAGTCTTAATTGGGGAATGGCCGAGGTTGCTGTTGATCTACCTGCAAAGAAAAGCTCTTTGTCATTCGACATGACAATCTTTATTTGAGATAAAGGGGGTAATACTTTGGTAACTGGACTACCTATTGATCCAAACATATTTTTCATTGCCGTTATGCGCGAATCTGCAACATCATACACATAGCGCACAGATAAGCAACTTTGTTTTAATAGGTTTTTATAAATACTGAGCGACTCTGTATTGTCCAAAAGTCCGTAGGCTGATTTAGTATCAGTAGTGGATGTAGGAGCTGTCCAATAGGCCGATTTAGTATTTATTCCATCGAAGCCTGCACTTGATCTGTATCCACCCGGCAGTGCGCTGAATCCGGTTTCATTTGTAGCTCCTGCATTTGTAGTCCAATGTCCGGTTCCTTTTTCTTTAAGCTTAAGTCCTGCGGTTGTTTTTCCATCAATATAACTAATCATTTTAGCTAATTCACTCTGAGTTGGAAGTCTCCAACCATTTGTGGGTGCTAAACAAGTATTGGCAGCATGTTGCGTATATAATCCACCATAAATAGTTCCGTTAGAAATTAAATCACCATAATAGCAATACGCATCACTTTCTTTAGTTAGCGTATTCCAACCTGTTTGGGTATTTATTTTTGTCAGTGCTGTTGTTCCATCATTCAGGTTTGTAGTCTTTAAGTTTTCTGCCATCCAATATTGTTGACCTACTTTCACTACTGCATACGCATTATCGCTACCATCAATACAATTAATGAACGTAAAATTAATATGTTTTGTCCAGTCAGAATTATTGCGTCTAGGGGCATTATCTATAATAATGGTTTTGCAACGTCCACTAACCCCGGTTAGTTTGAGTATATCTCCTGTGTTATACGCTAACCCTTCGTTTGCTTGCACTTGCTCTTTTGTTTTCTTGGGAGCTGCTGTCACACTTTGCAACAACGATATTGAAACTTTGTCCAATAATTTGATGAAATTGAATTCACCGACAGTTGGATTAATGCTAAGCAGTTTTTCGGTAGCCCGATAGCCTTTGCCGTTTACACTGACAAGGTATAAACCTGTTTTGCACTCAGGCAGTTGAAATTTATAAGAACCGGCTTCGAGATTATCGGAATACATGCTAATGTTTTTTCCGGATAAATCATTTACTGAAATGGTTACATTGCCCGTTTCAGGCAGGTTAAAACTAAGGGTAGCTGCATCCAATGCAGGGTTTGGATACACAATGAGTTTTGTGGTCTCACTATTTTGAATATCCTCAAGTTTTGTCGCTACAGGGGTTAATGCCGTTGGGTTCAGATATAAAGTAGAACTCCCCGAAATTGTTTTAGAAGTTCCTTTTGTAAGGTTCTCCACTATGACCTGATCCACTGTGGTTTGTGCTCCCGAACCAGTAAAGGTGTACATGTAATTCTGAGCAAAAAAAGTGCTGCTCATGGAGGTTAGCAAAAACATTAAGAGAACTTTATGTGTACTCTTAGATGAAAGATTTTGAATCTTTAGCAGCTTTAAAGTCTGTTTTTGTAAAATTGTTTTCATTCTTATTATTATTTATTAATTGTTTTTTGCGCACATGTTTTTATTTTTCATATTTCCACATGCAAAATTAACCATCTTAAATTCTTTCTCCTGTCCAATAGGTAAAGCATTACGATCAATAAGTAAATAAAACTGTCCAAAAGGTAAATAAATTCGCCAAATGATAAACTTTTTGACAGTTGTTCGCATTTTAACGTTATTTCAGCATGAGCTTTACATCATGAATATTGTGACCCGTGGGGTTCTAACCGTTCGTATATCTCTTTTATCATCAATCAAAAATACAATCAGAATTTCTGTTCTTTTGTCAATGGATACCGGATAGAAGAACTGGAACGAATCTTAGTCGATTATCCCGATTCCACCAACGAAGTGTTAGCCGAACGTCATCAACAATTAATGGAAAATAATACGGGCAACACGCCTTAAGTCTTGATGTATCGTCCTTCTTATTCCTTACCTCTTACCTCTTACCTCTTACCTCTTACCTCTTACCTCTTACCTCTTACCTCTTACCTAAACCCCTTAACTCCTAAAAAGCTAAAAAGCTAAATAGTTAAACAGCTAAATAGCTAAACACCTAAACACCTAAATAGCTATCTATAACCTCCTCTATCTCCTCAAACACCTCCTCTATCGTGCCCATGCCGTTTATCGTTTTCAACTTACCTTGTTTGCGGTAATAATCCAGCAGCGGATACGTTTGGTGCTTATACACCTCTATCCGTTTCCTGACCACATCCGCCGTATCATCGCAT
>CAIYOZ010000043.1 GCA_903927945.1 uncultured Bacteroidales bacterium | reverse complement strand
GTTGCATTATACAAGGATATTAAAATGCTGGGGAAAAGATACGATAATCTGACTAATGACAAATTGTCACAATCAGAACACTATAGTGCGGCCTTGAAAGAAAAATCGGATGAGTTGAAATTAAAATCAGATGAATTAATGGCAAAAGAAAAACAGCTGTTAGATAGAGAAAATGCATTAAATGATCTAAGAAAAGTTGTAGCTCATCAGGACTCCATAACCGGAAGATTGAACAAGATACTACGGGATGCATTGTTGGGTTTCAAATCGGATGAACTGTCGGTTGAAATTAAAAATGGCAAAGTGTATGTTTCTATGTCTGATAAATTATTGTTCAAGTCAGGGAGTGCAGCAATAGAAATCAAAGGAAATGAGGCGATTAAGGTGTTGGCGGATGTTCTTAACAAGAATAATGACATTGACATACTGGTGGAAGGTCACACTGATAATATACCCATTAAGACAGCGCAGTACCATGATAATTGGGATTTAAGTGCCGCAAGATCAATTTCTATTGTTCGGATTTTGACGGATGAGTATCAAATTGCTCCCCCCAGGCTTACAGCATCAGGTAAAGGTGAGTTCTCACCACGCGCCTCAAACTCTACTCCAGAAGGAAGAGCCAGTAATCGAAGAACTGAGATAATTTTATCACCGAAACTCGATGAACTCATGAAGCTGCTTAAAACCAATTGATATTATTAATTATTTCAATCTTAGATTTTAATACTTTAGAATACTTATGAATAACTTTGTGAAACGAACTATTAGCGGTTTTTTATTTGTTCTGCTCATTGTAGGTTCCATATTACTCAGTCGATTTACTTTTGCCCCTTTTTTTGCAATGATATGTGGTTGGGCAGTATATGAATTTCATAAGTTGACAAACAAACAACCTGATATCACAATAAATCCTTGGATTGGCTTAACCGGTGGAGTTTTATTATTCATTTGCTCCTTTTTATATGCATCAGGTTTTTGGCGTTATCCTGTTTATTCTATTTATGGATTATACATTGTGCTGGTATTAATTTCTGAGTTATACCGTCAAAAAGATAATCCAATTAATAATTGGGCGTATTTTATACTTGGTCAAATATTTATTGCACTGCCATTTTCGTTGTTAAATTACATTCTTTTTATTGATAATTGGAAACCGCTTTTATTATTATCAGTATTTGTAACAATTTGGGTGAATGATACCGGTGCATATCTCATTGGGGTAACTTTTGGCAAACATCGGTTATTTGAACGCATATCACCGAAAAAATCATGGGAAGGATTTATTGGTGGTGCTATAGCAGCGTTACTTTCAGGATATGTTTTTTCGATATTAATCCCTGAAATAAGCTTGATAAAATGGTTTATTTTCTCGGAAGTAATTGTAGTTTTCGGAACTTTTGGAGATTTAATGGAATCACTCATAAAACGCACGATGGACGTAAAGGACTCAGGTAATGTGATTCCGGGTCATGGGGGTTTGCTTGATAGATTTGACAGCATGCTTTTAGCTGCACCTGTTGTTTTTATATATCTAAGTTTTTTATTTGATCAAGTCAAAAAATAGGTGAAGAGATTGACAGATAAAAATATTCATTCTTTCTAATTTAAATAAAATATGGAATTTGATTTTGAAGAAATACGTTGTTATCAAAACGAAGAAATACATCAGGTATTAGAACGTCTGAGTAACGAAAAGCAATTTATGAAGGTGCTGAGCACTATTTATCCGTTACTGCCTAAGGATGTCATTAAACAGCGGATAATGTCCTATAAAACCAGTTACGCTTTTCAAAAAGAGATGGTATATCCATTTTTACAATATTTGGAAGCTAATAAGACGAAAGGAATAACACTGAATGGTCTCGAAAAAATTGATATCTCAAAATCATATTTATATATTTCGAACCACCGGGATATAATACTCGATTCAGCTTTTTTGTGTGGTAAATTTATTGAAAAAAACATGGATACCGTGCAGATAGCCATTGGTGATAATTTATTAATATCACCATGGATTGAAGATTTGGTACGTGTCAATAAAAGTTTCATTGTAAAGAGAGGCTTAGGTGCAAGGCAAATATTGGAAAGTTCAAAACGATTATCTGCTTACATAGCTATGACCCTTGAAGAAAACCAGTCCATCTGGATAGCACAACGCGAAGGCCGGGCTAAGGATTCAAATGACCGTACGCAGGAAAGTCTATTGAAAATGTTCAATATGTATGGTTCAGGTTCATTTATTGAAAATCTCACAAAATTAAATATATGCCCGCTAAGTATATCTTATGAATATGATCCTTGTGATTATTTGAAAGCTTGGGAAATGCAACTCCGTCGTGATAATTCTTGTTTTAAAAAGAATGCTCAGGATGATTTACTTAATATGGAGACGGGAGTGATGGGCTATAAGGGTAAAGTTGTGTATGAAATTACGGGCTCTATCAATAATGAATTGAAAAAGATCGCTGAGGAAACTTCCAGTAGAAACGAACAGATAACTTTAGTGACCGAATTGATTGACAGACGGATTCATATGAATTATAATATTTTTAATGTCAACAAAATTGCCTTTGATATACTTAAAGCTGGCAATAATTTTACGAGTGATTATACTGATATTGAAAAAAACGAATTCGAGAAATATTTAGTATTACAGATTTCGAAAATAGACATTGAAAACAAAGATATATCATTTTTGAGAATGAAAATCCTGGAAATGTACGCAAACCCGCTTATTAATAAGCTTAGTATTTACCCCACTTTTTTAGAAGAAGGGGAATAAAAAAATGCTCTGAATTAATTTTCAGAGCATTTTTTTTATCCTTAACAACAAATTGAATTAAATTAATATCCAAGTATTTTTAGCATAGATTTATAACTTTGTTCTTTTGCAAATAATTTGGTAAAATATTCTCCATCTTCATCCTGATCTATAATAACAAGTTTCGGGGCCGGTATTAAACAATGTTGAATGCCACCAAAGCCACTCAGTGATTCCTGATAGGCTCCAGTATGAAAGAACCCTATATACTGATCGCAATCATCATGCATTTTAGGAAGAAAAACAGCATTTGAATGAACCTCGGCGTTGTAAAAATCTTCACTGTCACAGGTTAAGCCACCTAAGTTGACACGCTCATACTCCGAATCCCAATTGTTTATTGCAAGAAAAACATACCGTTGATTAATGGCCCAGGTATCAGGAAGAGTCGTCATGAACGAGCTGTCAATCATATTCCAGAGTTCCCGGTCATTTTGTTTTTTTTGATTCACAATGGAATAAAGCATTGCACCACTTTCACCTACAGTATAAGAACCGAATTCTGTAAAAATATGTGGTTCCGGTACCCCGTTTTGAGTGCAGATCGTTTTAATCTGTGCTACAATTTCTTCAGCCATGTATTCATAATCATAAACCATATCCAAATGTGTCTGAATAGGAAAACCACCACCAATATTTAAACTGTCAAGCTGCGGGCATTTCTTTTTCAGTTCACAATACAGGTTAACAGCCTTATTCAATTCATTCCAATAGTATGCAGTATCTTTTACCCCTGTATTAATAAAGAAGTGCAACATCTTAAGCTCCACCTGGGGGTTATTGGCAATATGCTTCGAATAATAAGGAATAATATCGTTATACCTGACACCTAAACGCGAAGTATAGAAGTCAAACTTGGGTTCTTCCTCAGCTGCAATGCGAATTCCAACCTTGAATTTAATATCAAAATCTTTTAGAAACAAGTCTAATTCAAACTTATTATCAAGTATAGGTATCACATTCGAGAATCCCTGACGCATTAAATTTTGAATGTTTTCAACATATTGAGGACGTTTAAATCCATTACATATAATGAAAGTATCTAGCTTGAGTAATTTTTGTTCATATAATGACTCCATTATATTGATGTCGAATGCTGAAGATGTCTCAATATGGACACCATGCTTGAGAACTTCTTCCATTACAAATGAGAAATGAGAACTTTTAGTACAATAACAATAATTGTAATCACCTTCATAATCTACTTTAGCCATTGCAACATTGAACATACGACGGGCTTTGTGAATATTCTCTGCAATTTTCGGCAAATATGATATTCTTAATGGTGTTCCATATTGTTTAATGATATCCATAAGTGGTACGCCGCACCATTCCAATTCGTTTTCCACGATATTGAATTCTTCGTTTGGGAATTCAAAACTTTGCTCAATAAGGTCTTTATATTTGTTTTTCATTTTTTGCTATTTATAAGTTGGATAAAAATGTAATTGAGTTAGTTGGAATGCAAATTATTCATCTAAGTAAGTTAGATCGAAATAATTTGATCAAAAAAGCATGCAAAAGTAACTCTTTATTTTTATTCTAAGGTATACTAACGAATTAAATATTGATCCTTACGTGCAATTCATATCATGATATAACTTCTAAAAATTACTAAATGAATTCGTTAGATTTATTCGTTTGAATATACTTGAAATTTACTCCTGTATTTATTAACAAATATTGCTTGTGTTCGAAATTCAATCTTACCCATTAAATAAAGTTGGGCATATTAAAATTATTATACAATAATTTAAACACTATATGGAAAACTCTGTTATATTTGCATGGAATATGAAAACTATAGGTGTAAATTAGTATTCAATAACTTCATATAGACCGAAAAATGAGAAATAAAACTTATTTTACATTTACTTTAATTGCAATGTTGCTTGCAGCAGTGACATTTAATGCTAATTGTCAATTGAAGTTACCTTTTGAAACGTTGAGAAATACAGCAACTCGCAATGTTGCTGTAATAACACCTCCTACTATTACACTTGTGGATATAACCAATCCTGTATTAAATACAGTTCAAGGAGTTCCTGTAACACAAACTTTAAATATCAGTGGAGTCAATTTAAATGTTAATCTTGGGCTTTCTATCATAGGGACCGATGCAGGATTATTTTCTCTTTCGCAATATACTATATCTGAAAATGCAGGAACAATTCCGAATACAAACGTAACGATAACTTATGCCCCGGTGAGTGTAGGTTCAAATTCGGCTACATTAATACTGTCAAGTTCAGGTGCTATGACGGTTGCAAGGACATTGACAGGCAATACATCTGTTGCAACCGGAATATTATCTCCAGTTAACTCTTTGGTGGTTACAGTCGAAAATGGCAATATACTTATCAATACTAATGAAGGTGAAATGCTGGAAATATATAATTCCATCGGTCAAAAACTACTTGAAACATTGACTGTCGAGGGGCTGAACAGGATACCATTGAAAGCCAGGGGTGTGTTGTTAGTTAAAGTTGGGAACCGAGTCGTAAAAGTAATCATGTAATACGAGTGAATATATTGATATAAAATAAAATGCTGTTCAATTCAATTGGGCAGCATTTTATTTGTTTATGACATAGTGAATCCGGAGTTAACCATGATAGAATTGATCCTCGTGAGAAGTGAAATATTCAATGAAGATTTTTCTTCTCAATAATCTCTATATTTTGTTTCATTTTTTCAAACCCAGCCCTTTTAATAGCAGAGTAAGCGAATATCCTGTTAAATTCATCTTTCGTCAAATGTTGCCATTTTTCAAAATCCCAATCTAACATTGAATTGTCAATATTCTTAATATCATCATTTCTCCATGGTGAAAGATTTTCATGGTCATGTGGTGTTGCTAATTTGATGTTCCAGGGGCAGACATCAGCGCAAATGTCACAACCTAAAACGTTTCCCGATAAATCTGATTGGAATTCCGTTGGTATCCCATTCTTGCTCTCAATGGTGAGGTATGAGATGCATCGGCGCGCATCCATTGATCCGTTTTTTAATGCATGGGTAGGGCAGGCATCGATACATCGGATACACGAGCCACAGCGACCCGCTGCAGGCGCGTCATATGGCAATTCGATAGATAACATTAAAACGCCGATAAAAGCGTAAGAACCGATTCCTGGATGGATTAATTGGGTGTGTTTGCCTATCCATCCTAATCCTGCACGTTCAGCCCAACGGCGTTCGAGTACAGGTGCTGAATCAACAAAGGAATGTTGAACATTGTTATTTATACTTTCGGCACCGTAGGTTTCACAAATCTTATGCTCCAGTTCCATCAATTTGGTTTTCAGTACCGAATGATAATCAACAGCTGAGTAAGCATATTTGGCGATTTTGGGAGCTAGCGGGTTCTGATGCTCCGGTGGAAAGTAATTTAATAAAACAACCACCACCGATTTGCAACCCGGTACAAGAATGCGTGGATCGACACGTTTTTCAAAGTTGCGCTCCAGATAATGCATATCACCTTGATTTCCTTCCGCAAGCCAGTGACGCAAATAGCTGGCATCCTCTGTTAAGGCTTCAGCCTTTGCTATTCCACAAGCATCAAAACCTAATGACAAAGCAAGTTCTTTGACAATATTCATTATACGTAATCTGAAAAATTAACAAAGTATACGATTCACTAGAATTGAAAAGATACTTATAAATTCCTTTCAATTGTTTTTTTTAACTCTTCGAAAGCAAGGCTTCTGGCTAGGATGTTTCCCTTTTTATCCATTAAGAAGTTTGTAGGTAGGGTTGTAACATTATAAGATTCGGCATATTTTGTATTCGGACCGTTTATATCCCGTACACTTACCCAGGGGATGTTTTCAATGGAATGCTGCCAGAGTTGCTTGTTCTGATCGAGTGAAACCTGATAGATCTCAAAACCACGACTGTGGTATTTGTTATACAATTCACGCAATGAGAAAGTATTTACAACACTTTCTTTCATTTCGAATGCTGAAAAATCGATTAATATTACTTTCCCGACTAAGTCAGACAGTTTACGTTGTATATTGTGCTTATCCGGTAAAATGATATCGATATAACCCAATCCCCTGGTAGCCAATATCTCATTCCATGTTTGATTTTCCTTTGCTTTCCGGTCTGTTCTGATGGCATCCATCACCAGGGCATACAGGTTTTTGCTCCTTTCGTATTCGGGCATGTAAGCATTATAAGCTGTAGCAACTGCCGCACAATAAGGTCTGTCTCCACTGACATACGGAGAGAATAAATAGGTGTCATTAACTTTTTGATAAATAGCAAAATAGGCAGCAGCTGAATGTGCATTTTGTAGAATCAATTTGCGAGCCATTGCTTTGTGCACATCAATATCTTTTTCAATTATTGCGATTTTATCATTACGTTCTTTATCGCTCATGGTAGTTGTTGACAATGAATCAGCTAACTTTTGGATATTCATTACCGACTTGCGTAATAATTGGATTTGAGAGGAAGTATGGGAACCGGTAATGGTATAATTGGTTGCAAAATTTGCAGGGTGAGCATCTATCGTTATTTCTTCACATGAATCAACAGCAAAAGTTATTATTTTATCATTTAATCGTAGCCGATAAAAATCAGGATAAAGTGGTCGCTTGGATTTAAATCTATATGAGCCGTTTGGCCTTAATCTCACGGAGTCGAGTACAGTAGTTTTCATTAAACCACTATGTTCGAAATAAAGCATTTCCCCTCGGGCATCTTTTATCGATCCACTAATACTGAATTTATTGTGCTGGTTGCAGGAAGTCATCCCGGCAAGAATCAAAACTAAGAAAAGTGTGCTTTTCATGATATTATAAATTAATGATATCCCCTAAAGTATATTCTCAATACTTTAGGGGATAGAAATCATGTTTTAATTCGTTTTAAACTTGTATTTTACGAGTGATAATTGTTTGTTTGCCTCCACAATTTTTATTTTCAGGCTTTCTTTATAAAGTTTCAATTTTGCTTGTAACTCCAGATCACCCACTGCCATCATTTGAATCGCTAAAATAGCAGCATTCAGCGAAGCATTGATACCAACCGTTGCAACCGGTATTCCCGGAGGCATTTGCACTATAGCCAATAAAGCATCCATCCCATCGAGAGTGGCATTTATCGGCACGCCTATTACAGGAATTGTTGTCATAGAAGCTATGACTCCTGGAAGATGAGCCGCCATTCCTGCTGCGGCAATTATAACTTTGATTCCATTGTGTTGAGCATTCGAAGCAAATAATTCTACTTCCTGAGGAGTACGATGAGCCGAAAGGGCATTTATTTCAAAAGGGACTTCAAACTCATTGAGAAGTTCCGCTGCCTTTTCCATAACGGGCAGGTCGGATGTGCTGCCCATGATAATACTTACGTAGGGTTTCATAATTTGGTGAAGAATTAATTTGATTAGTTGAGGTTTATTTGTCCTGAACTCAAGACTCAGGCACCAATCAAGGCTTCATATTCTTTTGCTGAAAGCAGATTGTCAAACTGTGATAAATCAGAGATTCCAACTTTCACCATCCAACCGTTTCCATAAGGATCTTCGTTTACCATTTCCGGATTTGATTCAAGAGCTTCGTTGAATTCCAAAATCTCACCATCGACCGGCAAATAGAGGTCAGAAACAGTTTTAACCGCTTCTACTGTTCCAAAGACATCTCCTTCGTTCAATGATTCGCCTACGGTTTCCACTTCAACGAAAACGATTTCACCTAACTCGCTCTGAGCATAATCGGTAATTCCAACAAAAGCTATTTCGTCTTCTAAACGAATCCATTCGTGCTCTTTCGTGTACTTTAAATTTGCAGGTACATTCATAATAATTATTTTTTTTAAGTTTGTAGTGTATATTTAAATGTCATTGATATTCAGTTTGCAAAGCACGGGATAATGATCGGAATAATTGACTTTATCAGTCTTATATTGAAGAGGAGTAAAAGCATAGGGATCATAGAATACATAGTCAATACGAAAATGGTAGTACCTGTCGTTGAATGTCCAACCTAATCCGGTCCCGATTTCGGCAAATGTATCTTTCAATTTGCCTTTTACGGTGGTATAAGCATAAGAAGTAGGTACATCATTGAAATCACCACAAACAATTACCTGATAAGGTGATTGTTCTATCACTTTGGCAACAGCATCAGCCTGCAATGCCCTTAGTTTGTAGGCAATTGCAAGTTTGTGGGAGAAATGCTTCGTGATTCCTGTGAACCTCTTCGTATCAAAATTGTCTTTTAAAGCTAACGGCATAACTTTATCATGTTCTGTCAACCTATTCGATTCCAAATGATTGTTCACCAACCGGATTATTTTGCCATGTACGTTGATATCTGAGAAAATTGAAACATTATAATTTGATGGGTAATCAATGATGTGCCTGTGTACAATCGGATATTTTGAAAAAGTAGCTATTCCAGACAGCTTATAGTTCTCTACTATTTTTTGTTTGTACTGAATATGTTTATACGGATATTTTTTAAATATCCGGAATATATCCTCCTGTGTCAGGTACTCATTATTTCCGCTAACTGTAAATTCCTGAAGACAAACAATGTCAGCATCAGAATCCAATATATATTGAATCACTTTATTTGGACTATGAGCCGTATGCTTTTTTAATTCACCGCTCATTTTTGTGTTATAAGTGAGCAATTTTATGGGATTGTATGTTTGTGTATTTTCCCTCTTGCTAAAATGGACAGGAAATGTGTTGGCTATTTGGGAGTATGAGAGTAGCAGAATAATTAATGAAACCAAGAAAAACCACTTTCTGGATAGTATCCAAAATATTACAAATCCGATATTTATGAAGATCGTAAATGGAAAAAACAATGCAAAGTAGGCTGGGTAGACAAATTTATAAGGACTTAACACCGAGCCAATCAAAGTCATAAGCATAAAAAGGACAGCAACTATATTGGCAGCTCTCAGGATCCATTTTACAACTGTTTTTCCAAACATGATTTTAATTTAATTCCTGATTCATAATTCCATATTCTGAATCAGTTTTTTTTCCCTTGTTCAAATAGTCTCTTTTTTTCATCAACCGAAAGGCTTTCATAACCTGAAGTCTTGATCTTATCGAGAATCCTGTCAATCTCAGCCATCTTTCGTGCTTTATTCATATTGAATTCAGCATCACTCATCGTGGAGCTTTTACGGTGAGGATTGGACCTTATTTTTAGCTTGCGGGGTCCTGCCAAATTTGTGATTGCATCGAGTATACGGTTAATTCCTCGGGTCAGATCTCTCCCTTGATGCAAAGATACTACAAATAAATAACCTGCCAAAGCACCCCCTAAATGAGCCAGTTCGCCTCCTCCGTTTGTCGATGTAATTCCAAACAAACTGGTGAGCACAAAGAAGATGGCAATGTATTTTAGTTTGATATTTCCCAGGAAAAGAAGTTGAAGTTCCATATTCGGTGCCTGAATGGCAGTGGAGATTATAATAGCCATGATTGAACCTGATGCACCTAACAGAAAGCTTTCGTGCAAGGTTGAAGCATAATAGGGAAATGAATTGTAGGCAATAATATAAAGCAGTGCAGCTGTCAAGCCTCCAAATAAATACAAGCCAACCAATTGTTTTTCAGAAAAATACATTAAGAAGATTCGTCCGAACCAAAACAAGGTAAACATGTTGAAGAAAATGTGCAGGAATCCTTCATGCAGAAACATGTAGGTCAACGGAGTCCAGACCCTGTGGATCAACTGTGTCAAATCAGCTGGAACAGCCAGATAGGTCAGTAAAAAACTTCCCGACACATTGAAAAGCAGTAGAACAATGATGGTTATTTTCAATAAAATGAATACTCCAGAGTTGATATAAATCAACTTTATCAGGGAGTTCCCTTGTTTGAAAGTCTGTTTGAGGGTATCTATAAAATTCATGATGAAAGTCCCATTTTTAAAGAGTTCTTTTCTTTTTCCAATAGAGTATTAGGATTGCACCAAACAACATACCACCCAGATGGGCAAAGTGCGCAATATTATCACCGGAGAATTGAGCCACACCTAAAAACAATTCTGCTACTCCATAAATAAATACAAAAACACGGGCTTTGATTGGGATAGGTATAAATAGCATCATCAGCCTTACTTCCGGGAATAACCACCCAAAAGCCAGCAGTAAACCAAATACAGAACCCGAAGCACCAATTGTAATCAAGGCATTTAAGAATTCTTTCTTCTGTGCCAAAAGTGCAGGGGCATTGAATACATCAGAAGATATGGCGCTATTTATCTGGGCAATTGCCGAATGATACTCAACCGACCAAAATAATTCCTGTACAAGTCCTGCGCCAACTCCGGTCAGGATATAATAAAATAAAAAACGTTTAGTTCCCCATAATTGTTCCAACACACCCCCAAACATATACAAGGCGAACATATTGAAGAAAATGTGACCCAAATTGGCATGCATAAATCCATAGGTGATCAGTTGGGCTGGATTGAATTTGGAGGATTCCCAGTAGTGCAACCCCAGGATATCGGTCAGGTCCACATTTAATCCCCATTTGGCGAATATACCCGGAGTTACCACCGAAGCTAGCCACAATACTATATTGATGGCAATCAGATTTTTCACTACTGGAGGTATAGAGCTTAAAAAAGAAGGTCTGTAATTGTTCATTTTAACGGATGAAAGAGGATTAAAAATGTGAAATTATCTGTTCGGGCAATGATTTTTAAACTAAATGTAATTTTAAACGCTATAAAAGTATTTGAAATGAAAATAATCGGTTTGTAAAATTCCTTAATAATGCTTTTGTTGCTACATTTTTTATCGCAAAAGTAATGAAAATTACACCAAAAACATGTTTTCTAACATAATTTTCAAAAAGATATAAAATAAAATGATTTTTTTTAATTTAAACGCTTGTATATTAATTACAATCTACTACATTTGCAATATCAAAAATCTAAGTTTATAGTTTCTAATAAAAAAAAACAAAATCTTATGAACAAAGCAGAATTAATCAATGCCATCGCTGCGGAAGCAGGTCTTAGCAAAGTGGATGCAAAAAAAGCTCTCGACGCAGTTGTAAAAAGTGTTTCTGACGCCCTTGTATCAGGCGACAAAGTTAGTTTAGTTGGTTTCGGTACTTTCTCCGTAGCAGTTCGTTCAGCTCGTCCGGGTATTAACCCTGCCACGAAACAACCTATTAATATCGCTGAGAAAAAAGTTGCTAAATTTAAAGCTGGTGCTGAATTTACTGCAGCCATCAACTAAGATTTAAATCGAAGTTTTATAAAAAAGGAATATGGTTAACATATTCCTTTTTTATTGTTAGAATTTCTGTCAATTCTTTATATGCATATGGATGATGCAATCTGCTCTGAGATTGATTTCCCCTTCAGAACCTCCACCAGCTTTATGGCAAATTGAACAGCTACTCCGGCCCCTTTGGCAGTACTGATAAAACCTGATTGTACAATTTTATCGTTGGATAGTATAGCGCCCTCTAACTGATCTTCAAAACCAGGGAAGCAAATCGCTTCTTTTCCTTGCAATAACCCCAGCTTTCCAAGGATAGAAGGTGCGGCACAAATAGCTGCTATTCTTTTCTTCTCTCCAGCTTGTTTTACTATTAATTTCTTTAATCCTTCGTGAGCATCCAGATTCTTCGTTCCCGGCATACCGCCAGGAAGATAGAGCAGGTCATTGACACTGAAATCAACTTCCTGAAACAACTGATCAGCTGAAACAATAATGTTATGTGCTCCCCGTACCGGTTTTTCATTGGTAATTGAAATGGTGAATACCTCTATACCGGCTCGCCTGAAAATATCAATGGGGGCAATAGCCTCAATTTCCTCAAAACCATCGGCAAGAAAAATAAATACTTTCATGGGTACTGTTTTTTTTTGAGTGTTATGTAACCAATCAACTTAATTAACTGTTCAACCAATTATTCTAATTTATAAAGATAGGTAATCGATCCGACCTCAACATTCTTACCTGCAGTAAAACGAGTTTTCACAGCTGCTGCTATGGCATCTTTTCTCATTTCAGAATCGGAGATGTTCGTTGGTGAACTAATAGATGCATCGGTTACTTTTCCGCTTTCATCTACTCTGATTTGAACGGTGATTTTACCTTCAATATCTTTCGGGTACCTTGGCTTCGGTGGATTCCCAAAATAGCTTCTGTCTCCTAACCTGAAAGTAGATCCTACCCCTGAAGCACCTTTTCCAGCCGGATTACCTTGAGTGCCATTACCAGATCCGGAACCTGTTCCTTTTCCGGTACCTGTCCCGCTGCCATTGCCACTGCCTTTACCACCTGTGGCGCCATTATTCCCAAATAGTCCGTTTACTGCATTGGCATTATTGATTGCAATTTGTTCTTTCCTGCTTTGTTCGGCTTTTCGTTTCTCGGTTTCAACCCGTTGATTATTTATTTCGGTCTGAACCTTATTAACACGCTCCTTTTCCTTTTGTTCGTTTATCGCTACTGAATTGTCGGTTTGAGTGAAAACTGTTTGTTTAGTAGCTGCCGTTGGCTGGGTTGGTTGGGTTGGTTGTGCTGTTTTTATTGCTTTAACTGTTGTTCCGGTGGAAATGTTATTTGAGGCTCCCCGCGAGGGTACGTCTACATATCCGGAACCCCCGGCATCCTCGCTATCGCCTAAGCTTACTAAAAAACCTTCCCCTTCAGTCGATTTTGGTGCTGACAATACGACCAGCCACAACATTAATAATAATATCGTGGTGGATAAGGTAGAGCCGAGAAGGCCGTATATTTCTGATTTCTTCAAATTCTTATTTTTCAAACGGAAAGAGTGGATAATAATAATTTTTGAATATGTATATGAATGGAAAACAGTACATTAATTTATTCCTTCAACTTAATAGGTTGATCCTTTAGTATTGAAAATCTAAAATAATAAACCGTTATTAACGGATACACCTATTCTAACTGTTTTTTATAACGTTTTATTGTGTCATCGAGTCCAAAATAGATTGCATCCGAAATCAACGCATGTCCAATAGATACTTCTTCAATCCATGGGATCATCGTATGAAAATAAGCCAGGTTCTCGAGGCTTAAATCATGTCCGGCATTGAGTCCTAATCCAAGGTTCTTTGCCAATTTGGCCGCTTCCACAAAAGGAGCAACCGCTTTTTCACGATCTATGGGGTAATTGGTTGCGTATGGTTCGGTATATAATTCAACCCGGTCGGTGCCTGTAAGTGCTGCATATTCTATGTTCTTTAAGTTTGTATCCACAAAAACAGATACCCTGATACCTTCTGCCTGAAAATCGGCAACGACTTCTTTTAAAAATTCCAGGTGGGTCACTGTATCCCATCCGGCACTTGAGGTCAATGCTTCCGGTGGATCTGGCACTAAAGTGACCTGATGAGGTTTCACTGATTTTACCAGGTTGATAAAAGCCGGTGCAGGATAACCTTCAATATTAAATTCAGTTTTAAGGATCGATTTTAATTCCCAGACATCGGTTACCCGTATGTGCCGTTCATCCGGACGGGGATGTACGGTGATTCCTTGCGCACCAAAACGTTCGCAATCGAGTGCTACCTGACATACATTGGGTGTGTTTCCCCCACGGGCATTCCGTATGGTGGCAATCTTGTTAATATTAACGCTTAGCTGAGTCATTCTGGTTTGGTTGTTTGGTTTATTGTTATTAGGTTATTAAGTTATTAAGTTGATTGGTTGATTAAGTTGAAAGTTGATTAAGTTGACTAAGTTGATTACGTTATTGATTGGGTTGAACAAGTTGAATAAGTAATATGATTACCATTAACCCATTAAATCACTAACTTAGTAACCAATCAACCAATTATCCAATCAACCAATTAACCAATCAACCAATCAACCAATCAACCAATTAACTTATTTATTTGCGGGTTTCATTTTCATTTAGTTCCTTTGCAAAGTATTCTGTAGAAAACTATTTTGCTACAAAAATAGCTAAAAAAACTGAAGGTTGTCAGCCCTAATTTATCTTTCAATCATTTTTAAACTTTTAGGTCATCAGAATCATTGTTTTCAGTGTGACTTTTTCAATTATCAGTTAGAAATAATATTAAAATTGTTAACATCATGAGGATTGCTATTTTTGGGAATATATTCAGACCGGTGATTCTTTCGCACCTTCAGGTGTTGTTTGAATATTTCAAAGAAAAAGAGGTCACTATTTTACTCGACAAAATTCTTTATGAGTTTGTGTGCAATCATGCCAAGTTAAACCTGGGTCACACGCAAGTAATACAGGATGATAATTTTGAAGCAGAACTTGCCTTGAGTATTGGCGGCGATGGTACATTTTTACATACAGCTGCCCGTATTGGCCGTAAACAAATCCCTATTTTAGGAATCAATACCGGTCGTCTGGGGTTTTTGGCCGATGTTTCCAATGAAGACCTGATTCCTGCTTTGGATGCCATCCTGGCCAGTCAATTCACCGTTGAAGAAAGAACATTGCTTTACGTAGAAGCCTCCGACAATACGGCCTTTGAATATCCATACGCCCTGAATGAAGTTTCAATTCTCAAACAGGACAGTTCATCCATGATGAGCATAAATGCCAGTGTCAACGGCGAGCTGGTACATACCTATCAGGCTGATGGGTTGATCGTATCCACTCCTACAGGTTCTACCGCCTATTCCATGAGTGTGGGTGGCCCCTTAGTGGTTCCCCAGGCACAGAATATCATCCTTTCCCCGGTGGCCTCCCACAGCTTGAATGTCCGCCCGTTAATCGTGCCTGACACCTGGGTAATCGAACTTGATGTACACAGCCGAAGCCAGAATTTCCTGGTTGCACTAGATGGACGATCCAAGATATTGAATTATAAAACAAAATTACGGATCAGCAAGGCTGATTATACTGTGAAGATCGTTAAACAATTGAACCATACTTTTTTCGATACCCTGAAAAATAAATTAATGTGGGGAGTTGATAAACGCAATTAGTGATTGGTTAATTGGTTGATTAAGTTAAATAGTTGACTAAGTTAATTAAGTTTATTATTTAAAATGGTAAATGAAATAGTTGATGTGATTTAAATGGTAAATTGTAAATAGTAAATAGTAAATGAAAATTGTCTTTATGGGTACACCGGAATTTGCGGTGGAGAGCCTTAAATCATTGGTTGAAAATAAATACGAGGTGGTGGGTGTAGTGACTATGCCTGATAAGCCTGCCGGCAGGGGCAATAAGTTGCAATTTTCTGCCGTAAAGCAATACGCCCTGGAGCACAACTTACCCTTGTTGCAACCCGAAAAACTCAAGGATGAAACCTTTTTATCCGAGTTGAAAAGCCTGCAAGCCGACTTGCAAATCGTGGTGGCTTTTCGTATGTTGCCCGAAGTGGTCTGGAACATGCCAACCTATGGTACTTTTAACCTGCATGCCTCCCTGTTACCTCAGTATCGTGGGGCAGCACCCATCAATTGGGCTATCATCAACGGAGAAACAGTAACAGGTGCCACTACTTTCTTCCTGACTCATGAAATTGATACCGGCAAGATTATCCTGCAGGAAAAACTGTTAATCGATGAGTCAGATAATGCCGGAACTGTGCACGACCGCCTGATGGTATTGGGGGCAGGGTTAGTGAAAAGAACTGTGGATTTATTGGTGCAGGACAAAATAGAAGGAATAGACCAGTCACAATTTATGAATCCGGACCTTAAATTAAAACCGGCTCCTAAAATCTTCAAGGATACCTGTGAAATTCATCTAACTTGGCCTGTTGAGCGCGTACATAATTTTGTACGGGGGTTATCGCCTTATCCGGCTGCCTGGGTGGAGCTGCAATTCCCGGGACAAACGGGTAAAACAACCCTGAAAGTATTTGAAACCGAAAAAGAACCTGCCATTCATGACCTCATCATTGGCACCGTCGTCACCGACCATAAAAAGGTGGCGAAAGTTGCACTGATCGATGGTTTCATTCACCTAAAACAGGTGCAGGCTCCCGGTAAAAAGCGCATGGAGATAGGTGAACTGTTGCGTGGCATGCGATAAACCCCTCTCGGATAACCTTTCGGAGTACGAAGTACCCGAAAGAGTTTCCAAATGAATAATAAATACTGAATTGTTCAACAAAACTCCCAAAGGTACTTCGTACTCTTTGGGGTTTTTGTTTTTAACTTATTTAGCCGCAATTGTTTCTATCTCCACCAGCGAACCCAGGGGTAATGCCTTCACCGCAAATGCCGAACGGGCCGGGCATTCCGTCTGATAAAATTTCTTATATACTTCATTCATAGCCGTAAAATCAGCAATGTCAGCCATGAATACAGTCGATTTCACCACATCGGCAAAACCGTATCCAGCCTCGGTTAAAATCGCACTGATATTCTGAAATACCTGTTCCGTCTGAGCAGTGATTCCGGTGGCTTCGATTTTTCCTATCACCGGATTGATGGGAATCTGTCCCGAAATGTATAATGTGCCGTTTACTTCTATTGCCTGGCTGTACGGTCCAATGGCAGCCGGGGCATGGGGGGTATTGATAATGCGTTTCATATTGTTCTTTTTTGATGTTGATCCTGCAAAAGTACGACTATTTTTCTGTCAATGTTTTAAAGCACTAATTTTTAGAAATACATAAATTGATAAAATGGATGTTAAAACCAACATTTCGTTGAACAGTCCTGTCCGTAAATCTTGATAATTGCGATGTTTATCAATTCTCCTTCCTTTACTAAGTGTAATGAAGCTTAAGTCTTTAACCGTTTATTTGCGATCGTTTAACTAATGATTATCTCTTTTATAGTATTGCACTTTCCCAATTTCTATTCAATAAGCCTGAACGTAATAAATCTCTTATATTAACAAGCACCTTTCCCGTATATGTCGTTCACATTTACTCTTATTCCAGTTTTATGATAATCCATATATAATCCAT
>CAIYOZ010000042.1 GCA_903927945.1 uncultured Bacteroidales bacterium | reverse complement strand
CGACATAAAAGCCGGAGGATGAATCACCCCTGAGTTTTAAATTCAGTTCACCTGCCTGAAGAATGGAAGAAAGGGCGATAAACAGAAGAACAACGGTATACTTGATTGGTTTCATGATCTGGAGCATTTGTTGTAAAATACTGAAAAAATAAATCTGGACACATAGCACCACATAGTTAATATTCACACAGTTCTATATAGTTAAATTTATGATATTTAATCATGTTTTGTCATATCGATGACATCTGATTATATAGAAAGTTTTGGTAAAATTGCACAAAAAAGTTGACTTCCAAATTTAAACTATGATTCCTATTCATTCTTAATATTAAATTATGTGTTTCTATGTGTTCTTGCTATGTGTTTCTATGTGGCTTATATTCAATTCTTCTTAATGATCTTGGCCTTGTAGGTTTTTCCACTGACAGTCGTTATTCTAAAGATATAAAATCCATTCGGAATGGTTAACTGTACGTTCGATGAGGGATCAGTGGACAGAAACACCTGTTTACCGAGCAAGTCAAAGACATCCTTACGCAACACAGTTTCACCGGAAGGCACGTTAAACGATAATTGACCCATAAAGGGATTCGGATAGACTTTAAAGGTTGTAGCTGAAATGGAATCGGATTTTGTAGCATACAATTTAAAAGTCGTTGGTAAAAGTTGCAGTAGCTGTTGGGAAAGGTCATCATCATATATCCGGACCTCATCGACTGCTCCCACAAGATTATAATCTGTTGTTAAGTCGTCTTTACGGGCAATGGTCAGGTTTTTGAAAGTCTGTTGAATCAGTCCTGAATGAGGTTTAAAGGAAGAAAGGTGTCCATTCCGGTATAATTCCATGGAGTAACCCGTATAAATGGCAATGTAGTGGTCATATTTGCCGATTTGAAGGGTGGTATCGGCATCCAGATCCACGGTAGCTACATTCGTTCTAACGGTCCACCGCACTGTTTGGCCCTGGATAATGGATATTTTGTAACGCTCTTCCCAACTGCCATGGGATATGATAAACTGTTCGTACGGGGGAAATGCATCGGGCCTTACCCAAAAAGAGATAGCTATTTTATCCTGGAAATTAAGGGCGTCGTCATTCTTAGTATCGATATAGGAGGCGTTTGAGGGGAACTCATAGGCTCCATTGGCAATATTGTTAGCACCTGTAGTAGGTACAGCATTCACCGACACTCCATTAAAAGCATTCTGAGCATGGTTCTTCGTATCGCCGTTGAAGGGATAATAGATCAATGGGGTCGGTTCCGAACGTTGTGTAAGATCCTTTACCAGAATTTGTTTTGTAAAAGAGGTAGAGCCTGCTGAATTCGTTGCCGTGAGTATTATCGGAAATACTCCGGGTCCATTCGGTACAATCCAGGTCGGGGAGACAGTCAGGTTATTGGTCAGGGTGCCATATATGGAACTCCAGGAATAGGTCACCAACGGGGTATTGAGGACTGCCGATGCCGTCACTGTGGCTCCCAGGTCAAAAGGCATGGCTGATGAAAACGTAATATCCGTAATAACAGGGGCAACCACCAGCAGATTCACCACATTCACCGGCAATGAAGCAGACGTCACCGTATCACCATTCTCGGATACTTTGCAACTTAACTGATATTTTCCCGGTGTCGAGGGAGCAGTCCACGTATAGTTCCCGACCGTCGTGGTCGCTACCAGCTGATTGTTTTGAAACCATTGGAACGAAGGGTTAGTAGTGACCGTATTTTCCGGGAGGCAATACAGGTTCAGGGTATTCAATTTCTGAACAACAGTATCCGATACTGAAAATGCTTTGATACGCAACGGGTTTGTATAATTATAGCCCACATGGTAATCGATCACATGCCCGTTGACTGATTTGAGCCGACCTTTGATTAAAGTCGTATTACCTGTAGGATAGATTACCAACTGCCTGACACTATCCGATGGAATATTGAAACTGATGACCCCACTGGCATTCGTATTCAGCACCTTTTCAGTAATGGCGTCATATATGTCGAAGTTTCCGGAGGGCAAGGCGAGTTGAACGGATTGGGAAGTTACCGCCGGGTTGTAATATAAATAAGTGGGATAGGTCTTATCTCCCCTGAAATCGGTCTTGTTCAAATCAACCTGAAGGATTCCGGTCACATTCGTAGTGGAGATAATGGATGCCAGGTATCCTACGCTCGATCCACTGTATAAGGACAGGTTGGTAGCAGCTCCGCCGCCTCGAATGGCATCGCCTGTAGAAAAAGGTGATATGCTATTTTGGGTTTGTTTCATTGATTCGTTCGGGATGCAGGATGCTGTATCATTTTGTTGGGACCACACATAGCTGGCCGGTTCCTGATTCACCTGAGGCAAGCCATTCCGGTAGTATAAACGACTGGCATTGGCCAGGTTCAGCAACCATTTTCCCAGTTCGCGCGAGAACCTCTTATCGTATTTTGCGACCGGTGTTAAGGCTGATGCATGCTGAAAGCCATTCATGGAGAAGGCATAATCGTTTCCGGCATCATTTGCTTCGCCAATTAAACCCGAGGCATCGTAACCATTCCAGTTTCCCACAATGGTACCCCAGGCACGTAGAGTTCCTTGCCCGGCAGAGAAAGTCCAGTTCAAAAACTTGAGGATATTGTAATTGGTTCCTTCAACGGCATTCATGCGGGCAGCCGTTTCAATCCCGTAGGGCAATTGTATCTCATAGGAAGGATTGCTGCTCCAATTTTGCAGGAAATCCAGGGCAAGCTCTGCACCTTCCAGGTATTTGAAATTAGAGGTCTGGAGATAGGCCTGATACATCAGCCATGATATGGAACCTGCTGCTTCCGGTTCGGGAACGCTGGTGGCATTGGGTGTCCCTGAAATTAATTCAAAAGCCCGGTAGTTCATATTGGGTGGACTCCAGGGTTGGATCGTTCCCCCGAGTTTATTCAGCACCCCGAATTCCCGGTTAGCAATGGTGGTAAATTGAATGGGGAAATCGGTATCAATGGTTGGATATAATGAATACAACTGGTAGAAGTACACATTGGGCATTATTTCATACCACCAATCACTACCGGTACCGGCTGAGTAATTATTCAAATAGACATTCTCCCCGTTTTGACGGTTGAAAAAGTCCTTTACTTTTACTACCCAATTGGTATTTGCCTGGTTCGATTTATCTATCCTTATGAGGGATGCTCCCACTACAGCTGGAATAATATTGATAGCTTCAGCGACTGTTCCATGATCAGTCTGACCTACGTAGGAATCCATGTGAATGTCATTCACACTTGGGTAATTGACTCCACTGCCAGCGTTAATGTTTGTCAGGGGTAAATAAGTACCGGTGAGGCTGGTGTTGAACACCAGATTATCATAGTTCAATGCTACCTTTTTCCAGTCACGCATGGCATAGGGAGTGGGCATATTGTGCATTAGGTCAATTCGTGGAATGGAGAGTTGCTGAGCCTGACATAAAAAAATGGAACAACAAAACAGAATACTAAATAATATACTTTTCATGATAAATAATTTGTAAATGGGTATTCAATCTTTATCTTTCTATCCGACAAACCGCTGAAATACGCTGTCGATCGGATCTTGCGTCTAACCGATTATTTTGTCGGTTTGACGCATAGTGGTCTTTTTTCTTTTTATCCGACAAACCACTGAATAAGCAGTTGATCGTATCTTGCGTCTAACCGATTCTTTTCTTTCGGTTTGACGCATAGAAGAACACACTCATATTTTACTTTCCGCTATCCGACAAACCGCTGAAATAAGCGGTTGATCGGATGTGGTTGACCGGATATCAGCGTCCGACAATTTTATAGATTAAAAATTCATTCGGACGCAACAAGTTATTCCCCATGAGAATCTTTGCTCCCTCCGGTAATCGAACACTTTGCTCATTACCAAAGTTTATAATGATGCTAATTTTCTCTTTCTTAAAGGTCCTGGTAAAGAGGATCATGTCATTCTTCTTTTCCAGTTTTTCATAGCTTCCGTATTGAAGGGTTTTCTCCTTGTTGCGCAAAATCAGGAGTGACTTATAGGTGTATAGTAAAGAGCTTTTATCTTGTAGTTCTTTTCTAACATTTATATCCCTGTAATTGTCATTTATTTTAATCCAGGGTTTACCTGTAGTAAAACCTGCATTCGAGGAGTCGTCCCATTGCATAGGAGATCGTGATTTGTCACGGCTGTTTTTATTACCATCTGCAAGTGCCTCATCGGGAGATTTTCCGGCAGTTCTTGCTAGTTGGTAGAATGTTTTACCTTGTATATCCTCGATTTCATCAAAGGTGTTGGCTGTGATATTCTGCATGCCAATCTCTTCCCCGTAATAAATAAAGGGTACTCCTTTGGCAGTGAGAATCAAGGCAGCCAATGCTTTTGCACGTTGGATATTGCCATTTGCCAGTCGGTTCATCAATCGGGGATTGTCATGACTGCCAAAAAACAGGGTAGGGTAACTGGGCATATTCTTCTCCATGCTTTGCAACTCGTTGAAAAGTCGTTCTACTGAAAAAGCCTGTATACTTCCAAAGTTGAAATTAAAGACCACATCCAACAATTGAGGGGATTGGTATTGAGTGAGCACCTCGATTTGATCGCTACCCACTTCGCCTACCGTAAAACGGTCGGGATATTCACTTACTGTCGATTTAATGATAGATATTGCCTTTTGTATCCCGTGTTGGTTGATATCATAGAGGTGTTGTTGTTTCCCCGCTTTGATGGGATTATCGGTAGTGACATCATCGGTATGGAGGAAATTGATGACATCAAAACGAAAACCGTCGATTCCTTTGTCGAGCCAGAAACGGAGTACTTTTTTAATTTCGTTGACTACTGCCGGGTTTGTCCAGTTAAGATCAGCCATGCGGACATCGAATTTATGCAGGTAATACTGGTTGGTAATGCTATCATATTTCCACGCTCCACCTCCAAAGAATGATTCCCAGTTATTGGGTTGGTCTTTCCATATATAATAATCGCGATAGGGATTGTCCCTTGATTTGCGTGATTCCTTGAACCACTTGCAGTCTGTGGAAGTATGGTTGAGCACCATGTCCATGATGACTTTTATTCCCCGTTTATGTGCTTCTTCTAAAAAACGATTGAAATCATCCATTGATCCATACACCGGATCGATCTGATAGTAGTCGGCTACATCGTAACCGTTATCCACTTTGGGAGATGTGAGAAAAGGGGTAAGCCAGATGCCCTTGATCCCCAATGATTGAAGGTAATCGAGTCGTGAGGTCATTCCTTTAAAATCACTGATGCCATTGCCATCACTATCCTGAAAAGAAGGCATATAAATCTGATAAAAAGCTATTCCCTTCCACCAGGGTGATGTAGTATTTACCTGTACAGGTTTTGCCGTGCTGTTCATAACACAGAAAAACAGGAAAGTTATCAGGAATTTGGACATTGGTTAATTGGTTGATAGGTTGAATGGGTGATTGATTAGTTGATTGGTTGGCTGATTGGTTGAATGGGTTTGTTAGCAATATTGAACGTTGGATATGGGATGCTAAATACCTTCTGGTTCATAACTTCCAAACCTTTCAAACATCAAACTCTTATAACACGGAACGCAGAACAAAACTTCAAACTCTTCAAACTCTGAACTCTGAACACGGAACACGGAACACGAAACACGGAACACGGAACACGGAACACATAAATCAAAGGGACCTGGCTTATTGCTAAGACAAGTCCCTTCTAAAGATTACAAAAGATCAGCTTTCATATTATTTTTCACTATTGTATAAACCTGTCACCTGACCATCACTTAACGCTATGTTATAGAATTCAAGATCATCCAGTGAACCTTTAAAATAACTTATGTTACTAAAAGCTGTTGGAAGAGGAGTACCTATTGGAAAATCAAGTCCAATCTCCAGAGGTGTAGCAGTAGTAGGAGGAACTAATGTTCCACTTAAGAAAATCTTTGTTTTGTCAGTATCTGAATTCGTTGTTCCTTTTTTCCACTGCCATACGTTTACACCATTGATATAAAACGTTTCTAAACCTGCTGTTAAATCCAGCGTCACAACCAAGTGGTTCCATGTTGCATTCGGAACTGAACCACCCGTATGATCATCTGCATCGAGAATACCTGCCGTAGAAGCAAATGTAAAGAACGGATTATTTGCATCTTGTAATTGGAATTTCCAGGTATGGTACGTGTTATAGGAAATGATGTAATTATTACCATAAATCGTATCAGTTTTTACCCAGACGGCAATTGAAAGTTGGCTTTTCGTCAAATCAGCCGCTGTATTATTACTAATTTCAAGATGTGACCCAAGTCCAAAATGCATAGCATATCCTGTTCCCTTATGACCGGTCACAAATGTTGGTAAACCGGTGTGTCCAGCAATAGGTCCACCCATTAGTGTTGCTGTCCAGGCTTTCGCTCCGGTAGTTGTGAGCGAAGTCCCCGATCCTTCATCAAATTTCAAGGCAAAGGTCAACGAACCTGCAGGTATTGCAGCGAATGCTGTTGCTAAAAAGGCATTCTTTGCAGCCCTTAATGATATGACTAAATTATCGACAGCCGCTTGTGTAATGGTGGTACTGGCAGCTGCAGTCTTTGCTGAAGTAAGAGTAGCATTAAAAGCATCAATGTTAGCTTGCGAATAATTGGCAGTGGTTGCACCTGCTGCAATCGTCGTACAAGAGTCTATCAAGGCATTTAATTTCGTCTTATCAGCTGTAACCGGTGGATTATTGTCTTTCGATTTACATCCTGTGAAAACATTGGCAAAAATTGTCATTGCAATAACTGCCATAAATACATTTCTAAAAAGATTCTTTTTCATGATGTTGTATTATTAAATGTTGTTTTTATAATTGAGATATTTTTGATTCCATTTTAAAAAGTTGAATTCCTGATTCTTTTTCTTTTTCTATGTAACCAGAAATGCAATTAACCAAAAGCAAAAAATGTTTCATTGATTAAAGAACTTTTCATATAGCTAGTTTTCGGCTGTTTTTTTGAAAACTGCTCATTTAAACCCCCTAAGAGTTTATCTGATTAAATTAATTTAGTTAATTATTAATACTCATATGATTTTATCTATTATTTCACAGCTGTATTCGTATCCAGCTCCAGTTGAGGAATTAGGAAGTAACGATTTTTTGCATAGCTGAAACCACTTCCTAATGCTGCTTCTGCCACAGCTTGTCCATATCGCATCAAGTCGAAATATCGATGGAATTCAAAACCCAGTTCTTTACGGCGTTCGTTCATAATGGCTGTTCGCAAATCAGTTTGTGTAGCCGCCGTCGTGGGTGCCAAACCAACTCTGGCCCGAACCTTGTTAAGCTCTATTGCTGCACCCGCACCTCCCGATTCATTCAACGCTTCCGCTTTCATCAATAAAATATCAGCATAGCGCATATAATGGTAAGGGACCATCGATCGACTTTTCGGAACATACGTTGATTTATCCAGTGGATTCGTGAAAATCGAATCTTCATTATATTTCTTTACCAGATAACCGGTTGCCGGCGACCATGAAGCCGAAAATGTTCTTTTATTGAACCAGGGTTTACCATCACGTCCTATGGAAGCATCCAACCGTGGATCGACGGTTTTGAGGATCGTGCTGTCCGAGAAAGTATTCACATAGCTTTGGGTAGGTGCATCAAAGAAATAACCTCCTTCGATAGACGGTGAAAAATCAACATTTAATATATTACCCACTGCAGAAATAGAATTACTGAAACGCAGTCCGAAAATGACTTCCGAACTATCTTCAGCCCCTGCTTTAAATAGGTTCGCATAGTTTGTAAGCAATTTATACTGATTAAGATTTTCGAGTGCCTGAATATTCGTCAGGCATTCGGTGTATTTCTTTTCATACAAATCTGCTTTAGCCAGCATACCGTAAGCAGCACCTTTAGTAATACGCCCCCCATCTGAGGAATATGATGGTGGTAACACAGCTGCAGCTTCCTTTAAATCTTTTTCAATTTGAGCATAAATGGCTGGTACTTCACTCAATGGTACATTGATAGTGGCAGAGGTAAGTTGGGGTAATAGTTTCAAAGGAACCTTCCCATAAACATTCACCAGGTTGAAATACGAATAGGCTCTTAAAAATTTAGCTTCCCCCACTAGCCGATCCCGGAGTGTGGCATCTATATTCATGGGTGCTATATAGTATATCGCATTATTAGCCCGGGCGATGGTTTCATAAGTGGATTGCCAAAAAGACAATATCAGTCCATTAGCACTGTTGGCTGTAAAGTTATTAATATCCAAAATGCCAAACGGATCATTTCCGGATCCATTTACTGCATCGTCGGAGGCAATATCCCCAAACGCCCATAGGAGATTGCCGTAAAGGGAGTTGTAGATACCTGTCACAGCTGCACTCGCATTATCGGCTGTGGTATAGAAGTTGGAAGAAGTGTAGGTAACTTTTAGCTGCTCGTTTAAAAAATCGGAGCAGGAAGCCATCAAGCCTACCACTGAGAGAATCACTATATAATGTATTTTTTTCATGGTTCTTTTCATTTAAAAGGTTACATTCAATCCAAAAGTATAACTCACCGCCACAGGATACGTTCCCCAATCAATTCCATTGGCACGGTCACCTTCGGATGCGGAATTGGTACTGACGGTCATTTCAGGATCAAGTCCCGTGAACTTTGTAAAAGTCAATAAGTTTGTACCGGCCAGGTATACCCGGATTCTCTCAATTTTAATTTTTTTAGTATTGGGAATGGTATAACCGATTTGCAGGTTCTTCAACCGGGTGTAAGATCCATCTTCCAAAAAGCGGGAGGAAGCCATAATATTGTTCGCAGAAGCTAACCACGAAGCACGGGGCTGGGTGTTGGAATGATTTGACGGAGTCCAGTGTTGTGTATAATAACTTTCTGCCACATTGAATCCACGATAAAAACCAACTATATCCTCGTTTACCTTGGAATAAATTTTTTGCCCGTAAGCTCCCTGGAAAAATACTGAAATATCGAATCCAGAATAGTGCCCTGAAAGAGTCAACCCTGCCGTGAAAGTTGGTATGGCACTCCCCATGTATTTACGATCCCTTGCATCGATGACATTATCTCCGTTTTGATTCACGTATTTTACATCACCGGGTTGAATGCCCGTACCTTGAAATGGGGAAGTCAGAATTTCACTTTGATTTTGAAAAATTCCCGCTACCTGATACAGGTAAAAAGCACCTATTGGTTGGCCAACCACCGTCTGAGTAGCATATGCACCTCCTAAAAGTCCTCCTACCAGAGGGGCATTTAACTTCACCACATTATTATGAAGGTATCCACCATTTAAAGTGATATTAAATCCGCCTTTATTATATTCTTTCCGGTAAAACAGCTCCAGGTCGACTCCGGTATTGAGCATACTCCCGCTGTTAATATAAGCTGGTGATGCGTTCCCTACGGAAGGAGGTAATGGTGCTATGACCAACATATCAGTGGATAGTTTGTTGAAGTAATCAAGTGAAGCGCCGAACACTCCTTTAAACATTTCCAGATCCACCCCTGCATTGAACTGATTGCTGGTTTCCCATTTTAAATTTGTATTGCCAAGTTGTGTCTGAGCATACCCCTTTGTGGGATTTCCCCCAAAAGTATAGTAATAATTAGGGGAATACTGGTCCAGGTTTGCATAGAGCGCAATATTCTGATTTCCGATAGATCCATACCCTACCCGGAGTTTTAATTTACTGATATTAGCCATATCTTTCATAAATTCTTCGGTATCGATATTCCAACCGGCAGAAGCCGAATAAAATGTTCCCCACTGGTTCTTTCCTATGAAGCGGGATGATCCATCCCTGCGGATGATCCCGGATAAATAATACTTTTGGGCGTAATTGTAATTAGCGTTTGCAAAGTAGGAAAGCAGGGTTGACCCTGATTCACCTTGGCTGCCTGTCACATTAGTTGTCAGGGGAGGTGATGCTACCCCGTTCCCAATGAAAAGGAAATTCGGATCATTCGAAGCAAAATTCCGATCACTGGCTGATAGTCCAACCGAAGAATTTTTGATTGCCTCCGCACCAATCAGGGAAGTCAGGTTGCTGTTTTCTCCCAATTTAATGCTGTGATTCAAGGTGCTGTTTATGGTCCAGTTTGTATTCGTATTATTCGAAATATCTAATGCATTCGGGTTATTGATTCGATTCCCCGAACCCCAGGTCACATCGTATTCCCGTGATCCACTGTTAGCATAATCGACACCCAGGGTTGTTTTCAAAAAGAGATTGGCCGGAAAATTAATCAACACATTTCCCGTAGCCAACAGGGTTTTTATTTGCAGTGTCCTGTCGGTATTAGCTGCCAGTCCTTCGGGACTGTAACCATCACCAAAGAAAACGTTATAGGCGGCATCACCGTAAAAATCAGAAGGTAAGTCAACATATTGCCCGGCAGTATTTTTTATGGGTATCGCCGGTGATCTAAAATAGGCATAACGAATCACACTTCCCCCTTCAGCGACAAATCCATCACCCGAACTTGACACCATCCGACTATTTGAAATGCCACCACTGACGTTTAATCCCACATGCAACCATTTCTTTACTTCGGAATTAATATTTGATCGCATGCTGAAACGGTCGTAACCGGTATGATTCAGGATTCCCACCTGATTATAATAGTTGGCAGATACCAAATACGTTGTTTTATCGTTCCCCCCACTGATGGATAATTCATGAGATTGAATGGGTGCTGTCTGAAAAATGGAAGCCAAATGATTTATATTCGGAAAATCTTTTACCAATGCACCTGTTATGAGAGGACGTGGTGCGCTTAATACTAAATTATCGTTATTTGCTGCTTCATTATACAGTTGTATGTATTGCTGTGTAGTGGTCATGGGTGTCAGGTATCCATGTGTTTGGAAGCCTACCTGGGCATTATATGTCACCCTGGCTTCCCCTGATTTCCCCTGTTTAGTGGTAATCAATACTACCCCGTTATTGGCACGTGATCCATAAATGGCAGCCGAGGATGCATCTTTCAAAATGGTCATGTTATCGATATCGTTAGGTGAAAGATTATTCAAAGCTCCTTCCACCGGTATGCCATCCACTATGTAAAGCGGATCATTGCTGGAATTAATAGAACTGGCACCACGTATACGGACAGAAATAGGTGCTCCCGGTGCTCCGGTTTGTGCTGAAACTTCTACCCCGGCAACCCTTCCTTGCAAGGCATCCTGTGCTGAGGCTACCGGTATTTTGGTCAGTTCTTCATTATTTACTTTACTTACAGCTCCCAGAACGTCACGTCTTTTTTGCACAGAATAACCCACCACGACTACTTCATCGATTTGCTTCGATTCAGAAACCAGCAAGATATTCAGTACTTTCGCTTCTGTGACTTTAAACTCCTGGACCTGATAACCGATATACGACACCCGTAAGGTTGAATTGACCGGCACCGAAATTGAAAAATCACCATTAACTCCGGTGACAGTACCTGTATTCGACCCCGGTACAACTAAGTTTACTCCTATCAAAAGTTCACTCGTGGTTGCGTCTTTCACAATTCCGGTGACCGTTACATTTTGAGCCTGAAGGCACAGGCAGAAAATACTAAAATAAATAATAAACTGCGTTTTTTTCATAATAATCGGTATGAGCTATTAGTATTATTTATTATCTATATGTTTGATATTTAGTAATTAATTAATTTGAATCCATCCATAATAAAACAATTTACAAATGAATAAGTTTGTTAGAAAACCTCATTTAAATGATATCGTAATTCCGTTCACAACTAGGAATTCCTTTTTTCGTTCAATCACCAACCCGGTAGGAATTTCCACCAGGATTCGCGCCTGATCAGCCGGCAGGGTAATTTGTGTTCCACTCGAAATATCTTTGGCCACATAAGTCTTGGATACAATATCAAATACATCCACCAATCCCGAAGGATGATAGATGACCGTTTTGTTTATAGAGTATGGGTTGTAATACAAATAGGTCGGGTATTTGGTGTTTGCGTAAAAATCAGTGGCATTGCAATTGAGACGCAGAATCATTCTCACATCCGTGGTATCGACTATCGCTCCCATGATTCCAACAGGTGAAGTGCTATACAGGCTGAACATAGTTTCTTTCGGATTCCCCGGATTCCAGTTCGGGCCATCACCCAAGGCTACCGGATGAACTCCTACCAGGGCTAGTTTATGGTAACAATCTTCATAACGGAGTCCTTCATAAGCCACCAGGGAATGAGTGTAGTTTTTCATTTCCGGCAACCATTGGTTACGATCGGGAATCTCATTCGGAAAAAACAGGCGTGCGGAGTTGACATTATTCAGCATCCATTTCCCGATGGCCCTGGCAAAACGGGGATCATATTTTACCATAGGAACGAGTGGCAAGGCCATTTTCATACTATTCATTAAAAAGGCATATCCGCCACCATCAATGATGCTGCCCTGTAAACCGCTGACATCAAAATCACCCCATTTCCCCACAATCACACCCCAACCATTGCGCGCTTTTGGATTCTTGCACCCTTCGAACACCCAGTTGATCATTTTCTTAATATCGTACTTCGTTCCTTGTTCTGCATTTAACCGGGCAGCCGTATAAATTCCCATCGGAAGTAATATCTCATAGAAACGGCTTTCTTTCTGGTTGTTCAGGGAGGCAATAGCGGATTTTGCATGAGCCAGGTATCGTGCATTTTTATATTTATGGTAAGCGGCATACAACACATAGCCATGACCACCGGCAGCATCCTGCTGAAAAGGTATCTTGTTGACCATTCCTTTCATTTTACCATAATCGAAATACGAACAATTGTAATTGCCTTGGAGCACAGAGTCCGCCTTGCAAAACTTTTCAGCAATGCTGCGCTGGATGTAATCTGCATTTGACACGTTCGGAAATACATCACTCACGGCATAAAACAGTACATTGGGCAACACATCATACCACCAGTCGCGACCGTATCCACCACCCTGTTGCGCTATTTCAGGACTGGTGTTGTTCATCATGATATTCCATCCGGTACCCGAATTGAAGTAGTTCTGAATCATCTTCACGTAGTTATATCCGTTCTGATGTGTCTTGTCAATTCCCATAAGGCCGGCACCCAGGATAGCCGAAAGTGAATTCAGGCTTTCATGGAACTCGCCGTTATTATGGGTGGGTCCCTGACGGACATCGTGAATAGCCGTATAGAGGCCAAAGGTTGTCTGGGGAAGGTTGCGTTGGCTACTATCCAGCCAGATCATTTTACCGGCAGGCATATCAGGGTTGAAATCGAAAACGTAGGCATCATAGTCTTTCGCCTTTTGTTTCCAATCAATGATCTTATAGGGTTGTGGGGAATTGGACATCAATTCTATCCTTGGAATGGCCGTTTGGATGATTGCCTTTCCGAAGTTATCATTCGCCACACAGGAAAACATGATTCCTGCCAGGAAAACGAAAATGAGAGTTGATTTATATTTTTTCATATTAGCGATAATCATTTAAAATTAATCACTATTCATCTTTTGTTAATCGTTAATCACTTTTCATTCATCCTTATTTGTTAATCACTAATCGTTAATCACTTATCACTTATCGTTAAAAATTGATTGCCACATTTGTCGCCATTTCTGCCATCCGCAATGATTCAACCGCATTCGTATCGTCTATGACCCTGACCGCCGAGTTATCAAGTATCCAATTCCATTGGTCTTTGATCATGGAAGTGAGCAGTAACTCATAGCGATCTTGTTTTTCTGCGTTGCTACCATATTCCACCGTGATAAATTGATCAAAAACCACATTTTTAAATCGTCCCATCACTTTTTGAGTCTTTGTAGATGATGAACTCTCATCGATCATTGAACTGGCATAATCAGAAGTGGAAATTGTGGCACTGTGTCTGATAATAGAACACCCCGGAAGGGAGATCTTAAGTTTTTCAAGTTGCTCGTCGCCAAGTAACCCATGCAACCTCATTTTTACAGGGACCCATTCATAGAGTGAAATATCTCCCTTTTCAAACTCCAGTCTCATTTCCTGACGATCGAGTATCTTTGGCTGGTCGAAGCCATGGTAGAAATTAACCGGACCATCGGGATAATTTACGATAGCCTGAACACGGTCTATGATCTTTTCTTCCACATTCGGACGCTGCCATTGGGCTGAATGAATGACTTCCCCTTTTCCCAACCATCCTGAAAACAAATCAAAGAAATGAACTCCATGCTCAATAAAGATCCCACCGCTTTTCGCTTCATCCCAAAACCAATGATCTTTAGTTAGTTTTTCATCACTGGCATAATTTTCAAAGAAACCATGAACGAATTCCCCGAGCATTTTTTCTTTTATGATTTTTTTGACCACATCGCTTAATGGATTGTACCGCTGCATCAGGTCGACTACATAGAGTAATTTCTTACTTCTTCCCAGTGCAACAAGTTCCTCCGCTTCCAATGTCTTCAGTGCTGCCGGCTTTTCGCAGATCACATGCTTTCCTGCCAGTAAGGCCGCTTTCGATTGGGAGAAATGTAAATAGGGAGGGGTAGCAATATAAACAAGACTCATTTCACGGTTACCCAGGAATGACTCATATTCGCTAAAAGGTATGGCTGACAGGTCCTTTGCCATTTTATTAGCAGCAGTGCTGTTTATATCAAAAATCGCAACAATTTTAACTCCCGGCACCTTCAAAAAAGACTGTGATGCGAATTCCGCAAAACCACCCGCACCCACGATGCCTATCTTTAATTCGTTCGTTGAGATACTCATAGCTTAATAATTGACAATTCATAATTTATAATTAATAATAATAACCCCAAACCCCTGAAGGGGATGTGTAATTACCATCGTCTCCTATATTTTCGATCATTTAAAACCACCAAATTTTAATATAGCACTTTTAACATTTAACATTTATCACTTATCGTTAATCACTTATCACTAATCACTAATCGTTACTTTATATCTTGTATCAATTTCCTTGATAATATGTTTCGCTAATGGCAAGGATATCAATTGCAATGCCCCGACAATGATTAAGGCATATTTCAAAGCGAATGTCTCTGAAGCAAAATTATACAAGGATATAAACAGGATCATTCCACCGGCGCGACCAAAGAACAATCCGACTTCATGGCTCAGGATATAGGCATATTCATTCCGCTTCTCGATAGCTGACACCGCATCAATCGTTTTCATCATAGTCGGAAAATAAGCCAGGTCATGGAGTGGCTGGAACAACACTTTACAGAGTACGAAAATGATCACTCCGATCGCCGAGAACATGATTCCATTCACCATTGTCCCAATAAAGAACACTACCAATCCAAATCCGAAAATCCGCATCCGGTGTTCAGGTTTTGCTATACGACCGAGCACATAGACTATGATAGCCGTTACTCCACCTGCCACTCCCTGAATTAGTCCCAATGATCCTTCGTTCCCCACCAGTTTCATGACCAGGATAGCCGGTGCCGTCACCAGAAAGCCCTGTACCATTCCCTTCAGGCTCGCCAATGCCAAAAACTTCTGCCATAACACATGGTATTTGAAATAAATGAATTTCTTCTGTATAGGATTGACGAAGTCACCTTTCGACAAGACCAGGCAGGCTGCGATGGCAATAAAAAATATAACCACGGTAATAATTTCATATCCCATGTTGACATCTACAGTATGACCAAACCACACTTTTCCGTTGATGGTTCCTAAAAAAGCACCCACCGTTAAAGGTACCACTATGCTCCACAGGGAGAAAAAGAACGATTCCAACCCGAAGAAGTAGTTACGATTCTTGTCGTTTGTTGAATTAAGGGCCAATAAATAACGGTTAGTCCAAAAGAATCCTGTAGAAGCACCTATAGCAAAGCCTGCAAAGCCTAACTGAACGATACCAATGGAATGAACAAACATCATCACCATCAAGGCAACTGCTGAAAGCATAATCCCAAAACTGTACAGCCAGTTCACTTTAAATATCTTCAACAAAGCACCATTGAGGATAGAAGTGCTCACAACCCCTACATACATGAAAAGCTGAAAGATAGCCACATACGATGAGTTACCTGTGTTTCGCATGATGTACGCCCCCACAAAAATCTCTATAATGGGCAGAATAAGTCCATAGAGCATGTTGGTGATCAAGAGTGTACGTATGTTTTTGGGCTGCGATTTGAAGAATAGATATTCTCCTGCTAATTTGTTGGCCATCACGTAGTTTTTAATGAGTTGAGTATTTCTGTGATGGAGAATTCAGCACTGCATATCACTTCATCGCTCGCCCCGTAGAATATTTTCACGGTATCCCCCTGTACGTAATGTCCGTTGGTAAACACTACATTTCCGAAGAATCCTGTTTTTTCATATTCGGCGATAGGCTCCATAATCGGTTCCTTGCTTCGTGCCAGTACTTTTGAAGGATCATTTAGATCGAGCAACAAGGCTCCCAGGCAATAGCGGTGATCACGGCTGGCTCCGTGGTATATTTCCAGCCAGCCTTCTGATGTTTTTATCGGTGCACCTCCTGCGCCTACCCTGGCTTCATCCCAACTGCCTTCACGGGTTACAGCCACGCATTTGTGGTTTCCCCAGTGAACCCTGTCGGGTGATTCGGCCAGCCAGATATAGTTTCCGCCTAATTCAGGGCTGCTGGGACGGTGCAGGGCGTAATACATCCCGTTGATCTTTTCCTCAAACAAAGCACAATCCTTGTTGTGGGGTGGGAAAATCATTCCCAGTCGGTCGTAATGTTGAAAATCATGAGTAGCTATCAACCCTACACCTACCGCCACGGAAGATACCTCGGTAAAGGTGAGGTAATAACCATCTTCCATGCTGGCTACCCGGCAATCTTCAATCCCGAAGGCCTCCAGATCACCCTGCCCGAATATAGGCGGGTAGGCCGGATCTTCTCCAAAATGGATATCATCATCACTGCAAACCAACCTCAAATAGGATAACGTGGTTAAATAATTTTTCCCCTTGTACATGATCACTCGTGGATCAGTGGCATCCAGCTGCGGATCATTCTTATCAAAGCTGAGTACTTCAATGGTTCCTTCGGGGGTATAGATGGGGAAACTGATTTTATCGGCTATTTGTTGGGGCCTTTCCGCAACGCGCAGCAACAGCCAGGTCTTGTTGTTCATCCTGAATACCCCGGGGTTGAGCAGGCAGGTTATTTCCATTCCGCCTATTCCCGCTTTCAGGTCTGACGGGCGTAGAAGGGGATTGTGGGCTGATCTTCGTGCAATATCCATAATTTATTCGATTTAAGTAATTTAAGGAGTGAAAACATATGTCATTGGATGTATATAACGGTTGAGACTTCAAAGAGTTCAAGCCCTTTCACCGGAACCTCAAAAGTATCAATAACAACACCATCCAGGATACACTGAAAACATTCCAGGATAATTACCTGCCACATATCTGCAACTTATTTTCGACTCCTGTAATGAGATATTTTTCCACATTTTGGGGTTATTCCATCCCTCCGTATGTCTATACACTAACTCCTTAGAACCTCCTTAGTAATTCCTGCAAGAGTCTTTAGACATTACATAAATAATACATAGATAATACATATATAATACATAGAAAAGACATATCTAAATAGATATGTTTTATCTATGTATTTCGTTTGCTTTTAGAATCTTTTTCGTAAACTATTTATAAAGACTCTTGCAGGAATTACTAAGGAGGATCTAAGGAGGTACATAGATAACAGGTAAAGTCTGCTATAATCTAAATCCATTCGATAATCGAACCTCTAATTTGGAGTATTTCAGACCTTGGATATAACTAAAAACAGAGTTACTTTTTAAGCAACTCTGTTTTCAAATAGTAATTTATAGGTATTGAATTAATTAAGCCAATAAGTCAGCAGGTTAAGTAGTATTTTTAGAATTTAATCAGATAGTATATTCAAAAGAATTTTATAAATAAATCGTGATAACGCCGGTTAAAATCGTTACAAGCGTCATCACCAATACGGAACCAACAGCCCATTTAAGCGTAAATCGTTGATGTGCTGCAAAGCTCACGTCTGCCAGTCCTATCAACAAATAGGTGGAGGCAACCAACGGGCTTAGCATATGAACTGATTGCCCCATCAAGGATGCTCTTCCGATTTCAATGGCAGGAACCGTGAAATGGGAGGCTGTGACGGCAGTTAACGGAATGATTCCATAATAATAGGCATCATTGCTGATAAAATAAGTGAATGGCATAGAGGTTATGGCAGTGATTACCGCCATATTGGGTCCTAATGAATCGGGAATGATGCGTATAAAACTTTGAGCCATGGCGTTCAGCATTTTTGTACCGGACAGTATGCCTGTGAATATACCGGCTGCAAAAACCATGGAACCTACTGAGAGTGCGCTGGCGGCATGTGCTGCTAATCGTTTTCGTTGTTCTTCAAGATTCGGAAAATTGAGAATCAGGGCAATGGCGAGACCCACCATAAAGGTTACTGCAATAGGGAATAATCCTGAAACCAATGCAACTATCAGAACAATGGTTAGCAAAAGATTGGTAAAATAGAGCACTTTATTTTTTATTTCCTTGCTTTCAGTAATTTCAATAAGTTGAATTCCCAGCCGCTTCCGCTCTTTTAAACCGAAATAATAAGCCACCATTAAAACCCAAACCATTGATGCCAGCATAGCCGGAATAATCGGATTGAAAAGCTCAGACGGATTAAGATGTAGTGCACTCAACACACGGGCATTTGCCCCCGTCCAGGGAAGTTTGATCATTATGCCTACACATAGCGTCAATATGCAAGTCAGAATTAACGGATTTATTCCAAGCCGTTTATACACCGGAAGCATGGCTCCGACGATGATCAGGTAAGTAGCTGCTCCATCGCCATCCATTGCTACGATGAATGAGAGTACGCAGGTTCCCATAATGACTTTCAAGGGATCACCTTTGGCAATTTGTAAAAATTTAATAATCAATGGTTCAAAGAGTCCTACTTCAAACATGATTCCAAAATACAGAATACCGAACATAATCAACACGCCTGTAGGTGCTGTATCCCTAATCCCGTTTTCCATCATTTTGCCTAATCCCAACCCGGCCCCGGTCATCAGTCCAAAGAGAATCGGGATAAGGGTTAGTGCCACAAACGGGGAAAGCCGCTTGGTCAGGATGAGCGTGATAAAAGTGGTTATCATTCCCAAACCCAGTAAAGCCAACGTTGATTCACTCATGTTTTTTTAGGATAATTATTCCATTTACGATCATTGTTTCTTACCTTGGGTCCTGAATCTTATGCCTTTTAGGCTATTTTTCTACTTGCCAAATGGTATCTATCACTGTACCATCTACCCATTTAACCACAGCAACCGGAGTATCGGTAAACTTCGGCAGTGATGGTTTGCCACATATTTTTTCAGCCAGTTCTTTAAGTTCATTGATAGTAAATACAGGCAATCCTGAATCTTTGGTTATTTCAATTAAATCGGTTCGCAATGGATTGATAGCAATTCCCCGTTCCGTAACGACCACATCAATCAATTCACCCGGACCGCAGAGGGTAGTTACTTCATCCTTTATCACAGGAATCCTATCCCTGAATAGGGGTACAGTTAAAATGACTGTTTTAGAAAACAAGCAGTTTTGCCAGCCACCTATGCCGTGCAACAGATAACCATCGGAATGGGTAACCACATTTGCATTAAAGTTGATATCTATTTCGGTGGCACCGAGGATGACGACATCCACCAGGGATGCAAAATTCCCTTTACTGTGATAATTATAACTTGTAAAGGGACTTGACCATACGTGGTTAGAATTCTCCCGCATGGAACGCACCCCTTCAAGGTCGAAAGTTTGTCCATCAATGATATAATCAATAAGCCCTTCCTCCAACATGGATACCAGGTATTTATTACTGCCTCCCCGGGCAAAACGGGCCTTGATTCCTTTCTTTACCATTATTTCCCTGAAATAGGCCGATACCGCCAGAGAAACACCCCCCGAACCACTTTGGAATGAAAAGCCATCCCGGAGGATACCGCTTGCTTCACAAAACCTGGCGGTTAACTCAGCCAGAAAAAGCCTGTCCGGACTTTTGGTTATTTCGGTAGTACCCGACACAATTTTCTCGGGGATGCCTACCTGATCTACCTGTACCACATAATCCACATGATTCCCCTGAATTTGCCAGGGTACGCATGGGAATGGAACCAGGTTATCAGTAACCACAATCACCTTAGAGGCATATTCCGAATCGACCAGGGCAAATCCCAAAGAACCACAGGCAGCAGGTCCGTTTGTTCCGTTGGCATTCCCAAACATGTCGGCACAAGGAGCAGCAATGATGGCAATATCAATATGAACTTCGCCATCCTGGACACTCTGATACCTTCCTCCGTGGGATCGAAGGATTCCCATGCCTTTCATATTCCCCTGCGAGGTAAATCGACCCAGAGAGCCATTCATACTCCCTTCAATATGATGGATAGTACCATCCTCCAGGTATTTGATCAAATAAACGTTGCATTCGAAAGAAGCAGAAGGAAACCATACAAGATCTTTGATGCCCATCTCCGAGGCCAGATCAAAAACCTGATTGGCTATTAAATCCCCGTTACGGAAATGATGGTGGGTCGACAGAGTCATTCCGTTCTTTAAGCCAGCCTGAAGCAAGGATTCTTTTAATGAAGGAACTAATTTATTCCCATCTGAAGGATATTCTACACACGAGGGAATTCGTGGTGCTTGTTTATTCCCATTGGGGATGAACTTTCCAACGCCCCTGAAAGGAATAACCGCTAGCCCGTTTACTTCTACAGGAACTTTTCGTCCGGCTGCATTTATGATAAATTTATCATTGATCGACATATTTACTCCTTTTTTCAATCTGTGGATTTTAAATCAATTCCATCCAATTTGAGTCAAGCTTTCCCATTCGAATGGCCAGATCAATGGTTTGTCTGGCTTTTTTTACTACCGGCGCATCAATCATTTTTGTACCCAGGGATACAACGCCCAGGCCTTTTTTAGTCGCTTCTTCAAATGCGATGACAATTCTTTCGGCAGTTTTTATTTCCGTTTCATCGGGGCTAAAATTTTCATAGATCACCTTAATCTGACGAGGATGGATACACCCCATACCTTCAAAACCCATCGCTTTCGAACGAAGCACATTTTCTTTAAGTTCTTCCATATCTCCAATGTCAGAGAACACCGAATCAATAGCTTGTATTCTGGCTGCCTTGCATGCATTCAACACCTGACAGCGGGCGAAAAAAGATTCATTCGCACCATTGGTCCTTTTGGCACCAATGTCAGCCGTATAATCTTCCAGGCCGATACACATAGCCACCACATTTTCTGCCGCCTGAGCTATTTCCAGGGCTTTCATCACACCCATGGCATTCTCGATAATGGGCATGATCCAAACAGGGTTCGTAACTCCTGCAAGCTTTTTAAGTTCATTTATTTTCTCATTCAACTGATGAATCTGCCCCGCATTTTCGCATTTAGGAAGCAGGATCAGGTTCACGTTGTGTGGGATAATGAAATCCAGATCCTCAAATCCTAAAGGCAACTGATTGATCCGCACCATTCGTTCCGCACCCATGAAATCTACACTTCTGAGGGCATTACGAACCAGGTAGCGGGCTTCAGTTTTTTTATTCACACCTACAGCATCTTCCAGGTCAAGGATGATTCCATTTGGGGTATGAATGCCGGCATTGATCATTAAGGAAGGTGTATTGCCAGGTAGGTATAACCTGGTCATCCGGGGACGGTCGCGGGCGGTAGAATATCTATATTCCTCATACATTTCGAACAGGTATTCTTTAGTTGTGGTTATCAAGCTCTTTATGGCAGCTTCTATCCGGGCAGCCAGTACAAAAGGGAGGGCTCCTTTATCTTCAACTTTCAACCTGGCATTTTCTATTCCAAAAAAACGAAACATGTCTTTACAAAGAATCAAAATTGAGTCTCCATAGAGTGCCTCTACCTTTGATATCAATTCAGTATTTATTCCTCCTTCACTTGTCAGTTCAAGAGTAATATAACAATCAGAACGAACTTTTTCTCCATTATTTCCAGCTTCAGCGATTGATTTGTCCATGTTTAAAGAGTTGTTTAATAAATTGCTTCTTTCACTGTTATGTTGTCAGGACCCTTTGAATATGAAATTCTTTGAAAAAGTGATAATAAAAGAAAGTCAACTGATAGATTATCAGTTAACTTTCCTGTATTCAGTTGATATAACTTTTCATTTCATTGAATGACTAATCCATGATGCAACGAAGTGAGAAACCATTCCGTTTACCGGGACTATAGGTAATATCAAAATTAGCGTTAGGTCCTGCCAAAAATGCACAGGTACCATTCGTAGCACTAAACTCAACATTTGTCCACAAGTAGTTATAGTCAAAATCGTTCATGACGCCACTGCTATTGCACTTGCCACTTGCCCTGGCAGAGAAGCCGCTTGAATTTGTACTCCCAAAGGCGTCTGTTAACCAGTTTGTCGTTCCGGTTTCCTTCATAGCTAATCCGGCAACATCAAAACCACCTAAAAACGTACCTAACGTAGTATATTCAACTATACTTGGGACATGCCAACCTACCGGAGCAATATTCCGGGTGTCATTGACGGCAAACCAGTTGTATAATTTGCCAATGCGGGTATTATTGGTCGCATCTCCATTGAGGTAGCACCAGGCACCTGTCACCAAAGTCGTGTTTCCCCAATCAGCAGCCACTGTGATATTCGGAATAGTACCGGTCCTGTATTTTGTGGTTCTCATGTTTTCCGCCATCCAGGTCTGCGTACCTATTTTAACCACTGCGTAGTAGTTACCATCGGCATCCAGGCATTCAATAAAATTGAAATTCACGGTCTTGCTGGCTGTTGGAATATCCGTCACTATGGTGGCATAATTTCCTGAAATTCCCTTATAAAGCAATTGATCACCGATGGTGTAATCCATGGCAGTGGCTGTACTTTTGCTTTTTTGCATCACCGGCGATCCTCCATTTCCAGTGGCTAACATAGTAATCTGAGGGTTGCTTTTCGAACTGCTCTGATTGATCAGTTTGGCAGCGAAGGAATATCCTACGCCATCTACCCGAACAAAATAAGCACCTTTTTGTAATGAAACCTGAAAGGAGTTTTGACCTGCCAGTAAGTTTTCAGTCCTTCCTACGATTTTTCGACCATCCAATCCATAGGCGCTAATTTGAGTGCTTCCTGAATTCTTAGCCATGAATAGTACGGTGGAGTTTCCATCCACTGCGTTCGAATAAATACGCAGACCGCCTTTATCTGCTACCAGTTGATCGAGTCCGGCTACAACGGTCAGGGTTAAAGAACTCCCGCCCGGCACTGTAGCCGTAGTACCTTTTGTAAGATTCTGAACGATTACACTCCCTACGGTGGTACTTTTCCCGGTACCCGTAAACGAAATGGTGTAATCCACTGCAAATGCCTGAATTGTTCCTAAAAACATTAAGCCAATTGCGGTAACCAGCGATAAAGAATAATTCTTTTTCATGATCTTGTTTTTTTAATGTTACACAATTATTGTTTAGTGAATGAAAAATAATCTATTTAATTTCCTCCGGAAACGATAATCAGGATAAGTCCGGTAATGAATAATAAAAACATGAGAGCCAAGAGTCCGTTTATCTGTTTCGAAGCACCTTTAAATTCCTTCCAGATAAATACGCCCCAAATGGCAGCAATCATGGTGGCTCCCTGTCCCAATGCATAGGATATGGCAGCACCGGCCTTTCCCGCAGCAATATAACTCAGCGAAGTACCCAGGGCCCAGATAGTCCCACCGAGTACGCCAATCAGGTGAGTCCTTAAATTTCCGTTAAAATAATCCTTGTACCTGACAGGAGCTCCCACAAATGGTTTCATCATAATCAGGGAGTTGAATACAAAATTACTTGCCAGTATCCCCAGGGCAAAAATAAAGAAGGCAGCATAGGGGGTCAACATCCCTGCTGCCGGATGTTCAAAGTTGTTCAGGTCCATCGAGGCTGCCACAAACCTATAGAAGAAGGCCATCAACAACCCTGCAAAGACAGCTAGTACGATTCCCTTTTGATTTGAAGTCCCTTTGTCGTCTTTTTTAATTTTACCGGCTGCAATGCCATTAAAAATAATAGCCAGCGTGATGAGTGCTACCCCGGTAAACAGGATCACAGGATCACCCTTGGGCGCATTGAAATAGTTCACAAAGACTCCCAGCACCAAGGCTATGCCTACCCCCAATGGAAAAGCCACTGCCAGCCCAGCGATAGAAATGGAAGCCGATAGCAGTATGTTGGCTGCATTAAATACAATCCCACCCACTATAGCACTCCAGATATTGCTCGAATCTGCTTGTTTCAGATCCATGATGAACGATCGTCCCCCTTCACCAAAACTTCCCAGGGTAAATCCCAATATCAGACTGAAAAGGACAATCCCAATGACGTAATCCCAATAGAATAGTTCGTAACGCCAGGTCTTTGCCGCCAGTTTCTGTGTGTTACCCCATGAACCCCAACAAAGCATAGTGACAATGCAAAACATTACAGCCAACGAATAATTTTCAACAATGAACATAATTTTGTGTTTTAATGGTAATTAATTTAATTATGAAATCTCTTGCTCACATACGATATGGCCGGTGAAAATCCCGACAGTAAGAATGAAAAGTCATCTTTATAGTTATGACGAACCCTGTATTCATGAATAAATCCATGTTCTCTCAGGTTTATATGCAGATAACCATTCGCCAAATAGGAATCCCCTGATGGAGGAGTATCAATATACCACCGGATATTATCCTTGATGGATTCGTGGTCTGCGATGAGTTGTTCAAGGCCTGGCAACTTTATTTGCAGGTTTGAATCCGTAAACACACAAGCTGTAAATTGATCCGGTGTTAATGCCTGTTCCAATACATTAGCTCCCCCGTTTTGATAGCTCCACACTGCCCTGAATCGTCGTCCTTCCCGGGAGGATTTGTTCTTTTCCATATATTGTATGACATTACGGAGAAACAAACTATCCGGATCGGGTTGCACAAAACAAAATATGATCGGAGCGAGCAGTTCTTTCTGTAAATCCTGCTGATAAAGGGAAATGAGCTTCTCCTGATCTTCCTTGTCCAGGCTGGATACAAAATAAACAGTCGGGTAATTACGTTTTACTGATATTGGATTTTCAGGGTAGAAGATACTTAGTTTCCTACCGGAAAAAGTAGCTTCTTCTTTCCAAAACAGTTGTCTTTGAGAAACAGTCGTATCTTCGAATGTTTCAGCTTCTTTATAAGGTTTATTAGTGAATGAACAATCGGCAAAACGAAAAGCTTCGGGAATTGCTTCGCACCAGAACTTAAACTCATGGGCTCCGGCCCTGACATGGTAGACATGAGGAATATCTTTTTCGACCATCAACATGTGCAGATCTTCGTTGCTCCGGCAAAGGGTGTTTTCCTTGTCACCATTTTCCATAAAAAAGGCGATTTTTCTAAGGTCTTCAGCTTTCATGGATTTGATGAGATGGTAAGGTGAATTTTGCTTGTAATAATCAGTGATCCGGGCATCTCCTGTGTTGTGTTCGGCACCGAAAATCTTCCCCCATTGCTGGTCCCAACCCTTTTGTTCTTCGGTGGCATATTGATGGTCCGTTCGAATGGAGGCACTCAATGGAATGCTCACATGGAATATATCGGGATATTTAAGGGGCAAAACCAATGCTCCGAACCCACCCATGGAATATCCCATGACACCACGTTCTCCGGCTGTGCGAATCGTTCGGTAATTGCTATCGATAAATGGAACCAATTCCCGGACAAACATATCCTGATAGGGGAAATCTCCTGTATAAAAGTTGGAATAATAACTTCTGAACCCCTGGGGCATGACACAGATAAATGGAGAGATGATATGTTCGTTCACCAGGTGATCCATATATTGGGTTACCTGCCCGTATTCAAGCCACGAGGCATCGTTATCACCCAACCCATGCAGGAAATAGAGGACAGGATATGATTTTCCACTCGTAAAATAATCATTCGGCAGCACAATTGAATATCCGATCTCCATGTTTAAAATGGAACTCTTAAATGACAGATTCTCTTGCACACGAAACTCTTCTGCATGTACTGAACATGCAAAAAGCAAGAGTATCCATATCACTGTCTTTTTCGTGCTCATATATTCAATTTATAACCCAAAGTTTCTGTACTGCTTTTAACGCCCTGTAAAAATGAATTGTAGGTGTCAAGTCCATTCCGTACCCTGAATTCATTGGAGATATTCCGGTCCCGGCAAAGAGAATACAGTAATTGCATGCTATCATAATTCAGTCCGTCATCCGGACAATCCAGGTACAGGTATCCCCCAACGGGCGGTTCAAACGAGCTACCCAATGAAGCATCAAAAAGAAATGCCACATTCATGAATTCAGGGGTTCCAAGGATTACATTGTAAAGAACTTTCCCACCTGTCTTATTCCCAATGCCAATGCGGTTATAACTGTTTAGTTTCGTGCGATATGTTTGATCGATATAGGTAAGGATAGTGTTGAAATTGACAGTCGTTGCATCCACATCGTGTGCGTTCAATTCCACCAGGATAAAGGGAACAGCTTTTTGTAATGAATCCAGCACGGCGGCCAGTTTATTTGTTTCCGAAGTACGGTTGTTTTCCACATCATGGAAAAAATAGACGGTTGGATAGTTCATTCCCGACGTCATATAATTGAGAGGCAAGCAAATGTTCAGGGTAATTCCCGAAACTGTCTGTTGTGTCATGGTACCCGAAAAGACTTCGGAGGTACTCAACCCTGTTTCTTTGGGATATGCAACCCCGGTAAAACAGGATTGAATATAAGGTAACACTTCCGTCATAGCCGAGCGCCAGTAATCCCACGTATGGGCACCGTTTCTCATCCTGTATTCATGAGGTATGTTCTTACTTCGCATGATCGCGTGCATGGCATTGTTCGTGATGGATAAAGTCTCCTCGTCATCCCCGCAATCGATAAAATAATGTATTGAATCGAATGCACTTGCTTCTTGCAATGCAAAAAAATGAAAAGGACTGTTCTGTTTGAAATAATCAGTCAACCGGTTATTCCCGGAGGTTCCTTTCCCTCCGAATATAGGTCCCCATTGGACATCAAATACTGATTGAGGTTCATTTAAATATTGCGCATCGGTACGGAACGACATACTGAGTGGTGCTGCTACTGAAAACAAACCCGGATTCTTTACCGGCAGTATCAATGCACCATATCCACCCATCGAAAAACCAACTACTGCCCGGTGATTTCTATCTTTCACGGTGGAATATGAACCATCAATCAATGGCACCAATTCTTCAGTGATCATGCGCATATAGTCCGCGGTACCGTCATAGGCATTGACATAATAACTGTTATCTCCCTGCGGCATGATATAAATCATGGGATCAATCAGCCCCCTCTTTTCAAAATCATTGATGGTCAGATTAATTTCACCATCCTTCATCCAATCGGTTTCATTCCCGTCATAGCCATGCAGCAAATAGACAGATGCATATTTCTTATCACGCGTGTATTTTTCGGGCAAATAAATAGAATAGTGCATGGTACGTTTCAGTATCTTGCTCTGGAACGAAATACTCGCCCCATACCTGACAATGTTGATCACAATTGGTTCAGGCTTTTGTACGGTACATGCTGACAGTGATACAACAACTGCAAAAAGCAAAATCGTTGTACACATCAGAGTGTATGAGCCTGTTACCCTTTTCATAATCAATATAATCGAACGTTTGTACGTGCTTTGTTTGAATAAATGACCGCATCTTTTGTCAAAATATCATATTTATCGTGGGGATTCATCCATTTGATCTCCAGGGAATGGGGTCCGTTCTCCAGATTATAAGTGTAGAAAATATCATATTTTCGCTTTATATAATCGAAAGGCATTTTGAAAGTATCCGTTTTTTTGCCATCTATCCAGGCTTCCAGGGTGGCCACATAATTACTGTTGTCGGGTTGCAGCTGTTTTATATTTCCCATGACCACGATGGCATTTCCATCAAAGTGAATAACAATAGGCTCTCCATGAAATTCCTTGTTGATGACTCTTCTCTCTGTAGGGAAATGTCCGGTAAAAGATTGCTCCCATCGCACTTCAACCGGCCGTTGCGGTATTAGTGTCATGGATATTGCATCTGCTTTTCCACCATTCTTCACCACCAATTCCCGGAGGTTTTTCAAATTCATGGCATACACCTTCGACAAGGTGATTTTGGTATAAGGGAAATTTACTTCCTCTATTTTTTCATACCCTTTTTTCCAATAATCAGGAATTCTGCTATACCCAAAAATGGCTCCCCATATTCCGGCTACCACTGCAGGGTTGCTATCTGAATCCTGGCCGCTTCGGGTGGTAATGTCCATCGTTTTATAGAAATCACCTTCGCCATATAATAACCCCATGGTCACATACGCCGAATTGAGGGTGGCATCAATGTCGAAGGCATTGAATACTCCTTCAGGACATCCGATTTCGAATGAATGATTCTTCTCAACCTCAAACCAGCAACTCCTCCAATCCCCCGGATATTCTTTATGCAACCGGATGACATCTTCAATGCAAAGCCTGAATTTGCTTTTAGGAGGTATGCTTTTCAACGCTTCACTCACAATTTCAGGAATATCATTCGTTATAAATGCCAGACTGTATAACGATGCCGTGTAGACTCCTCCATACCAGCCATCCCCATAATTCATAATATGGCCAATGCGATCGGAAATAGCAGAAGCAGTCTTTAGCATTCCGGGACACATTAACCCGATAAAGTCTGATTCTATCTGAAAATCAATGTCGTCGGCATGTGGATTATTGATCCAGTTTCCCGAGGCGGGGGGCATGATACCCTTCAGGATATTATAGCGTGCTGCCTGATTGGCATGCCATAGTTTGTAGTTCTCATTGGCAAAGGCCATTGCAAATGAATCAACAGGTGCATCCAACCCTAAGCGATCCATGACCTGCACAAAGGTCATATCCATGTACACATCATCATACAGTCCCGGATCGGCTGCAAATGTATCTTTTAGATAATCATCATACCAGATGACCGGTGTCTTTTCATTTATCATGGCACCCCGGTATTTGAATTCTGTCGGACCACCATACGTACATCCAATGGTCTGACCTGCCCAACCTCCTTTTATTTTATCCTTTATAACATCCAATGATAGCGTTACTGGCTTATCGTAAGTCAAATTGGTGGCATTCATTAGTGGGCATATACTTGCCATGAAAGAACATAGCGAAATGTACAGAATTAATTTTTTCATATTGTTTCTCAATTATGATAATACTTATCGGGCAATTGATTTTCAGAATAATAAATAATGTCATTGATCCGTATCAAATAAACCGGATCACGGTTCAACCATTTCAATATTACGTGATGCTTCCCTTCAGGGAGGAGATATTTCCAGGCCGGTTCCAATCTTCGGGAGGTATTCTTCATGGGCAGTTCAACCGTATTATCTAACTTTCCATCAATCCATACTTCCATACGGGCAATGTAGGGGTCGGTTGGTTCACCCAGTCCAAAGACCTCCGAACCAATATGCCTGGTGGATACCCGGTTGATATAATCGGCAGTGACATGTCTGGTAGAAACCAGGTTCCCGTATACCACAAAACCGTTACCCTTAAAATCAAACGTATATTGGTCCGTAAAAAAGCAATCTTTCCGGTCGCGGCATATTGGTATCGTTTTCACGAAATTCTGTTCCAGGGGAAGCACTGCAGGCTGTTGAAGCTTAATGTGAATTTCATCACCCTGTATCTTCCCTCCATTTTTGCGTATAAGTTCCAGGGCATGCCGGTTGCTCATTTCATAGGCTTTATTCAATGAAATATCCATTCCCTCGAAATTCAGGGCTTCAATTTCCTTTAACGGGTTCAACCAGAACGCCGGGATTCCCGAATAACCTTTCATGACCCCCAGGATTCCTCCTATCGGACTGGCGTTTGAATCGGTATCCTGTCCGCAACGAACTGCGATCTCCAGTGTCTTTGAATAATCGCCGTTCCCGTAAAGCAGGGCGAGTGCAATGTAGGCCGAGTTTATTTTTGAGTCGATATTAAAACTCAGGAATACCCCTTTCGGGCAACCTACATCTTTGTTCCACTTTTTGTGAAGCTCAAACCAACACCGCTCCCAATCATCAGGATACAGTTTATGCCAGTTGATGACGTCACTGATGCATTGGTTAAATTGACTTTCCTTTGGAATAGTTGACAGTGCTGTATGGATAATATCGGCAATATCATCAGATACAAAAGCAGTGGAGTAAAGGCCCGATATAAAAGCACCCCCATAAAAGCCATCACCGCTGTTCATAATATGCCCCACCCGGTTGGCTAGGTCCATCGTCTGGTTGATCATTCCGGGAGACATGAGCCCTATAAAATCAGCTTCAATCTGAAAGTCAATATCATCGGCATGGGGATTGTTCATCCAATTCCCCGAGGCAGGTGGCATGATCCCGTGGCGCAGGTTGTACCTGGCTGCCTGGTTGGCATGGGCCAAATGGTATTCGGGTCTGGCAAAATGAGCTGCCAAAGTATCCATCGAACAATCGAGCCCTTTCTTGTCAAACGTTTCGGCAAAAGTCAGGTCATTGTAAATATCATCAAACAAGCCGGGCTTCTTTTCCCACCAGTATTTTACGATTCCTTCATACCAGGGTAATGGCTGGTAGTTTTGAATGGTCGTGCCCTGAAAATTAAATTCAGTAGGTGCTCCGTACACTACCCCAATGGTCTGTCCCGCCCAGCCTCCTTTGATCTTGTCGAGCAGTGCCTGTTTCGAAAGTTTCTTTTCCGTCACCTGTGACAGCTTGCTGTTCTCAGAGGATACAGCGAATGACAGGAATAGAATGATGAATGTAAACAGTATTTTTTTTATCATGGAATTCTAGTTATTATAAAAATCGACCTTTCAGTATACTCATTTATCCGGGTCCTCAGTTCCCCTTTCCCTTGTAGAGGGGGCAGGGGAAGAGGTCAGATAATTTTCACAGCATTCAACCTTAAACAACCTTCTAAAACTATATTTCCTATTTTCCGGCTTATCTCTCACCTGTGGATTGGACGGACTTATTTCTCATAGACGCTCAACTCCGTAATCGAAGTAAATGCCGATACGTTTTTTGTATACTTATTCCAGTGATCCTGCACTTTGGTATCATCGAGTATCCGGATAGCTTTTGTCCTGACAGGTTCAAATTCAAATACAAATTCCACAAAATGAGGTTGAAAGAAAACAATATCAGTGGCAGGTAATGCCGGTGTGCTTGTATATTTCGGCACCGGGATCCATTTCCCGTTTTCATCCTGGTATTGTATATTCAGCGACGTGAACCACCCTCCAAATTCTTCCAGGCAGCCTGTATGCAAGGCCATCATATTGATGGTCTTCGCTTCCTTCCATCCATAACCGAAATAATCGACCTTTGGCAGTTTTGCTTTCGCCCCCAGGGAATAGAATACCGAGCCTGTGCCATTCAAAACACCATCGTTTATGACGGATACCGATGTGGCATACATTGGTTTCCCAAAAGTGTACCAGCACGAATCAAGTACAGCCGTATTCAGCGTACGTACATTGGTATAAATGGTATCGGCTTTTAATGCAATGTTCGGTGTACGCACCAGGATTTCGAATGACTTTTCGATGGTCTTCTTCCCGTTATCCAGTGTCAATACAATTTCATATTTGCCTGCCGTTTCAGGGGTTCCGATAATTTTACCCTTTTCAAAAGCAATTCCTTTGGGAAGGTTCCCTGATTTTAATTTCCAGTTGTATTGTTGATTTGCTTTCGTATAGTAGGTAAATACCATGGGTTTTCCAACTTCCAGTATTGGATTCGGCCCTACGTAAAATTCAAGAGGTGCATTGAATTTTGCATTTTCATTGATTTGCAGGTAATCTTTCCCATCCTGTTTCACCAGTTTACCCCCGTTCTTGCTCACCACAATGATGGCTTGCTTCACCGTCCGGTCGATCATATCCGATATACTCGCATCGGGCATGTCGTACCGCGTGATATTGATATACCGGTCGTTGAACGGTTTTGTCCATCCTTGAATGGGGCATGACAATGCTTTTGGCAGTACTTCCGCCCCATACATGACGCCCAACAAACCTCCCATGGTGGCAGCCTGGTTATCACAATCGAATCCTATCGAACAGGCCAGGTCCATGGTGCGCTGAAAGTCACCATTTCCATAGAGCAATGCCAGTATGCCACACGCCCCGTTCAGGTTTGCATTCCAGATAGTTTTAGTCATAGGGTCTTCGTTGATATAGTATTTCGTGGCCATCTCCTGACGTGCCTTCTTCCAGTCTTTCGGATAGGAATGATACAAGTCAACCATATCTTTGACTGTCTGTGCATACCGACTGTTCACAGGCAGATGTTTTAACGCTTCTGCCACCAGTTTTTCAATGTTCTTTTCAAAGAATGCATTCGAATATAATGCCCCGTAGAACATAGTCGGTTCCACGCCCCATCCGTCACTGGTAATACGGGCTGCCCAATCGGACTTCTCCACGGCATAGTTTATCATTCCCGGTGCGGTATAGCCCCAAATTTCATTGATCAACTGGGGATCTATCTGGAACCAGTGCGGATTGTTTTCCTTCATCCCGGTAAAGGGAGGTGTAAAACCATGATGCATGAGTCCCAATGCAGCCCTGTTGGCCAGCCATACCTTATCGCGCACATGGTACATCCACGCATCCCGCAACTGGGCATAGGTAGGTTCGCAACCCCATTTTTCCATTTGCATCAGGTAGATATATTCAAAGTCGGTATCATCATCCGAAAAGGCTCCTCCGGTCTTTGCCAGCTTGTCAAGGTTCTTGGTATAGCCTAACGGCCATTTTTCATCCGAGCCGGGTACCAGGACATTCTTATTTTCAAAAGGCAGCCCATAGATGTTCCCGATCATTTCGCCTATCCATGCCCCGGCAATCTTGTCACGGAGTTCCGCCACGGAGATCTTTTTTGCCGATACATTCATGGAGAAAAAGATTCCAGCAAAGAGTATGATGAATAATAATACTTTTGTTTTCATAAAGAGTTTTTTAATGAATCTTTCATATAGATCAATTATTTCTTATTGAGGAGGTCCGGCTAAACCGGGATTTGTGTCCAGTACAGTTTGTGGAATGGGAAATACCTGATCAGTAGTCGTAACAGGTTTTGCATACCAGGCATTGTTCCATTTGCCAAATCGAATTAAGTCCTGCCGGCGGTGTCCTTCCCATACAAATTCACGACCACGCTCTGCCAGCAATTCATCCATGGTGAGTTGATCAGCAGTGTAAGGTGGCATGCCTGCTCTGGTACGTATCTTCTGAAAATCTGCCAATTGGGTAGCCTCTGTAGTCTTACCCTGTTGCATCATGCTTTCTACTTTCATCATCACCACATCGGCATACCTGAACAATACAAAGTCATTGTCCATGTCCAGGGTCCCCATGATTAATCCATCAGTTTGAAATGGATACTTGATCATACGGGCACCATCCCATTTATTACGGCCTTTGTAAGCTGATTCAGGGAAAATTGGATTATAGACAAACCAGTTGGTATCTTTCTTTGCTATTTCGAATAATTTATTACCATTAATATCATATTGTTGTCCGTATAACCACGACTTCTTCCTCAAATCATTGTTCGAATAAGAGTTGAAGAAATCCGGTGGACAAATGTATCCATCCCAGGGTGTTTCCTTCGTGGCAAATGTCTTCTTACTCAATGGGCTCAATGTCAGATCATACCAGTAGAAACTATGGGTCAAGAGAGAATTATTCACGATCACAAAAATGTTTTCCTTGGAAGTTTCATTCTTAATCGCGAAGTTATTAAAGTAGTTATCTTCGAGTTTGTACTGACCAAGGGCAATGACCTTATCACACATTTGTTCGGCTTCTGCCCATCGCGGAGTGTTTATCCATACATTTGCATTCAGGTATAATTTAGCCAACAGTGTATAGGCCAACCCTTTGGTTACACGCCCATAATTTGTACCGGCAACCGTGGAATCAAGTAAGGATAGATTATCTTTAATTTCCTTTTCGACGAAATTATAGATAAAAGCACGTGATTTCTTGACGGGTAATGTTTTAGAGGTAAAATCTGTCGAAAAGGGTATATCACCCCAGGTATCCATTCCCCAATAGTAGAATAATGCCCGTAAAACTTTGATTTCACCTACAATTTTATCTTTACCGGCAAAATTAAACTTTGAACTCTCCGTTTCGTAGAGAACTTCATTGCAACCGGCAATACCACCAAACACATATTCCCATGCCAGCCGGTTGATCTTATTGGAAGTGGTGACGTTATGTTTTTTCATTTCATCATCACGTCCTCCGTCATACCAGCTGCCATCTGCCAGGGTACAAATAACGCATTCGTCTGAACTGACTGTTACCAGTGCCCATAATTTCTGTTCTTCAGGATAGGGTTGTAATAGCGTATAAGCCCTACCGGCATTCAGTAAAAGATTTTGCTCGCTCGTGAAAAATTGATCTACTGAAAGGTCTGAATAGACGGTTTCCGTTAAATCAGTACAGCTTCCTATAAAAAGTGTCGATAGAAGCAACACTGTAAATATTATTATTTTCATGATCTTAATTTTTTAATGGATTAAAATGTCACGTTTACACCGACAGTCAATCCTGTCGTTACAGGATAATAGGTCAGATTTTCAATACCCGGTGATAACCCGCTTAATGAAACTTCCGGATTCAACCCCTTATATTTAGTCAGGCAGAACACGTCCTGAGCTGCTCCGTACACCCGTATTTTTGAAATATATTTCGATTTGATGGATATATTGTATCCCATCGAGATATTATCCAGTTTAAGATACGATCCATCTTCAACATATTTTGATGAATAAGCAGCATCACCAATAAAATTAGGATGGTCCAGTTGCGATTTCACGATGTTCTTTAATCCCATAATCGTGAAATTCTCATAATACACCCGGTAGGTATTTATAATATTACCACCCACGGATGCCCGCAATGAAAATCCCAGATCCCATTGTTTGTAGGTAAAGATATTACTCCAGCCCAATACAAAATCAGGGTAGGCATGCCCGATCACTTCCCACTTGGTTTGATCGACTGCACCTGTTATACTGTCCTGGTTTTTAAATTTATCGTGACCCGTGGCATCAGTTCCCAACCATACCGGACCATAGAAAGTACCGATACTCTTGCCCGGTTGTAATCGTTGGGTATTTACGGTGATATCTCCATAAAGCCAACCGACCTGATAAGAACCATTTGTAAAATCGGCATTCGTAAATTTGTCCAGTATGTTGCTGTTTTTACTAAATGTCAGCGTAGTAGTCCACTTGAAGTTTTTCGTAAGTACAGGAACTCCTGTCAGCGTGATTTCAATACCTTTGTTACTGATAATTCCTACGTTGGTAAATATGGTGTTGTACACAAACGGAGGAACTGAAACATTGTAAATATAAAGCAAGTCGGTACTCTTTCTGGAATATAAATCCACTGTACCACCCACACGATTCTTCAGGAATGAAAAATCAACTCCCAGATTAACTTCTTCCTTTTTCTCCCAGCGAAGATCAGGATTCGGATTTTGGGTAGGCTTATAGGAATTTATCCACTGGCCGTTATAATAGAACTTACCGGCCACATTAAACAATTCAAGCGAATTATAGTTCCCAAAATCCTGATTCCCCGTTGCTCCATATCCGGCACGGAGTTTTAAATCACTGATCCAGTCGATATTCTTAATAAATTCTTCCTTGTTCATCCGCCATCCCAGGCTGACTGCCGGAAACCAGCCCCATTTATTATTTGATCCAAATCGTGAAGATCCTTCCCGGCGTAGCGAGGCAGAGAGTAAGTATTTTTCATCATAATTATACAACGCCCTTCCAAAGAAAGAGATCAACTTGCTCATTTCCCTGAAAGAATTCATGGTGGCGGTACCTGTCGATAATCCGGTTCCTAATCCTATGTTATTGGCACCCAATATATCCGTATCATACCCGGTATTCGTCATGCCGGAGGAATTATCACCATTCTCTTCATACGTATATCCGGCCAGGGCTTGTATCGTGTGCCTGTTCCACGAACCGCTATAACTCAGCGTACTTTCATATTGCAATTTATAACTGCCTCCGTTCTGAATGGAGGCTTCTCCATTGGTTCCTATGATACTGGGGTAATACCTGGTCAGGTACTGGTCCGATTCATAGCGGGATTTTTCGTACGAATAAAAATTATCGAATTTCAATCCTTTGACTCCCGGGATATCCAGTGTAGCCCTGATATTTCCTCCAAAATCATTGGTTTCACCACTCTTGCTGCCTTCCTTTAACATGGCAACCGGATTATAATATTGTATTCCATCCACTTTATTATATCCTCCGGTGGCAGGGTCGGCAGTACTATAAATTGGTTCAGTGGGGTTATGAATGAATGCCTGATAAAAAATATCATAATCGGCAGGATTATATTTTCGCATGGAGTAAAAAGCATTGTAATTGATGGTCAGGTAACCCTCAAAGCCCTTTTGTTGGATATTAGTCCTGGCAAGTATCTTGCTCAGGTTATTATTTTTCAGTAAACCCTGGTCCTGCTCCACATTAATGATGGTTCTGTGTGAAAACTGATCAGTCCCACCCGATATTGCCAGATTATGTTTCTGACTGAAAGGATTCGATCGTGTCACTTCTTTATTCCAGTCGGTATTACCATCGTAAATACTTCCGGATTTGGAAGGTGCATATTTGGTAATAGCATCCCTGAATTCCCCTGCTGTTAGGTTTTGAACCATCCGGGGTGCCACCTGAAAGGTTACAAGTCCTTGATATTCTATAGTTGTTTTTCCTTTTTTAGCCCGCTTGGTGGTGATGATGATCACCCCGTTCGTACCCCGCGAACCGTAGATAGCAGCAGCCGAGCCATCCTTCAGAATATCTATCGTTTCCACTTCCTGGAAGTTGATGTCTTTCATGTCGCCTCCTATCACGCCGTCGATGACCAGTAAGGGTCCTTGTCCCGATTCAAGCGTGTTGGTACCACGTAGTATTATTTCGTAACCTGCTTGTGGATCGCTCCCGTTTGGATTCACTATCGACAATCCGGCTACCTTTCCCTGCATCAACCCTGCCGGATCGGTAAAAGTACCCTGATTGAAATCCTCAGTCTTCAGTGAAGTGATAGACCCTGTCACCTCCTTCTTGGTCGTCTTGCCGTAGCCTATGACCACCACTTCATCCATTGTCTTCACATCCTGCGTCAGGGTGATATTGATCACCTTCTGCCTGTTCACAGCCACTTCCTGTATCGCGTACCCAATGAAGGAGAATTTCAGTCGTGCATTCTCATTCGGCACGCGTATCTGATACATCCCATCAATGTCGGTCACTACACCATTACTAGTGCCGGCAATCATGACATTTACCCCGGGCATTTTATTTCCCTGTTCATCCGTCACCACACCCTTCACCTCCGATGTCTGGGCAAAAATAGTATTGGTGAAAAACAAGGAAAACAGACAGCAATAAAACAACAGAAAAGGTTTTCGTTGTGTAGTTCGATGATTGTGTTTCATAATATGTATGTGTTGATTAAGGTGATTACCCCAAGCCCCTAAAGGGGATGTTTAAGAACTAATTACTCCTATGTTTCTATAAACTTTAAATTCCACTTTTCTCATTAAAAAAATAAACTTACTACCCTAATTGTCTGTCACTTACTACCGACTTCTTTACTACCGACTATAAACTATAAACTATAAACTCCCCTCTTCACATCCCCTTTAGGGGCTTGGGGTCATTGTCAATTCCTTCCTATACGGAATCGCTGCCTGAGCCCCTTCACGTGTCACAGTGATTCCCGCAGCCCGGTTGGCAAATTTCACGGCTTCCAGTGTCGACTGCCCCTCGGAGATCGCCACACACAATGCACCGCAGAATGTATCGCCTGCTGCGGTGGTATCCACGGCCTTGATCTTGGCTACCGGCACTTCGTGATATTCGGTTCCTTCCTTGATCAAGGCACCCTTTGATCCCATGGTGATCACCACGATTTCAACACCCTTCGAACTAATCAGGTCAGCTGCCTTGCGTGCCGATTCCCAATCGAAGACCTTGACACCCGATAGCATTTCGGCTTCGTTCTCATTCGGTATGATGGCGTACAGGCTTCGCAACAGTTCATCAGGCAGGAATGCCGCTGGCGCCGGGTTCAATATCACCCTGATTCCTTTGCTGTGTGCCAGCCGGGCTGCATATTGCACCGTTTCCATGGGTATCTCGAGTTGCATTAACAGGATATCGCCCGCTTCGATGATGTCTTTTGCCTTGTCAATGTCCTGGGGGCTCAGACTGCCGTTAGCTCCCGAGGCTACCGCAATGCAGTTTTCACCGTTCGTATCCACCATGATCAGGGCTACTCCCGAAGGCAGCTGCGGGTCGGAAAACACATATTCGGTATTGATATTTTCCTCGCTGTACATCTCGATGGATTGCCTGCCAAACAGGTCGTTCCCCGTCTTGCAAATGAAAGTGACATTTCCCGACAGGCGCGCTATGGCCACTGCCTGGTTTGCTCCCTTACCTCCCGGATTCATCATAAACGCACCCCCCAAGACAGTTTCTCCGGGTACCGGTAACCTGTTCGATTTTACCACCATATCTGTGTTACAACTCCCTATAACAACGATCTTTTTTGAGCTCATGGACTGGATTATTAAAGATTAGAATTCTGGATAATCTGTTTACCTGTTTGGTGACACAAACATAATTGGATTCTAAATGATAAAAAAACAACAATAAAGTCATTATAACAATTTCAAACAGATAAAATATTTGTCATTTATCACTATATTTCTGATTATAGGATAGATAACATAATTAAAATAGTACAATATTTATATTTACAGCCATAATTTTATCAAACATGTAATAAAATATGAAACTTTATTTGTATCCTTGCAGAAAAAATAATCATGTCCAGGTTCTCTTCGCTTATCATGCTTATTAATTCCCTGAGTAAATCGGAACGGAAGAGTATTTCCTCCGAATTCGGGGTGGTTGAAAATGAAGCCGATTACGTCTTCCTGTACAAACTGATCGAAAAGAACCGACTCACCTCCGGGGATGCCATCAAGGAAGAGTTCATCAAGTCCCGCAAAGAAGTGGGATTGAACACCGCTATCAATTACCTGTTCGATACGCTGCTCACCATTCTCTCCCGGCTTCGGAGGAATCAGGATCACTTTTTTTCATTGTTCAACCAGTTGATGGAAGCGAAGGTATTGTATGAAAAGTCCATTTATAAGGAATGTTTCCTGATGCTGGCCAGAGTACAGCAGGAAGCACTGAAGTTTGAGAATTTCTCCATCCTGCTCATTGCCCGCAAAATGGAGCTGGATTACCTGCTGAGCCTTGATTTCCCGGATATCACCGAGAATGAGCTGCTGAGCAAGCAGTACCGGATAAACGATACCCTCAAGAAGATCCGCAAGATCAACGAACATGCCTCGCTGTACGAATTGCTCAAACACCGTATCCTCTATAAGGGCACGGTGCGTTCCACCAAACAAAAACAGGAATTCAACGACCTGGTAGTTAGCGAAATGAGTATTGTGTCCAGCTTCGGGTTCGAGAACTTTGAAACCCAGAAAACGCATAAACTCTTCCAATCGAATTACCTGATCAATGTGGGCGACTACAAATCGGCGCTCCACTCGTTCTACGAGCTGAACAATACCTTCGAACAGAACAAGCATCTGCTGAGCAACCCCCCGATGTATTACCTGATGACCATAGAGGGTGTCCTGGAAAGCCTGCGCACCATCCGCAATTATGAAGGGATGACTTATTTCATCAACCAGCTGAACAACATCGTGACGGTATCCACTCATTTCAGGATGCAGATCCAGTGTGTGGTGTTTCTCTACACGATGTTCCCTTTCCTGGACAGGGGGAATTTCGAAGCTGCCAAAGAATTGATCGACCGCCACAAGGAAGATTTGTATGACCATACCGACCTGCTGACCGCCGCCCGGCAAGTGCAACTGACGCTCTACACCGCCCTCGTGTATCTGGGCACACGGGATTTCAAGCGGGCCCGCAAATGCCTCACCCAGGTGATGATCAGCGAGAAAAGCATTTATTCCCTGCCCCTGTATAAAACCATCAGGCTGGTGAACATGATGGTGTTGTACGAATTGAACGAGTACGATTATATCGCCTCCGAAGCACGGTCGGTACGGCGCGATATCCAGAGCAACGAACGCACCTACCAGATCGAGCACCTGATCCTGAAACTCTTCAACAAGTCCCTCGACACCCTTTCCAAAAAGGAACGGCTGAACCTGTGGGTAAAGATAGAACCCGAACTCCTGGAACTGCACAACAACAAATTCGAGCTCCAGCTGCTGCGCGTGTTCGACTTCACCGCCTGGGTAGAAGCCAAAATCAAGAATATACCCCTGAGCGTTGTCCTAAAGCAAAAGAGCGGCGAACACCTACCCTCCGATCCAGTCCTTGAACATCAACAGTATTGAGTTCAGCTCCATTGTATTGGCGCCTATCCATCTGAACCCATTCTTCCGGGAACTATTCCTCCGGGAAACGAATTTTCAGGTTCGCCTTCTTAATCTTCCCTGAACCTTTTTCTATCCGTATGCTCTTCGTTTGTATTTCCGGGCCTGCCTTGACCGGAGATCATGTTCATCCTATGTTCATCCGGAGCTTGACTACCTTTTGTTTTATATTTCAAGGGGAATCGGAGGGACATGGGAGGAGGTTGACTGGGGGTTGAAAGGGCTGCATCCCTCGGAACCCCCTCGGAACCCCCTCGCAACTAAATACAAAGTATATCGATACAAAGAACGAAATACAGAGAAAGGAACACGGTAGTGATACCAATAACTGAATTAACAGAGCACAAGTAAATAGCCTGTTTAATAAGCGTTTAGTAACACAAACAAGGTATTATTCCTATTCACAAGAAAAGCCTGGATTGAATTTGATATACTTCCTGTTACCTTTTTTAAACTTATCATGCAAAATGTGTTAATAAAATAATTATTTTTCGTACGTTTGTGGAGTTGAAGGAATAGAGCTTTTTTTCAGTAATCATATTCAATTCGTCAAACCTTTCCTCTTTTCAATCGTATACATAAATTCTCATTTAAAACAATCCGATAATGAAGCATTTTCTAATTTTTACTTTATTTCTTTTTTCAGGTATCCATTGCTTTTCTCAAACTTATATCGATAAAATCACACTTAAAACATGTAATTCCCTGGATAATATTTCGGATACGCTGGAGACCACTAAATTTAATATGAAGATTGGCCTTTGCATGATTGATGCGGCAATGCCTTACAGAAAACAGTTGAAACACGACTATGACATTGATCTTGATAAAATGGATGCTCAGGTTGGAGAAAAACTCGGCAAATTGATTGGAATTAAAATGGCAGTAGTGTGTCCTGATGGATTATCGAGAATCACAAAGAGGGCCACGAAAAACATAGAATTGGATCAGAATGAAAAGATCATTGAAGGAGTGGTTACTAAAATTGAAAATGCCAATTTTGTGGTATTCTCTTTAAGAGATGATTTTGGTAAAATCTATAAATTTCACTGGATGTCCTTCATTCATTCCGATGTCGAATTGACAGCTAATTATAACACATTAATGGGTAAAACAATAAAGATAACGTATAACAAAAAGGATTTTTTTGATCCTAATATATTAGAATACAGACAATACAATATTATATCAAAAATTGACTCAGTGATTAATTAAGAAATAATGAAAATTATGTGGTACTTGAAAGTGATCAACATAATACTGTTTGTACCCGGGGGTTAAACATTATACTTATATGCTTGTTTGACAAACATATAATGGGTTGTGTTGTTTTGTGGATTATAAGATAAAATAAGCAATTATCGTTTTTACAGAAAATTACAAAGTTAACTATAATAGTTTCATCTCCCTAAAAAAGAACAGGCTATGAGTAACTTGGAAGCAAAAGAGTACACATTGTTCGAAGAAATAAAACATCTTTCGGACGATGGCAGTGAGTATTGGGTTGCGCGCGAGCTGGCCGGAGTGCTGGAATATGTACAATGGCGGAATTTTGCCAAGGTATTGGAAAGGGCAATATTGGCATGTAAAAACAGTGGTTATGAGATAGATAACCATTTTGCTGAGGTCAGCAAAATGGTTGAGTCTGGTGTTGCATCAAAACCTATAATTGATTACAAACTTACCCGATACGCTTGTTACCTGATTGTTCAGAATGGCGATCCGCGCAAGGAGGTGATAGCATTGGGACAGACCTATTTTGCCATTCAAACCAGGAGACAGGAAGTTGCCGATTATTTTAATCAACTCGACGAAGATAACAAGCGGCTGGTCATCAGGGGAGACATCAAGCAATGGAACCAGATGCTTGCCGAGGCTGCCCACAATGCCGGGGTGATCAGCAACGAAGAATATGCCACCTTTCAAAATGCAGGCTATATGGGACTTTACGGAGGGTTGAGAGTGGAAGATATCCATACAAAGAAAGGATTAAAGAAGAGTGAAAAGATACTTGATTTTATGGGGAGTACCGAAATGATTGCCAATCTGTTCAGGATATCCCAGACGGAAGAGAAACTGAAAAAAGATAATGCCTCGACATCCGATGAAGCCAATGATATCCATTTCATTGTGGGAAAGGAAGTCCGTGGAACCATAGAACGTGTGGGTGGTACCATGCCCGAAGACTTGCCACTACCAGCAAAAAGTATCAGTGCCGTGGAAAGGGAACAATTGAAAAAACTCAAGGACCATCCCAGGAACCTGATGCTCGATGAATGACAATAAGTATGGAAACACTGGCCGATAAGATAATCGATTTCAATGCATCACTTGACTTCAGGGGCAGTTTGCCTGAAGGGATTCGGATTATGAACCCTTTCCGGGAAAACGAGGCGGTGATGGATGTCTCCACGGCATTTTACAGGAAGTACTACAACGACCATGCCCCGCGGCACCTGATCCTGGGCATAAACCCCGGACGCTTTGGGGCGGGACTGACGGGTATCCCTTTTACCGACCCTAAACACCTGACCGAACAGTGCGATATCCCCTACGCAGGACCCAGGGCGCACGAACCTTCCTCGGTATTTATCTATGACATGATCCGGGCATTCGGTGGGCCAGAAGTATTCTACCGGCAGTTTTACATCAGCGCGGTATGCCCCCTGGGGTTTACAAACCTGTTGTCTACAAACCTGTCATCTACAAACCTTTCGTCGATTAACCTTTCGTCGTCCGAAGGACATGACAGCGTTTCTTTGCAAGACCAAACGATCAAAGATAATGAGTCTGCATTTCCAATAAAGAAAACGCTTAAAGGTACTGCGTACGCTTTAAGGTTGGGCGGTAGCTTGGACGGGAAGTTGGACAGCAAAGTCCGGGAGGTGAATTACAACTACTACGACAGCAAGGAACTGACCCGGTGCGTATCTGATTTTATCGTGGAGAACCTCACGACACAGCTTTCCTTGGGGCTGGAGCGGAATGTCTGCTTCTGCCTGGGAACGGGAAAGAACGAGAAATACCTGCGAGAACTGAATAACCGCTACGGCTTCTTCGAAAAGATAGTGGCACTGGAACACCCGAGGTATATCATGCAGTATAAAAACAAGCGGAAAGAGGAGTATATTGAGAAATACCTGGAGGCTTTTAGTCAGGTGAAGTAACTAACGTTTTTTTACCAATAACATTTCAGAATAAGTGTTTGAACGGTTTTATTTTGTTTAAATGAAGGAATTGTTTGGACTTGTTTATAACTATTTGGATAATATGTGTTAAGGGAATGAATATTTTAGTATGTTTGTAGGGTGAAAAGAAGTAGGTTATACAGAATCAATAATGACTTTTTAATTACAAATTTCAAAACTACGTCAGATCTAAATCTTACTCATTATATTGATATTAAAGAAGCAGTATCACTAAAAAAAGAAAAACCAAAGAATGATAAAAACAACATTCAAATTTATTTTACTAGCGGTTTGTATTACATTTTTCAGTTGCCAAAAGGATGATCTATCAACAGGTAGCAGTTCAGTAACCAGTGGTGGGTCATTAAGTGGGAAAATAGTAAATTATGTGCCCAATTCGATTGATTCGTTGAGTGCGGTGATGATTCATCCTGTCGGTAGTGGTAAAGTATCTCCAAAAGGAGAATTTTCAATCGGATTAACTGTTATGCAATTAATATGGGAAAGGAAATTGAGCGGTGTCATAATGAGTGATACAACAGCTTTTGTAGCTCCAGTACAAAATATAAATTCATTTTTAAATTCCAATCCAAACGGGGAGTTGATAAAATGTAACTATACTAATGACACTATATCAAAGGTTGGGATGGCATATTCGACGTATATTTATCTCAACAAACCTCTTACGATGAATGGAACACATGTAGAAACAACTACTGATGGTGTTAAGACAGAGACATCCAGTACTTTTTATAATGTAGCTTTCACTATTGGGTGGAATGAAGTAGTGACTAAAATAACTGCCTATTCATCAACCTCGACAGGCGAAACATTATCAGTGAGTTTAACAAATAACATTACTTCTGACCTTCAATGGCGCTATTTCAAATCAGATTATTCAAATATTCGTGGCGTTAAAGCTGTAAAGATATTTTCGTTAAGATAGTAATCCTTTTCCTTAATTATCAAACTATAATATCTGACATGACCTACGGGGCTAATACCACCGGATTATAATATCAAAATGTCACCAGCATATTAATTTCAGGACCAAGTATGTTCCATAGGTAGAACGGATATTGTAGAAAGATCGCGATATTGAAATCGCGAGTTCCTAATGAACAAAAAGACGTAATTCGGAGTAGGTAAGAATAACAATTTCAAACCAAATAAAATGAAGAAAACAATTTTCAAGCTTATTTTAGTCATATTATGCATTACATTTTTCAGTTGCCAAAAGGATGATCTTTCAGCAAGTAAAAGTTCTGTAACTAGTGATGGATTAATAAAAGGGAAAATAGTAAATTTTGTACCCAATTCGATTGATTCGGTGAGTGCCATAATTGAATATCTTGATGGTTCCGGTAGTGTGTCAACGACAGGTGATTTTTCTTTCATTTTAGAAGTCCCGGAATTAGGAATGATTCTTGCAGAAAAAGGATTAACGATAAGCGATCCAAATGCCATGATAGGATCAACTGTTACGTTTTATTCATATTTGAATAAAAATCTTGCGGGAGCATTGAAAAAATGCAATTACACCAATGACAGTACTGCTGTAACGGGAATGGCATATTCCTATTTTATTTATTCGGACAGAACATTTACTATGAAAGGAACACATGTAAATACATATATGTTTCTAAATACAACTCAATCATATGTTTTTAATATAACTCTTAATAAAGGGTGGAATGAGTTGGTGCGTAAACTTACTTCGTATACTTCAAGTGCTAACATTACTACAGAATCAATCAGCGTGACAAATAACATTACTTCTGACCTTCAATGGCAATCTTTGAAGGAAGAACGTGAATTATTTTAGGTTTTTGTTTGCGGAGTATTCAACATGAAATTTAAATAGACCTGATATTGACTATGAAGAAATACTTTATTTTATTGATATTGTTTATTAGTGGATTGATTGTTTCGGGGATTCATCCTCACGATTATTTCACCTGGATACTGGAAGTATTTCCGGGTATATTTGCCTTGATCCTGCTCATGTTCACTTTTAAGAAGTTTCAATTCACCTATCTGACGTATGTCTTTATTCTGGTTCATTGTTACATTCTGTTTATTGGCGGGCATTACACCTATGCACAGGTGCCATTGTTTGATTGGGTAAAGGAGGTATTTCATCAAAGCCGCAACAACTATGATAAAGTGGGACATTTTGCACAGGGTTTCATTCCGGCAATGGTGGTAAGGGAATTGTTTATCAGGCTGGAGGTTGTAAAGCGTGGTTCTTGGCTTTCATTTGTGACAGTATGTGTGTGTTTAAGTATAAGTGCCTGTTATGAACTCTTTGAATGGTTGGTGGCTGTGGTGTCAGGTCAATCCTCCGAAGCATTTCTGGGTACACAGGGTGATATATGGGATACCCAGTCGGACATGCTATTTGCACTGATTGGTGCCATGTGTATGGTGTTGTTTATGTCAAAGATTCAGGATAGGATGATACTGAGAATGAAAAAGTAACTCGTTTAAGTGCCATAGTATTATCCTGATGTTTATGATTACAATTCAGAATCGTGTTCGTCTTACCCTGTAAAACTAACACCTTCAGGAATGATGATAAAACGAAGTTGGGGAAAACGGATAGTACCCCTGGTATGCACGTTGAGTAGCGTTTTCGGACTGCAAGCTACACCTCCGGATACAGGTACAAACAAAACCGGGCACGATTGTTTCAAGATATCGGTGTGCGACTGGATGATCCTTAAGCGTCAGAAGATCGGGGAATTTGAATTGGCACGTGCCCTTGGAGCCGATGGGGTGGAGATGGATATGGGTTCGCTCGGGCAACGGGATTCGTTTGACAACAAGTTGCGAAAGAAAGAATTCAGGGAGTTATTCCTCCGAACGGCAGCAGACAACAAGATCGTGATTTCCTCGGTGGCTATGTCGGGGTTTTATGGACAGTCGTTTGCACAACGGGAGAACTACCAGGCTTTGGTGGAGGATTGCCTGACTACCATGCAGGCTATGGGAGTGAAGACAGGCTTTCTACCGTTGGGTGTGTGCGATTTAAACAAGCACCCCGAATTGCGTCCGCTGATCGTTCAGCGGTTGAAAGTAGTGGGGAAAATGGCACAACAGGCGGGCGTGGTAATTGGAATCGAAACATCACTGGATGCACGGGGAGAGGTAAAACTACTCAAGGAGATTGATTCGAAAGCCATAAAGATCTATTATAATTTTCAGAATCCGCTGGTATTGGGACGGGATCTATACAGGGAACTCCGCATACTGGGAAAAGACAGAATCTGCCAGATACATTGTACCAATACCGACGGAGTGACACTTTCCGACGATAAAAAACTGGATATGAACCGGGTGAAAACCGTGTTGCAGGACATGGGCTGGTGCGGATGGCTGGTGGTAGAGCGTTCGCGCGACCAAACGGACGTACACAATGTGAAAAAGAATTACGGATTGAATGTGGAATATCTCCACCACATTTTTAATTGACAAGGGGATAATACACTGTAAGCGATATACATTAAGACCGTTCAGACCGAGAGTTTGAACGGTCTTATTTTGTTTAAATGAAGTAATTGTTTGGATTGTTTAAAACTATTTGTCTAAAATGTGTTAATGAACTGGATATTTGTTGTAATTTTGGAGGGTGAAAATAAATTAAAACAAAACAGTATGATGAAAACAATTTTCAACCTGGTATTAATAGCGGTATGTGTGACATTTTTCAGTTGCCAAAAAGATGATGTGTCTACAGGCAACAGTTCGATCACCAGCGATGGAGTCATCAGCGGAAAGATCGTGAATTATGTGGCCAATTCCCTGGATTCGGTGAAAGCCAGGAACACTAATTACGTTGGTTCTGGTCTGGTGTTATCAACCGGTGAGTTCACAATCCATCTAACGATCCCTGAGTTATCAAAAATAGGCTCATTAAGCGGTGTTGCCATCAGTGACACCACAGTAATGGGAGGGGCAGTAGCTATCAGAGCCTACCTGAATAATAGTATTCAGGGGGATTTGCAAAGATGTAATTATGCCAACGATAGTCTGAATAAGGCAGGTCTTTCTTATTCCTCGTTTATCTATACAGACAAGCCTTTAACCCTGAAAGGAACCCATATTGAAACATATACCGGTGGTGGATATACAGAGAATTCCACAAATTTTTATGATGTAACTTTTAAAAAGGGGTGGAATGAAGTAGTATTTAAAATCACTGCCTATTCATCAACTACAAACAGTTTAACTGAATCAGTGAGTATGACAAACATCATTCCTTCGGATCTTCAATGGCACTTTATCAAATTATATTACTCTGTCCGGGGGGAATTGCCTGTCAGAGAAAAGACTGCAAAGATATTTCGTTGAAGTAGGTTATTTGAAAGTTTGCAGCATGATATCGGCCGTGCCTACGGCACTATGGCATAAGGTTGTGGCTTCTATCCCTGGGTTAAAACCACCGGGTTACACTATCGGTCATGCCTACGGCATTAAAAACCGCTGCAACGAAGTTCCGTAGGAACGATCGATATTGTAGCAATGGAATTTATTCCGTTGAAATGATGGTCGTTTGAAATGATGTTGTTGCAATTAGACAATAAAACAAATAAACAAATAAATAAAATGAAAAGAATTTTTAGGACAATTACATTTCTATCGATCGTTCTGGCTTTTACCAGTTGTGCTTCCATCGTATCTTCGGGCTATAATCATTTAACCGTGAAATCGGAACCTGCAGGAGCAACCATACAAGTTACCAACAGGAGTGGAATTCCTGTATTTAGCGGACAGACTCCGGCAACATTTTTATTGAAATCGGGTGCAGGATTTTTTGAAAGTGAATCGTACAAGGTCAAATTAACCATGGATGGTTTTGCCGAAAAGACCGTTCCTGTGAATTGCACGCTCAATGGCTGGTACCTGGGGAATATCATTTTCGGAGGGTTGATCGGCATGCTGATTGTCGATCCGGCGACAGGGGCTATGTACCAATTGGAAACAAGCAGTATTCATGAAACATTAACACCCGATAATACGGTCCCTGGAGCAGCACCTGTCGATTCGGCTAAAACAGTTGAAATTTATCATGAGCCTTCAGCAGTTTTCACATATCCGATATCAGCAAATCTCTTTATAGATCATGTCAAAGCAGGCAAAACACCGTTTACCACTAATTTATCAGTGGGGAGACATGATGTGGTTTTGATTCTAAATAATAGAAAGATGAAAAAAACCATAACCATTCTGGCATCGGATAGTGGCAATAAATTCAAATTAGATTTTGATGATTATGAAGATTAAAATAATCGTAACAGGTATTTTCAACGTGAGATGATATCGGTTGTGCCTGAGGATTTATTCCATTAGAATTTATTAAAACTCATTCCGTCAGGAGTGTACAAAACCACACAAAATTACAAACATAGGTCCTTGTTAAATTCAAATTAAGCGACACTTGTAGAAATAAAATAGCCAATCAATATCATTCCTGATCTTTGATTGGCTATTTCTTTAATCGTAAATCCTTCTTATTCTACCGAGAATTTATATACGCACCATTCGTCGTACTTTTCTTCGGGACGCAGCACCGGACTTGGGAAATGGGCTACGTTCGGTGAATTGGGGAAACCTTGTGTCTCCAGGCAGATGGCATCCTGACGGTCATATTTCTTTCCTTCTTTGCCAATGACGTTTTCAATCCAGTTTCCTGAATAGACCTGCAAACCGGGTTGAGTAGTAAATGTTTCCATCTTACGTCCACTGACAGGCTCATAGACTGTTCCAGCCAATGCCAGGTCGCCTGCCTGATGTTTGCGGATACACCAGTTATTGTCCAATCCCCAGCCGGGAACGAATGCTTCATCATCCACCCGTTCTTCCACAACCACTGGTTTACGGAAATCAAAGGGAGTCCCTTCCACCGGACGAATTTCACCTGTCAAAGCAAATGATTCATCCAATACCGTGTAAAAGTCTGCATTAATCTGCAATTGGTGATCCCTGATTGTTCCATTTCCGGCACCTTTGAGGTTGAAATAAGAGTGATTGGTCAACCCAATGATCGTTGGTTTATCTGTAGTAGCTTCGTAATGGATTTTCAACTCGTTTTCATCGGACAGGAAATAGGTGGCAGTAATGTCCAGATTACCCGGATAACCTTCTTCCCCATCGGGCGAAAGAAGGTTAAGTACCAGTTCCTGTTGTGAAACCGATTTCACCGTCCACACCTTTTCGTTATATCCATGGATACCCCCATGCAAGGAGTTAGTCCCATTGTTCACAGGAAGCTGATATTTCTCTCCATCGAGTGTAAACCTGCCATCCTTGATCCGGTTGGCAAAACGGCCGCATATCGCACCAAAATAGATTTCTTTTTCGATGACTTCTTCCAGTGTGTCGAATCCCAGTACCACGTCCTCAAATTTACTGTTTCTATCGGCAGTCATCAGGCGTAATATCTTAGCCCCATAATTGGTAATATCCACCGACATGCCTTTCTTATTGAAAAGTGTATATAGCGATACCGGCTTACCGTCCATCTCAATTTGTAATTCCTTTACTGTCTTCATCTTTAGTTATTAGTTAATTGGTTGATTAAGTTAATTGGTTGATCGGTTAATTAGGTTATGGGGTTAATTAGGTAAGAGTTTGAAAGTTTGAAAAGTTGAAGAATGGCAGTTTTAGAAAACCAGTCAACCGATTAACCAATTAACTTAATCAACTCATTCAAACCAATTAACCAATTAACTAATTAACCAATTAACTCTCACTTACAATTTACACGCTCCGTCACCAATCTCGGCGATATAGAATTCGGGTTTGATGCCGATTTTTGCTTCATAGGCTTTTCCTACGTTGGCAATAAAGGGTTCGATGGCTTCGTCTTTTACCAGTGAAACAGTACAGCCACCAAAACCACCACCTGTCATACGAGAGCCGATAACACCGTCAATCTTCCAGGCTTCTTCGGCCATGGTATCCAACTCAGGTCCGGTTACTTCATAATCGTCACGCAGTGAAACGTGGGAGGCATTCATTAATTGGCCGAATTTCACGATATCACCCGCTTTCAAGGCTTTTACAGCATCGGAGGTACGTTGTACCTCTCCCACGACGTGACGGGCACGCTTATGAGCAGTCACATCGGTGATGGCTGATTCTATCTTTTCAAACTCAGCTTCCGTCAGTTCAGCCAGGTATTTGAGTGGCCGAACTTTATTCAGTTGTTCAACCGCCAGTTTGCATTCGGCAACTCGTTGGTTGTAAGCGCCCGAATCCAGTTTGTGAGGACTATGAGTGTTTGAGATGAGGATCTTTATTCCTTCCAGTTTCACCGGAACGAGTTCGAATTCCAATGTGTCGCAATTCAGGTGAATAGCATGGTCTTTAGCACCGTTGGCAGATGCAAACTGATCCATGATACCGCAGTTCACGAATGCAAATTCATGTTCGGCTTTTTGACCGATCTGTGCCAGCACAGTACGGTTAAATCCTGTCGCCAATTGGTCGTTCATGGCATAAGCAGTCACCACTTCCAACGAGGCAGAAGAAGAAAGACCGGCTCCGTTAGGAACGTTACCCCAGATCAGGATATCATAACCTTCTTTAATTTTAATTCCACGTTTGATGAACTGGGCAAGAACTCCCAGGGGATAATTCACCCACAATTTATCCAGGGGTGTAGTGAGTTGGTCCAGTGCAAGGCTGATGATCTCCGGTTGGTTCAACGAACGGAAATTGACCATCTTCTTGTCGTTTTTACGAAGCAACAGGTATGTTCCGAAACTTAAGGCACATGGGAAAACCGATCCACCGTTGTAATCGGTATGTTCGCCGATCAAATTCACACGTCCGGGAGCAAAATAAACAGCTTCTGCTTCCTGGCCATAGGCAGTTTGGAAGGCAGCTTTTAATTCTTGTACAGTCATGATTAATTGTATTTTTTACATTTATTATTCTGGGCACAAATTAACGCAAAAAAGCATAGTTTTTTGGTTCATAAATCATGTTCTTGAGCATAATTCATAAAAAATAACTTGTTTTTTGTTTGAACTCATCAATCGGCAACAACTAACCTACCCTGCCGTCTTAACTTGCCTACCTCCTGCCTATCTCCAGGGTTATTCATGGTTTCGTTTTTATAAATCACATCTTAAACAGATACTCGTTACATACATGTTAAATAGATGTTACATACCTATATAGTTATGTGATGTATATGTAATATATATGTAACATGTATGTAATATGTATGTAATGTCTAAAAACGAAAGTATGACGAAGGTATGACAAAGGTATGACCAAGGCATACCAACGGGTAAAGATGTGAAGAGTTCAATGTTACGTGCCTGAAAAATTGCGAAACTGGATCCGTTTAACGGAATTATGCTTCTCAATACAGATTTTTATCGACCCTGTCGCAAATAGCGACGGGGTCGTTTGTGGAAGATACATGGGGTCATTCCAGGGGTGCTTTTAGACCGATCGTTAGAATGATTTCAAGCATAAAAAAGAGATGGAAATGGCTTTTGATAATCTAGCAAGGAATAATCAAAGTATTATTTGAATTGCCTGAACTTATCACTCTCCCGTTTATGCCTGAACGTACGAAAAGTAGTATCGATGATCATTAAAAGCAGGATTAGGAATCCGATATAAAAACTAAAACCATACCGGCTAATGAATTCATTCAATGAAAGGAATGCCGGAAATTGAAGGGTGACATTTAGTGGAATATGATCTTTCAACAAATATGCTGCCAGGGAAATCAACCCTAGTGAAGCCACTGCAATGGAGCTCAGGCTGAGGATATACGAACGCTTCTTCCTTTTTGCTTCGGCATGATAAATCTGATCCATCATCCTGGAGTTGAAGCCCGCTGATAGAATAGGACTCTTACGCGAATGGACTGCCTTGAAAATTGCTTTATCTTGTTTCATAGGGTTTTACTGATTCATTAATGCATAGATTTTCTTTCTTACCCTGAAGAGCTTCACTTTAATGTTATCCGTTGTTTGTTCGAAAACCACGGCTATTTCGGCTACCGGTTTAGCTTCGTAGTAATAGAGTGTAATCAGGGTCTTTTCTTCCACATTCAGTTGGTCAATGGCAATTTCCAGCTTTTGCAACAATACTTCATCCTCGTCCCTCTCAAACAGAGTATCCATATCGTCATCGGTAAGGGTCTCCATCATTTTCTCATCCAGCAATGGCAATATGATTTTTCTCTTTCGGGTTTCCGAGATCGCCGTATTGTAGGCTATCCGGTAGAGCCAGGTAGAGAAACTGCAATCGCCTTTAAAAGTCACCAGCTTTCTAAAGGCCTTAAGAAAAGTGTCCTGTACGAGTTCTTCCGCATCTTCCCTGGAAGGAATGATCCGTACAATCAATGAATAAATGGAAGAACTGTATTTCTCCAGGAAGCAGGAAAACAAGTTTGTTTCGCCCTCCAAAATCCGCTTTATGTAGATTAATTCTTCCTGATTCTCCATGTTGTACGATAGACGCAAAGAAACCGTTTTGGTTACAAGATTCGGGAAAGAATAAAAAATACAGGTGAAATTGTAACCATTTTCAAGTTAGAGCGTCAAACACTGCAAAGAACGAAATTATTTATCTAAAAAACAAAAATTATGATGGACTTTATTTTAGTTCCACTGGTTGTAGGGATTGTAACCGTTGGTATTTTCAGGTTGTTTGAATTGTTTGTGCGCAAGAAAGAGCGTCTGGCTATTATCGACAAAATCGGTGATAAATTTGAGGCTTCACAGATTGAAAACAAATTTTCATTTCCGGTGGCGAATACCGGGAATAGCATGTTTGCCACTTTAAAAATTGCCTGTTTGTTACTGGGTG